>DDDD01000016.1:60274-60862 GCA_002335945.1 Porticoccaceae bacterium UBA1989
TTGGGCTCAGGTCTGTATTTTTCCATTCGCACTCGCTTCTTACAGGTGCGTCATTTCCGCCACATGATGAAATTAATTTTCGACGGACGCAGTTCCGACTCTGGTGTGTCTTCTTTTCAGGCCCTGGCTATGTCTCTCTCTGGCCGCGTGGGCACAGGCAATATTGCCGGTGTTGCTACCGCCATTGCCATGGGTGGTCCTGGCGCCGTGTTCTGGATGTGGACCGTGGCATTTCTCGGTGCATCAACCGCCTATGTCGAAGCCACATTAGCCCAGATCTACAAAGAAAAAGACGACAACGGCATGTACCGTGGTGGTCCGGCTTATTACATTGAAAAAGCCATGGGACAGAACTGGTACGCCTGGTTATTTGCCGCATCAACCATTATCGCTATGGGTTTCTGCCTACCAGGTATTCAGGCCAATAGCATTGTGTCGGCCGTTGATAATGCTTGGAATATTCCGCCTACCGCCACCGTGGCGTTTCTCTGTGTCAGTCTGGCGCTAATTGTATTTGGCGGTGTTAAACGTATCGCTCACTTTGCTCAGATCGCAGTACCAGGGATGGCAGCCGGTTATATTTTGATT
>DDDD01000157.1 GCA_002335945.1 Porticoccaceae bacterium UBA1989
GACTTGAGTTTTTTCTTTTTAGCCGTATCTTTCGAGACGGGATGGTACTGGCCTCGGTTACCCATGGTGACGCCAATATTGGTAATAAACTTCATGAGATCAGCAGTATCGTGGCGATAGTTCCAGCTTTTGCTATACCAGAGGTCGACGGCACCCTGAGCCAGAGCCCAGCAGGCCAGATAATGGAAATGCGGGGGTACATCTTCTAGCACACCAGCACCGATCTGTTTGGTCAGCATATCGCTGAGGGAATCCTCGTTAGAACGACGGATGTTATGTAATTCTTCAAGCTGCTCGGCAATGTCGACGGCATCGGCCAAGCGGCCTTCCAGCTGCTGTACCAATCGATCGAGATCAGGGCGAGCTAGCCGCGCCTGAAAATAAGCCTGACATGCTGCACCCGCATCACCCTTTTCGGCTTTGATAATGCCAGCGGCCAGACAGTCGGTAATGTTTCTCTCGTAGTCGAGCATGATCCGCACCAGCATCTCATTCTTGGTTAGAAAGTGCTTGTAGACTGTGCCTTTACCAATCCCCGCCTTGCTGGCGATTTTGGAGACAGTTACGCAGTCGATGCTCTCTTTGAGAAACAGCTCCAGCGCCGCATCAATAATCTTCTGTTCACGATCAAGAAAGAGCTTTTTCTTTTCACGAATACGATCGGAGCTGGATGTTTTGTTACTCATACAATGGCCATAATTTTTAGTGAGGGTACTATAACTCAAGTGACCGGTTGCTGGCGCGGAGAAATTCTTGCTTTAAATCAGCAAAAGACTGAACAGCTGGAAACTGCGGGAACTCATCAATCACATTTTGCGGCGCATGAAACAGAATACCGGCATCAGCCTCAGCCAACATAGTCGTGTCGTTATACGAATCGCCGGCTGCAATGGTTCGGTAATACATGCTTTTAAAGCCCACAATGGCTTGGCGCTTTGGGTTAGCTTGGCGGAGATGGTAATTCACCAACATGCCCTTATCGTCGGCTTCAAGCTTATGGCAGAGCAATGTTGGGTAACCCAGCTGCTTCATAAAGGGGCTGGCGAAGTCGTAAAAGGTATCTGAGAGGATGACCACTTGGAATCGCTCGCGAAGCCAGTTTACAAAGTCCAAGGCGCCATCAAGGGGCTTTAAGGTGGCAATAACCTCTTGAATTTCATTCAGACCCAGGCCGTGCTGACGGAGTATATCGAGGCGATAGTTCATCAGAATATCGTAGTCAGGTTCATCCCTGGTCGTTCGGTTTAACTCCTTTATACCGGTCTCTTCGGCAAAGGCGATCCAAATCTCAGGGACCAATACGCCCTCTAAATCTAAGCATGCAATTTCCACAAAACTACCCCACATATTATTTGATATGCACTCTACTCAAAATCAATCCCGCGTGCAATTGAACATAAGCTAAAGCAAAAGGTTATAAGCCTATAACACCTAGATAGTTCAATGAATTAGCGCTGTTTGTTATGATGCCGAGCGATCTTCAGACCTCCCCAATCAACTGAGCCAATTTTATGAGCAACCCAGCAAATTCGATCAATGTAACCGATATCGATTCTGAACTATCCACCCAGTCACCTCAGGATATTTTGCGATATGCACTGGCAAATCATGACAATATCAGCATCTCTTTTAGTGGCGCTGAAGATGTCGTACTGATTGATATGGCCCATAAAATCCGCCCAGATATAAAGGTGTTCTCTTTGGATACCGGCCGCCTTCATGCCCAGACCTACCGGTTTATGGAAGAGGTACGCAAGCATTACAGTATCGATATCCATGTGGTCTACCCAGAAGCCGCGCGGGTCGAAACGCTCGTCAAAGAAAAAGGCCTGTTTAGTTTTTACGAAGATGACCATAAAGAATGCTGTGGCATCCGCAAAATTGCCCCACTGCGCAAGCAGCTACTGACAGTAGACGCATGGATTACCGGTCAACGCCGTGATCAGAGCCCAGGTACAAGAGCCGAAGTTCCTGTAATTCAGGATGACAAAGCCTTTGCCCGCCCAGATGACAAACTAACCAAGTTTAACCCGCTGGCAAACTGGACCTCAAAGCAGGTTTGGGATTACATTCGTGAAAATAACGTGCCCTACAACGCCCTACATGACGAAGGTTTTATCAGCATTGGCTGTGAGCCCTGTACTCGTCCCACAGGCCCAGGTCAGCACGAACGTGAAGGTCGCTGGTGGTGGGAAGAAGCAACTAAGAAAGAATGTGGTTTGCACGCAGTGAATATCGAGAAATAACGGAAATGAAGATCACCCTGGTCAAAAAAGTATTCGCTGATGGCTCGCCCTGTAAAAAGTGTGGCGAGGTAGAACAGAAGATGCGTGACGCTGGGCAGTTAGAGCAGATTGATCAAACGGTGATTGCCTATGAAGCAGATCCTCAGTCAGAGGGGATGCTTCTTGCGGCACAGCACAGTGTCGATCGCGCCCCCTTCTTTATTGTCGAACGAGATAACGAGCCTGCTGAGGTTTACACGGTGTACTTTAAGTTCGTCAAAGACGTGCTAAATCAAAAGACCACGGAAGACGAAGAGATTCAGGAAATTATGAATGACGTGGACCTGGATTTTTTATAGAACGGCCTTTTATAAAAAGCCGGCGTTACTTATATGACCAGCATAATTGGTCGGCCATGCCATTCGCGCATAGTTCTAAACGGCAAAAACCTTCAGCCAGAAAACAGCATCAACACACCGGCAGTTTAATACCCGCAAAATATTTCTCCTGAGCTTCCTTGTTCGGTAAGGCCATGGCCTCGTCGACCACATTGCGAGTAAGGTGCGGCGCAAATGCCTCTATAAAGTCGTACATATAACCCCTTAAATAAGTCCCTTTACGAAAGCCAATACTGGTTACGCTAGACTCAAACAGGTGCCCTGCTTCAATGGCTACCAGATCTGAGTCTGTCTCTGGGTTGTAGGCCATATGGGCGACAATCCCAATACCCAAACCAAGCCTTACATAGGTTTTAATCACATCGGCATCTGTGGCCGTAAACACCACCTTGGGCTTCAGGCCTTTATCTCTAAAGGCATCGTCTAATCGGGAGCGTCCGGTAAAGCCAAACACGTAAGTCACGATCGAATACAGGGCCACGTCTTCCAATGTCAGAGAATCTAACTGGGCGAGAGGATGATCCTTGGGCACCAAAATACAGCGATTCCAACGGTAGCAAGGCATCATTAGCAGATCGCTAAATAGCTCCAGGGCCTCAGTGGCGATGGCGAAATCGACTGTACCATCGGCGGCTTTTTCGGATATC
>DDDD01000148.1 GCA_002335945.1 Porticoccaceae bacterium UBA1989
TTATTAGGCGCGAAGGTTCACAGGTTGCCATTTTAAACTTTGGTACTCTGCTGACTTATGGCTTTGAAGCCGCCGAGAGCATTAATGCCACTGTGGCCGACATGCGCTTTGTAAAACCTATCGATGAGCAACTTATTCTCAAGCTTGCTGAGACACATCAGCTGCTGGTTACCTTGGAAGAAAATAGTATTGCTGGCGGTGCTGGATCGGCGGTTAGTGAATTCTTAGCGGCTCAAGGTATTGTGATGCCTGTGCTGCATTTAGGTTTGCCGGATCGTTACGTTGATCATGGTAATCACAGCCAGCAGCTAGCCGATACTGGATTGGATGCCGGCAGTATTCTTGAGGCTATTACCAATCGCCTAGCTCTTCTCAGTACCCCTCTGGCCAAAAAGCAGTCCCATTAGAAGGATACTCCGCGATGAAGCTCCATGAATTTGCCGCTGCACCCAACGCTCGCCGAGTGGCTATTTTTCTTGCCGAAAAAGGCATTGAAATCGAAACGGTGCAGGTAGATTTACGCGCTGGTGAGCACAAGAGTCCTGAATATACTGCCTTTAACCCGCTTCAAGATGTACCGGCGCTTGAACTTGATGATGGCAGCTGCCTCAATCAGGTGAATGCCATCTGTCATTATCTGGATGAGATCTATCCGGATAACCCGCTGTATGGTCGCACCCCATTGGAGCGCGCTCAGGCTGAGTCATGGAATCATTTTGTGCAGATGAATGGCCTGATGGCTGTAGCGGAAGCCTTTCGCAATAGCACCCCCGGCTTTAAAGATCGCGCACTTGCTGGGCCCCATCAGTACGCTCAAATTCCTGAACTGGCCACACGGGGGCTAACGCGTCTGAATGATTTTTTTGCCGATATGAATACGCACTTTGCCAGCAATGAGTTTGTGCTGGGCGACTACTTCTCCGTGGTGGATATTACGGGCTTTATGACGACGGACTTCGCCGGCTGGGTAAAGGTCTCTATCCCTGAAGACTACACACATCTGCAACGCTGGTTTGACCAGATGAGTGCGCGCCCCAGCATAAAGGGCTAACACTGACAGCAGCCTGAACAGCTCTCCGCCCTTCTTTCTTCCAAACGGTGAAATCAAACGGTGTCTGAATACCTAACGCTATAGCCTTCAAACTTTAGTTAAGCCATTCCACTGCTTACTCTCATTAATAATTATATTCATCAAAAATAAAATGCGCCTATACCAATACGATAGGCAAAAAAAAGGCCCCATTTCTGGGGCCTTTTCGAACTGCTTGTAAATTAACGCTTACAAAGAACCGGGAATGGCCCACTCTGCATACCAAGGGGTGCTTCCTTCTTTGACTGCGCCGATATAATCGGTTGAATCAAACACAAAGCCAGATCCATTATCCTGCGCAGTGATTACCGTAGCGGCAACAGTGGCAGACGCGTTGGTGATTGCATAATCGCTATCGAGAACAATCGTTTCTTCAATGACCGTAGCACTTGAAACTGGCAGCTCTTTGTTGAATGCAACACCCGCTGTATCACACAGGAAGTTGTTCAATGTGATTGGGGTATCCAACTTGGCAGTCGTCCCATCGGCATCATGGTTAGAATCATCAATGCGTGCACAGGTTACGTCGTAACCAGTCACCGCTGAGTTATAAATAGCCGCGGTAACCGATCCACGTAGGCGCATGCCAAATTCACCAGCAGAGTTTGCTGCATCACCACCGATAATAGTCACGTTGGCAATAACACCTGCCGTTTCTGGTGTGTAATCAGCGTCAGAAGAGTTAAGCTCAATACCACGTGGATCGTTTGAACCTACAGGCACTGCACCAGCAGTTTGGTTCTTGATAATCAATGCGTACTGAATGTTGCCCTGATAGCCTTCGTCGAAATCGATATCATCATCATCGTTACCCGTTAACAGTGCGTGCGTAACGTTTACTGTACCGCCGAACCACTCAATACCATCATCCTGATTGCCGTGTACCTGAACATAATCAACTAGCGTTCCATGTCCAACACCCTGCAGAGTCAGGCCGTTAATTTCGTTGTTTGGACCGGCGATCAAACCACCTTCAGCAATACGAACGTAGCGGATAATGCCGCTGTTGTCAGCTGTTATGCTGCCGCCATATTCCTGCACAAAGTCGCCGCCTTCACCCAGCACGTTACACCAGGTTTCACCTGCGCCGAAACATGCGCCTGTGCCACCTTGGCCATACTGTGGTGCGAAGCCTTGAACAATAACGCCTCCCCATTCGCCCATGCCGTCGTAGCCAGGGTCGATACTACTAAAGGTGATTGGGCTAGCGGACGAACCGTTAGCAATCAACTTCGAGCCACGAGTAACTAGCAATACACCGTCATCAAAGGCTTTAACCTCTACACCAGCGCGGATAGTCAGTGTTACACCAGCAGCGACTACAGCGTCGTACTCTGCCGCAGATGCGATGGCGATATTACCGTTGCCCACTTTAACGACGCCGTCCAAGCGATACTCAACACCAGAAACCATCGTGTAGTCAGTATCAATGGTGCCAGTTACCGTACATTCTGTGTTCGAGGAGTTACATGACACAAAGCTCGCTTCCTGAACTGCTTCTGCAGCGACTACTGAACCAGGGATAGTCCAGTCAGCCCACCAAGCAACTGAAGCCGATGGATCAACAGCACCAATGTAACGGGTTTGGTCGAAGAGGAATGAAGAACCATTATCTAGCGCGGTGATAGTAGGCGTGGTAGCCAGCAACGCTGAACTATTCACTATAGCCATCTTGGCGTCTAAGGTAATGCCTTCTTCAGTGACGGTTGCCGTTGAAATTGGCAGCTCTTTATTAAAGGCTTCGCCTGCAGTATCGCAAAGAAAGTTGTTCAATGTGATTGGGGTATCCAACTTGGCAGTAGTCCCATCCGCATCATGGTCAGAGTCGTCAATGCGCGCACAGGTTACGTCGTAACCAGTTACCGCTGAGTTATGAATAGCCGCGGTAACCGATCCACGTAGGCGCATGCCAAATTCACCAGCAGAGTTTGCTGCATCACCACCAACGATAGTTACGTTAGCAATAACACCTGCAGTCTGTGGGGTGTAATCAGCATCAGAGGAGTTGAGCTCAATACCGCGTGGATCATTTGAGCCTACGGGTACAGCACCTTCTGTTTGGTTTTTGATAATCAGTGCATACTGAATATTGCCCTGATAGCCTTCGTCGAAATCAATATCGTCATCATCGTTGTTGGTTAAAACAGCGTGCTTAACATTGACCGTACCGCCAAACCATTCAATACCGTCGTCCTGATTGCCGTGAACCTGAACATAGTCGATAGAAGTTCCGTAGCCAACGCCCTGCAGAGTCAGGCCGTTAATTTCGTTGTTTGGACCAGCGATCAAGCCGCCCTCAGCAATACGCACATAACGTAGGCTGCCACTGTCGTCGCCACCCATACTACCGCCGTATTCCTGAACGAAGTCTCCGCCTTCACCTAAAACGTTGCACCATTGTTCACCAACGGTGAAACAGGCGCCGGTGTCGCCTTGGCCATACTGTGGTGCGAAGCCTTGGATAACAACACCACCCCATTCACCCATACCGTCGTAGTTGTCATCTAGGCTACTAAAGGTAATCGGGTCAAAGACTGTGCCTTCAGCAATCAGCTGGGAACCGCGAGTCACTAAAAGAACGCCATCTGCAGTGCCTTTGACGCTGGTGCCGGCTGCAACCGTTAAGGTAACACCTGCAGCAACCACTGCCTCATATTCTGCTGTAGAAGCGATGGCGATATTGCCATTACCCACTTTAACAACACCGCTAAGAATATATTCAACGTCCTCTATAAAGCTGTAATCAGTATTGATAGTGCCGGTGACAGTACCCTGTGAACAGGTATCATTAAAAGCGATAAAAGACGCTTCAGTTACGTTGTCACAGGTGCTCGCAGCAGTCGTTACCGCGACAGCTGTTGTCGTACCTTCTACATTTACGGTAATGTCACCCGTGCTCTCGCTGTTACCGTCGCAACCTGCAAGCGCCGCTGATGCGAGAAGGATACCCGTATATAAATTAGTTCTCATGCTTACCATTCCTTATAAAAGTGTATTTAATTTTTTACTAAAGTTTTTCTTATAGCCTGTAGCTAAGCGACAGGCTGATTGATGTGCCAAGCTCATAAAGCTCGATGATGCGGTTGTTCTGACTGTATGAAATTGGTTCGTCGGTCAAATTCTTAACCTGAAATTTTAGGTCCCATTCCTCGCCAAACTGTTTTTCATAATTGAGGTCCATAAGGGTCCTGCCAATTTCAACAATGGGCCCCAGCGCTGCTCCTCGCGCGGTGCGGAAGATACGATCATCGAAATAATTAACCAGCAGCGTGAGCTTCTGACCCGAAGGGAAGTGGTCGTAACCAATCTGCAAGTTAGCCAGGTACTCTGACTGACCCTGAAGCTGGCGTCCGTCTGAACCCATGCCTTCCAACTGCAGTGACTTGGCTCCGAACGTGACCGACGAATCAATGTAGGAAACGTTGCCATTGACGAACACAGAATGGTCGTCCTGATCAAAAACAATGGTATTGAAATCAAGTTCGATACCGTCGAGTACAGCTTCTTGCTGATTTCTAAAGGTAATGCCGTCAGCTGCTGAACCCGATGCATCTGGAATAGCGCGCTCAACCGGGTTGCTTATTTCTTTATTAAACAGTGCCAGTGAGACGCTGTTACTCTGGTCAAAATAATACTCAACTCTAAAATCGATATTGTTGATTTCAGATACGGTAAGTTCTGGTGTGCCAAAGATAGCGTCATCGGTCGCTGGATCGTAGGACTGGGATGCTGATCGCTCGATGAGACCTGGGTAGGAAACTGTCTGACTGTAACCTAGGCGGAACTGTAGTTCTTCGCTGGCTCGCCATGACAGGTTAACGGCCGGATACCAGGCTTCGTGCTCTAGCGCACCGCTGTTACTCGGCGCGACATTTGGGTAGGCAATGTCCTGAGTAAAGCTTTCAAATCTGGCACCCAATTCGGCAGACCATTGATCACCCAGGTCATTGGCCAACTTTATGTAGTAGCCTCCCAGACGCTCGGATGAATTGTAGGAGTCAGTAGATGCTGTCGCTGGGCGCAGTCTAAATGCGTCAGCAGCAAAGTTTTGCACAGAGAGTAATTCATCAATGCCACCCTCGGTGACCAGCAGAGACATCGGGCTATCGCCCATGCGAATACCAAAGCGATACAGAGCAACCGCTCGTTCTTTATCTGACAGCAGTGCACCAACCACAACGGCGGTTGTATTGCTTTCGCCCCAATCAAAGGTGCCCCTGTAATCAAGGCCAATATCATTGCTGACTTCGTTCAGATCAGACCAGCGACGCTCCACCGATGAAGTGGCCAGGCTCTCACCCTGCAAAAAATACTGACGACGATCTGGCTCAAGACGATCTGTTTCAGCATAACCTACTCGCCACTCTATTTTGCTTTCGAACGCCGCGGTATCAAATTCATAAAGACCATTAAAACTCTGTGAAAAAAGTTGGCGCTGAACATATTCTAAAACTGCTTTATCTATATTTACGTCTTCAACATTGACCGCCACGGTGTTTCTAGTCGTGTCGTCGGTTGAACGTAACAAGGTGGTCTTGGAAAGGATTTCACCCTGATTGAATTCGTAACCCACCACGCCGTAACCACTCACTGAAACGGTATCTTGGGTGCGGTTATACATTCCGTTAAGACCAATTGGATTATCAAGGGACGCATCGCCTCGATAGCCCGTTGAACGGCCATAGGACGCTGCCACAAAGTAGCCAAGCTCACCTTCAGCCATTTCCATGCGATCACCGAAATCAACATCGAAGCCAACATCGGGCTTAGCTTCCACTGTCTGTAAATCGTAATCAGGCTTAAATGTCAGAGCGTAGGCAAGCGCCACTTCTGGGCGCGTACAGATATCAGCGACACTAGGATCGCAGATAGTCAATGAGGTGCCACCATCGGTAGCCTCTAAAACACCCCTGTGAATATCGCGCAACCCGCTATCAAAGCCCGCCCACTCGGTTTTTGAATCCCGATAGCCCTGCACATCATCAAAGGTGAAGCCAGAATTGAACCCAGTAGAAACGGACAGGCTGCCGATACGCTCATCGGGCAGGCCTTTAGTGTTAACCGCGATAGAGCCGCCAGTGGTCGACGCCAGCTGATCAACGGAAAAAGATTTTTGTACTGCGATGGACTCAACAATATTTGAAGGAAATAAATCTAACTGAATATCCCTGCGCATGGGGTCTGTACTGGGCATTAAAATCCCATTGAAGTTGGTGGCGATATAGCGGCCATCCAAACCACGAACATTGGCATACTTGCCTTCGGTAACACTAAGACCAGCGATACGACCAATGGCCAAGGCGACATCGCTATCACCAAAACGTGCTATCTGGTCAGCATCCATGGCGCTGACAATGGAGGTTGCATAGCGTTCAATATTTTCCGCGCCATCGGTAGGATTGAATACACCAACAATAACGACTTCTTCCACCCGGGGGATTGGCATGGCAATTCTTGACTCTAACGGGGGTCGCTTGAGTAGCTTAAAGCGCGCGTTGATGCCTAGGTCAGCAAAGACCCGGATGGCAGCAATGCTGGATGATCTGTAACCTGTTTGAGAGACGTCAATACGGTGAGTGCCCCTTCGTAATTTTAACGAATAGATACCTTCTTCGTCTGTTATCGCCAATACATTGGCATCAGCCACCTCAACCAAGGCACCAGCGATAGGCAGGCCTGATGGCGAAGTTACTACGCCAGTTATGTAGCCAGATGCATCTGTGTCGGGGGTAAATGATTGACTGGTAACAATGGGCTCTACGTTTTTCTCTTCACTAAAGACTGCAGAGACTTCAACTTCGCCGCCTAGGGGCAAGTTAAATTTGACGGGGATAGCCACATCGTCATCAATTAAGTAAAGCTTATGTGGGCCGGGTTCTAACGCAGCCTGAACCAAGCCATTACCATCGGTTACACCAACAATTTTACCGTCGACCGCCACTTTCACATGACGCAGTGGGGCGTCTTCAAGGAATACCAGCACAAAAGCGTTCTCGGCTGATGCCCAGGGTGCGATGGATGAAACTACCAAAGCTATTATAAAAAACCATTTATTGGTCATCTGCCACTCAACCTCACGTCATTTTCTGTTTAAAGCCAAATAGATTTGGCGTGAAGAAACACCAATATTTCTTCAATGAGTGTTCAAATTAACAGTGCTAAATGACGGTGGTGTGAACATTAAATGACAGATATATGACAGCGCTGAATGTTCTTTGCAATGCAGGGCAAGAACCCTGATTTAACGCTGAGACATAAGATTCGGGATCGAGAAATCTAGAATAGAGGAAGGCATAAATGCTGGGAAATAACGAGAGGGGCAACAAGAGAAACATAAAAAAAGGAGGGCGAAGCCTCCTTTAATATTGGGTTAGTACAGAGTCACCTACTGGTGTCTGATATCTTTACCCTTAACCACAAAGACAATCTGTTCACAGAGGTTTTTAGCATGATCGCCAATGCGCTCTAGGGAACGCACAACCCAGAGAATATTGATCACGCGACTAATACTGCGCGGGTCTTCCATCATGTAGGTAACCAGTTCGCGAAGTGCCGTTTTGTAATCGAGATCGATTTGTTTGTCTTCTTCAAGGGTGCGCATGGCCGCGTCAACATCAAAGCGCGCAAAGGCATCCAGTGCATTGTTGAGCATACTAATTACCGATTTTCCCATATGGCGCACCTCGGTATAGCCTTCTGAGGTCGTACTCTCACCGGCAAGCATAACGGCATGGTTAGCAATCTTCTTGGCTTCATCTCCAATACGTTCGAGATCGTTGACCGCTTTGGTCACCATCATCACCAGACGCAAATCGCTGGCTGCTGGCTGGCGACGAGCGATAATTAAGATGCAGGCTTCATCGATATCCACTTCCATTTCGTCGACAAGTTTTTCTTCTTTTATCACCAGTTCGGCTAGGGCACTGTCCGCTTCACTTACTGCGCGCACGGCATTTTGCAACTGCTGCTCAACCTTGCCACCCATTTCCATCAGGCGTGTACGGATTTCTTCTAGCTCTTCATCGAACTGCTTCATGATGTGATTTTCAAATGACATTTTTGACATATTATTCTCCCTGTTAACCGAAGCGGCCCGTTATATAAGCTTCTGTGAGCTGGTGCTGCGGCATGGTAAATACCTGTTCGGTTGGATTAACTTCAATCAATCGTCCGAGATGGAAGTACGCGGTGCGATGTGATACACGAGCCGCTTGCTGCATTGAGTGGGTCACAATGGCGATGGTGAAGTTTTCACTCAACTCTTCAATCAACTCTTCAATTTTAGCCGTGGCAATTGGATCTAGTGCTGAGCAGGGTTCATCCATAAGAATTACTTCTGGGCTAACGGCAATGGCTCTGGCAATACAGAGGCGCTGCTGCTGACCGCCTGATAATCCTGTGCCCGCCTGGTGCAGTCGCTCTTTGACCTCTTCCCACAAGCTAGCTTTGCGCAGACTGTTTTCAACAATTTCGTCGAGGTCTACACGCGTATCAGCAAGGCCATGTATCTTCGGGCCGTAAGCAACGTTTTCATAAATTGATTTGGGGAATGGATTAGGCTTTTGAAATACCATACCCACTCTGGCGCGCAGTTCTACAACATCCAGTTTTGGGGCATAGAGGTTTTCGCCATCCATGCAAATCTCGCCTTCGACGCGACAGATATCGACCGTATCATTCATGCGATTCAAGGAGCGCAGAAACGTCGACTTGCCACAGCCCGATGGGCCAATCATGGCGATCACTTCGTTTTTGGCGATATCAATACTGACATCGTGAATGGCCTGCTTGTCGTCATAATAAACATTGACGTTGCGCATGGTCATTTTTGGGTTCTCGGTAAACACCTTACCAACCGTAGGCTCATGGCCTTCTACTTCGAGGCTTTTCATGGCTGCAGGTTTGGCTTTGGTAGCCCTTTTTTTCTTATCCGCTGATGCGAGTTGAGTCATTGTTTTTTCCTTTCTACCAACGGCGCTCTAAGCGCTTGCGCAGCCATACGGCAACTGTGTTCATAACAATCAGAAAGCTCAGCAAAATCATAATTGCCGCTGAGGTCTTTTCAATAAAGGCTCTCTCCGGGCTGTCGGCCCAAAGAAAAATTTGCACTGGTAACACTGTGGCGGGATCACTAAAGCCACCGGGAATATCTACAATAAAGGCCACCATACCAATCATTAGCAGTGGCGCCGATTCACCCAGCGCCTGAGCCATACCAATAATGGCGCCCGTTAACATGCCTGGAAGTGACAGCGGCAGTACATGGTGCAATACCGTTTGGTACTTTGAGGCGCCCATGCCCAGAGCAGCTTCGCGTATCGAAGGTGGCACGGACTTAATCGCTGCGCGACTGGTGATAATAATAGTCGGCAAGGTCATCAAGGTTAAAACCAAACCACCGACGATCGGCACGGATCGCGGCACATGGAAAAAGTTAATAAAGATCGCCAGCCCCAACAGGCCAAAAATAATAGATGGCACGGCGGCTAGATTATTAATATTGACCTCAATAAAGTCTGTCCAGCGATTGCGCGGGGCAAACTCTTCAAGATAGATTGCCGCTGATACACCAATCGGGAACGACAGTACCAGAGTCAGTATCAGGGTAAATAACGAGCCCATCACTGCACCACGGATACCCGCCTGTTCTGGTTCCCGGGAATCACCTCGCGTAAATAGGTTGCTGTTAAATTGCAGGCGGATTTTGCCCTGCTGATGGAGCTCATCGATCCATTCAAGTTGCTTGGCCGACATTCTGGCAGCGTAGGGTTCTCCGTCTAGCCAAGACTTGTAATAGGTATCTATATCATCGTCAGCCAGTATCCAAACTCTCTCAGTCTCACCCAGTAATAGCGGGTTCTCCAACAGACGATCCTTTAGGTCGAAGCCAGCACCACTACTAATAAGCCCATAGAGCCTGCGTTTGTCACTGCGGCCAGACACTTCAGGAAATTCAGTGCGCATGGCAGTTTTTGAGAGAGCTTCCCAGTTGCCCCTTGTCAATTCCTCGGGATCGGTGAGATTGTCCACGCCGATCCGATCCTGATCATAGGTGACTTCTAGTTCGATATAGGCTATACGAAAGGCTCCGTGACCCTTGCTGACGATATCAGTGAACAGTATCAAAACTGCCGCTAGGCCAATCAAGATGGCCGTACGCCCATACCAGCGAAAACGCTTCTCGGCACGGTTGCGTCGACTCAGAGACTTTTTGATTTTCTCTAGATGGTTTGCTGACTCAGTCATATTGTTCTCTATATTTCTTAACGATATGTAAGGCAAAAATATTTAACAGTAAGGTCACTGTAAAGAGCATCAAGCCCAGCGCAAAGGCTGCCAGGGTCTTGGGACTATCAAATTCTTGGTCACCGGTTAGCAGGGTAACAATTTGCACTGTTACCGTAGTAACTGACTCTAATGGATTGGCGGTTAGTTTCGCCGCCATACCCGCCGCCATAACCACAATCATGGTTTCGCCAATAGCGCGGGAAATGGCCAACATAACGCCACCCACAATACCGGGCAGTGCGGCGGGAATAATCACCCGACGTACAGTTTCCGACTTTGTAGCACCCATAGCCAGCGAGCCATCGCGCATGGACTGGGGTACCGCGGTAATCACATCATCCGCAAGGGAGGAGATAAACGGAATAATCATCACCCCCATAACGCCACCAGCAGCCAGAGCACTTTCCGACGAGACCGACAGGCCAAAACTGGCACCCAGATCACGAAGGAACGGCGCTACTGTTAAGGCGGCGAAGAAGCCGTACACCACGGTGGGGATGCCGGCGAGGATTTCTAGCGCGGGTTTAGCGTAGGTACGCACGGACCTGCTCGCGTATTCGGCCAGGTAAATCGCCGACATCAAGCCAACGGGAACAGCCACTACCATGGCGACTGCTGATACCAGCAGAGTGCCTACAAATAGGGGCACAGCACCAAAACTACCAGAAGAGCCAACTTGGTCTTCACGGATAGCCGTTTGCGGACTCCACTCTAGACCAAAGACAAAATCAAAGATGGGCACGGAGCGGAAGAACTGAATTGATTCAAATAATACCGATAGCACAATGCCAAGGGTGGTAAAGATGGCCAGACAGGCGCAGCCAAGCAAGATATTTTGCATGACCTTTTCAACCACTGGGCGAGCACGGAAAGACGCTGAGATTCGCGACCAACCCCACAGCAAACCAAGCGATGAAAGCGTTAATAACAAGGCGGTTAATGACCAGCGCGAGATAACCCGTAGTGACACCAGATGATCTGCTGCAGCAATCAGTGCCGCGCTCTCGCCTTTGCGCGGCAGTATGCCGTCGGCTAGGTTGGATATTTTATTAATCAGCAGGTTGTAACTCGCCGTATCCTTGGGTGCGATTTCGGCAGCAACAGAATCCAGCACCAGACGGTTGATCAGCGGATCGTCGAACAGCATCCACATACAGAGCAAAAACAATGAAGGCAGTGCACACCAGAGTGCGACATGCATTCCATAATAGGAGGGTAGAGAGTGGAGCTTGCGAATGCCTCCCAATGGCTTGGCCAGTGCTAATGACCGGCCACGGCCTAAAAAGAACGCCAAGACCCCTAGGCCTAGTATCAAAATCAGTATGTTTGTCGCTTGCATAGGGCAGGCAGGATCCTTAAAAAATACTCAGGGTAAAAACTTTAGATAACAAAACAGCCCGGCTCATAGAACCGGGCTGTACTTTGACAACTTATGCGACTTAATTCAATGCTTCATTGCCTGTCATTGGCACTAATCCTCTAGTGCTAGCCGCCATAGCCGCACGCTCATCATCTGGCAGCGGAATCATGCCCTTCTCGGCAAGGTAACCATCTTCACTCCAAGCTTTTTCACTGGTGAATTCATGCAGGTAACCTTCAATGCCCGGAACCACACCCACATGGGCCTTCTTAACGTAGAAGAACAATGGACGTGAGATTGGGTAAGACTTGTCAGCGATTGATTCAAAGGTTGGTTCAACAGATTCAATCTGTGCGCCCTGCACCTTGTCGGCATTCTGATCGAGGAAGCTAAAGCCGAATACGCCCAGCGCGGCTGGATTCGCTTCAAGCTTCTGGACGATTAGGTTATCGTTCTCGCCGGCTTCAATATAACGACCATCTTCACGGATAGTGTGACAAATCGCTTTGTAGGCACTCTTATTAGTCTTCTTCATTGCTTTGATCCAGGCTATTTTCTTACAGCCACCCTCCATGCCGAGTTCAGCAAATGCATCTCGAGTACCTGAAGTTGGCGGGGGACCTAATACTTCAATGGCAACGTTTGGCAGTGCAGAGTTTACTTGATTCCAAGTAGTGTAAGGATTATCAATCAGCTCGCCTTCAGTAGCACTAGGCACCTGAGCAGCTAGGGCCAAAAAGATATCTTTGCGGCTTAGCTTCATTGGCTCAGCCTTAACTGAGTTAGCGATAACGATGCCGTCATAACCGATTTGAACTTCAACAATCTCGGTAACGCCATTAGTCTGGCACTTTTTAAATTCAGACGCTTTTATACGGCGTGAAGAGTTCGTGATATCTGGGTAGTTGGAGCCAACACCAGAACAAAACAGCTTCATACCACCGCCAGAACCAGTGGATTCGATTTTTGGTGTCGCCTTGCCGCTGGCGCGACCATATCGCTCAGCAACAACTGTTGAAAAAGGGTATACCGTTGAAGAACCTACGACTTCAATGCTGTCACGAGCCATTGCCGAAGAAGTTGCAGTAACAGAAGCCAGGGTAAAAAGAATGGCTGGTATTAGTGTACGTTGGGTCATAAGAACCTCCAAAATTCATGCACATTGGCATGCTATTAATTAATGCTCATTTTTTGCTACCCGACTACTGTATTAAAGTTATGTGACAGAAATATGACAGGGTGAAAAATCCTTCATTTTCGATTAACTTAGCGCGCTGTCATATTACTGTCACATTATTTACATATATTTAACATGTAACTGTCACATTACGTTGTGATTATTTTCGGGCATCGGCCCAACCACCTACATTTTTGGGGATTGAGTATGAACAAATTAATGCTTTCAGCGGCTATCGCTTCAACCATAGGCTTTGCTTCTCTAGGCTATGCTGATGGACCGATTGACGGCACCATTTACGGCAAGGTCAATGTCTCTGTTGTTAATGCCGATGACGGTGCCAGCGACGAATGGAAGCTTAATAGCAATGCTTCACGCCTGGGCGTTAAAGGTAAGACTGAAATTGCTGACGGCCTTTACGCCGTCTATAAAGCAGAATTCGAGATGTGTGTTGATGATGGCGACTGTAAAGGTCAGACCTTTACTCAGCGCAACATCATGGGCGGCATTAGAGGTAGCTTCGGTACAGTATGGGCCGGCAAACACGATTCTCCGACTAAACTGGCGCAAAACAAGATCGACCTATTTAATGACCTCGAAGGCGATATTAAGAATACCTTTGAAGGCGAGAACCGCGTTTCTAATATTGTTGCCTATACCTCTCCAACCATCAACGGCTTCTCTAGTACTGTTGCCATGATGCCCGGCGAAGGCGCAGACGTAGATGGCGACGGCCAAGATGACACTGGCCTGACCGACGGTATTTCTTACTCGGTAAGCTACAGCATGGATAACCTTTATATCGCTATTGCTGGTGACCAGGATGTGGATAGCCAGGATCTGATGCGCATTGTTGCTCAGTACAAGTTCGACGCTTTAAAGCTTGGCGTTATGTACCAGCAAAACGAAGATAACCTAGGAACTAAAGATGAATCTGGTTTCTTTGTTAGCGCAGCCTACCAGCTCGACAAGAAAACGACGCTAAAAGCCCAGTACGGCTCTATCGAAGATGATGTTGATGGCGACGAAGAAGAGACATTGTCACTAGGTGCTGATTACAAGTTGGCTAAAAGCACTAAGGTTTATGTGTTTTATACTGACAACACAGACTCCTCAACGGGCGTTGCCAATGATGAAGACACGGCATTTGGTTTAGGCATGGAACACAAGTTTTAGTCTTAAGTCATGATAACAACGGCGAGCTCTAGGGCTCGCCTTTTTTATGCTTAAAAATTGCTTTAGAAGCTTGAGCCTGGGCCACTTAAAAATTCCAGTTCGGCGGCTGTTGAAGTGCGACCAAGAATCTTATTGCGATGAGGATAGCGACCAAACCGATCGATAATCTCTTTGTGCTTTAATTCAAACTGATAATTAGACTCGATACCGTTGGCCTCATAGAGTGCCACAGCAACCTTGTGGATAGCAGCAGATTCACTGTGCATAAAAGGCATATACAAAAAGCTTTTCTCTGTGGGGCTTAGCTCTTGATCTGCCTCGGCAATAATAGCCTCCTGAGATAGCGCCAGAGCCAATGGGTCAGAGGCAAAGGATTGAGGCTGATCGCGATACATATTTCGCGAAAACTGGTCGAGCACAATAATTTCGGCCAGGCGACCCTGAGCGGTTTCACGCCAATGATAAAGTTCGCACTGATGCGTGCTGGCATGCAGCGCAGCATAGCTATCTATAATAAGTCGATCAAAGTCGTTATCTTTAACCCACCATTGAGAGGGCTTAATATCTTTAAACCAAAACTGCAGTATCTTTCGGTACATTTTGTGACCTCCAGTAAGTGGACCCATTTATAAATTTATCAGTCCATTTATTAAAAGTAGCCATAAACCTAGTCAACAGCAAACCTGATGCTAAAATTGCCTGCATAATCTATCCATAGGATGTAATCATGAACTCAAAATCACCCTGCACTCTCCTCAGTATCGCCAGCATAATCTGGCTATTTTCGTCGAGCGCTTTTAGTGCCTGCGACTTTGATACCGATGATGCCGACTCCCCCAACTTTGTCGATAAAATTATCGAGTGCGACGAGACGATAAAAACAACGAATAAGCCGTCCCAGCGGAAAGCGGCCGACACTCAGGCAACCAAGCTTTATGGTGATGGCACCCTGGACCGCGCCTCAGGTATTTTCGAGCGCCCTATTGTCGCTGCGGGATCAATGAATCACAGCCCTAATAAAGCCTTTGCGTCGCGTCAGGCCTATTCATTGCGCCCTGGGGCAAAGTTTGAGCAGTCGGTAACCCTTGCTATTCAGCGTTTATATATCGAGATGGCTCATCATTGCGCACAGGGCTGGTCGATCGAAGGTCAGTGGAGCGAGGCAGATCCACAACAGGAAGGGGATTACTTTTTACATTACCGGTTTATCTGTGCAGGCTAAGACGATGTATTGTCTTTGGGTAAGCGACAGATAAACTCTGCCCCATGACCCAGTCGGCTATTAATAATCAAGCGTCCACCACAGCGATTAATGCTGTGTTTAACAATCGCTAATCCTAGGCCTGTGCCGCCTGTATCTGAATTGCGACTGCTATCACCACGATAGAACCGCTCGGTTAAACGCGGAATTTCAACGGGATCTATACCAACACCATCGTCACGAATAACGATATCAGTAAAGTCTTGGTAATCACTAACCTTAATCTCGATATTGGCGCCCTCGGGATTGTGGCGTACCGCATTAAAGACAATATTACCTAGGGCGCTGCGAATATCGCTATCTTGTGCCTGCATATTAATCGCCTCGGCACAGTCGAGGGTGATGGTATGTTTGCCACCACTCAGCGCTTCGGCCTCAGTCAGTATACTGAGCAATAGCCCCTCAACATTGACGGCTTCAAGCACCGGCTCTTGGTTGTCCGCTTCGAGCCGCGAAATCAAAATCAAATCATCCGCCAGCGCTTGCATTCTGGTGACCTGCTCAGACATCTGAGAAAAGGCGGCATTTACTGAAGGGGGGTTGGCGGGAAGATCCTGTAATGTTTCTATATAGCCGCGCATCACGGTCAATGGTGTGCGCAGCTCATGGGAGACATTGCCAACAAACTCTTTGCGCAACTGCTCAAGGCTTTTAATCCGGGTGATATCAGTGATAACCAATGCTATCTCATTAGCACCAAAGCGTGAGGCGGATAATTTCAAAAGCCGCTCAGACTGGATAATTGATGACAGTTCAATAGAGCCAATAAATTCGTCTTGGTGAATATATTCTACAAATTCGGGATCGCGGATTAAATTAATTACCGCGCTGCCGCGGTCGCTGGAGCGCAAGCCAAGCAGGCTGGCCGCTGAACTATTCCACCAGTCGATCGTTAGATCCCTGCGCAGTACTAGGATGCCTTCGTCGAGAGCTTCTGTTAGGCCCGTGACCCGCTTGATGGTTTTGCGCATTTTTTCTTGGGTGCGACGATGACGGCGACGCTGACGATTTAAGGTGTCACTTATTTCGCCCCAAACACCGTCGGTCTCTGGCGGTATGCCGCGCATACCTTTGTCGATCCATTTAAACAGTAGGGATATGGTGCGGAAGGTCCAGAGTATATAAACACCGACACCAAGTAGAACAATTTCAAGGGGATAGCCTAGATTCCAGCCGGAAAAGAAAGCCAATAGTCCAACCAAAATTATGCGCCATATTTCTGTATGCATTCCTGGTCGCAACGGCTGTGTTTCCTTTTCTAAGCATTTTGTAATTGGATTGAGAAGCGGTAACCAGCTCCTCGCACAGTCTGCACATAGTTTTCATGACCTGCAATAGAAATTGCTTTGCGCAGCCGACGAATATGGACATCAACGGTGCGCTCATCAAGATAAACATTGCCGCCCCAGACATAGTCCAGAATCTGATCACGGGAATAAACCCGCTCCTGGTGAGTAAGAAAGAACTGCAACAAGCGATACTCTGTGGGACCAAGGTTAATCGCCTGCCCTTCAATGCTGACTCGATGACCAATGGGGTCAAACAACATATCTCCGACGGAGATAGGCTCTGCCAACTCTTCACGACCTATACGTCGCAGCACAGCCTTGACTCTTGAAATCAGCTCCCGAGGAGAAAAAGGCTTGTTGACATAGTCGTCAGCCCCCGCATCCAAACCAGCAATTTTACTGTCTTCCTCGGCGTTGGCTGTGAGCATAATAATAGGGATTTTTGCCGTAAGTTCGTCACGCTTTAAGCGCCGCAGCAGCTCCAGCCCAGTGGTACCAGGCATCATCCAGTCCAGCAACACCAGATCCGGTGCGCGATCAATGATGATAGCATGGGCCGTCTGAGCATTTTCTGCCTGTAGAACGTTATAGTCGGCAGCCTCAAGGGCCACAGCAAGCATTGTGCGAATGGCCGCTTCGTCATCGACCAATAAAATCGTATGCTTTGGCATAACATTTAGCTCATCTTTCATTTATTAGAGTTCCATTAAAGGCACATTACATGACAGAAATATGACAGAACCATTAGGCGCATGCATCTTTTTTTTACCTTAATCTGAGTTGATCGCCAGTAATTCATGCTGGATAACTTATGCATTCGATATTTAGCGCCTGTTATCGCATAATGCCGCTTTATCACCGACTGGAAAAATACAATGACCATCAAAGAAAACAGTGCTGTTAGCTTTCACTACACCTTAACTGACGACGACGGCCAGACGCTAGATAGCTCTACCGGCAAAGATCCGTTAGCCTATTTGCATGGCGCTGGCAATATTATTCCTGGCCTCGAAAGTGCCCTGGAAGGCAAAAGCGTTGGCGATGCAATGGTTGTTGCTGTTACTGCTGCTGAAGGATACGGCGAAGTTCAAAAAGAGCTTATTCAAGAAGTACCTCGAGATGCGTTTCAAGGCGTAGACAGTATTGAAGTTGGCATGCAGTTTGAAGCACAGACTGGTCAGGGCGGAACTGTTCCTGTCACTGTTACTGCTGTGACTGACGAGATTGTTACTGTGGATGGCAACCACCCGTTGGCTGGCAAGAATCTTAACTTTGATGTGTCTATTGAAGATGTGCGAGATGCCACTGAAGAAGAGCTTGAACATGGCCATGTCCATGGCGTTGGCGGTCACGAGCACTAGATAGCTGCCCAAAAAAAGGGGCCATCTATTGTTTAGGTGGCCCTCAAGAGGGAGAGTATGTTGTTGATAGTGATTAGTCTCTTAAACGCTAGGGGCCCTTAAGCACTAACAACCCTTAAACGTTAATAGCCCTTAAATACTAATAAATAGTGCCTAGCATTTAGTCTCTGAAGGCCGAGAACTGAAACCTGTGCTGAAATCAGTCGAAAACGGGGAAGAGTTCACTGATTGCAACACAGGATCCGATTCCACAACCAATGCCGGTACTGGTCCAAATATCGGTGCCATAAGCAAATAAGCCAATTGAGGCACCAAAAAGTGTTCCGATTGCCACGGTAAGTAAACAGGTAAAGCTGAATAAATTCATAAGTACTATCCTCAATATTCCTTTATCTAAATCTTTGTCAACATGCCGATTAGTTAGTCTCTTAGCGGGCAGTTGCCTCTGCTGTTCTGTCTATTTTTGTCTCTAGGCTGTATTTATAAGCTTTTAAATGGGACTGTTCTTTCGAGGCTGTCGCAAAGCGGATGTTAGCTAGTTCTCAATTAGCCTCTTGGCATACAATAACGTGATGAGCTTCATTATTTTTTGTAGACAGGGCCTGTCATATTTTTGTAATAGCAGCCTGTAATAATTGAATGCTGTCTGTCTTTAACCTGAGAATAGAANNTATGAGCATAAAAGTAGGTATTAACGGCTTTGGCCGCATTGGACGTTTGGCCCTGAGAGCAGCTTGGGATTCCGACGCTTTTGAGATCACTCATATCAATGAGATTGCAGGGGATGCCAAATCCGCGGCACATCTATTACGCTTTGATTCAGTGCACGGCACCTGGGATCGAGAGATTTCGGCCAATCAAGCCAATGACCAGATTATTATTGATGGCAAGGCTATTCGTTATTCCTCTACTAAGGCTATTGAAGACGGCCCCTGGAGGGCGGTGGATCTGGTGGTTGAGTGCACCGGAACCTTTAAATCCAAGCAGATTTTAGCGCCCTACTTTGATCATGGGGTTAGCAGGGTAGTGGTGTCTGCACCGATTAAAGACGGCACGCTAAATATTGTGATGGGGGTTAATGACGACCTGTATAAGGGCCAAGATATTGTTACCGCAGCGTCTTGCACGACTAACTGTCTCGCACCTGTTATTGATGTGTTGCAGTCTAACTTTGGCATTGAACATGGCTCTATCACTACGATTCATGACATCACCAATACCCAGAGCATTCTCGATGAATACCACAGCGACCTGCGTCGCGCCCGTGCCAGTAGTATGTCGCTTATTCCTACAAGTACTGGTTCCGCGACTGCGATTACCGAGATTTTCCCCGAGCTTAAGGGCCGAATAAACGGTGTTGCTGTGCGCGTGCCTCTGGCCAATGCCTCTTTGACAGACTGTGTGTTTGAACTGCAAAAGCAGGTAACGTCTGATGAGGTGAATGCTGCGTTAAAAACGGCCTCTGAGGGCCGCCTTAAGGGTATTTTGGGTTATGAAGACCTGCCTTTAGTCTCCGTCGATTACACCAACGATAAGCGCTCAGGCATTGTTGATGGGCTTTCG
>DDDD01000015.1:0-9167 GCA_002335945.1 Porticoccaceae bacterium UBA1989
ACCCGCAAGTCCTGAGACTGGCCATTGCCCACTGGAATCACCAGAATGCCGTCTGGCGCCATCTGGCGTAACAGGCCCTCTGGTATTGCTTGAGGTGCGGCGGTGGTGATAATGCCATCATAAGGGGCGTGTTTATCCCAACCAAAGCTGCCGTCGGACAGCTCAGCAGTAATATTATTCAAACCCAGTTTTCGGAAGCGATCTTTGGCCTTTCTAAGCAGGGGGTCAATACGCTCAACGGTACAGACCTCATCTACAAGCTGAGACAGAATAGTAGTTTGATAGCCAGAGCCTGTACCAATCTCAAGTACCTTTTTGAGTGGCCCCGCACTGAGCAGTATTTCGGTCATGCGCGCGACAATATAGGGCCGCGACAATGTCTGGGAATAGCCGATCGGCAAAGCCGTATCTTCGTAGGCCTTGTGAGACAGAGCTTCATCAAGAAATATATGCCTGGGAGTCATGCGAATAACATCAAGCACCGCTTGATTGGCGATACCCTGATCAATCAGTCTTTGAATTAATCGCTCACGGGTTCGCTGGGAGGTCATGCCAACACCAGCTAGTTCGATCGAGTTCACCCAATTCCCCTGTAATGTACGCCCATCATAAAGGCCGTTAAAAAGGTCTAACAATTAGTCTAGTAAATGGTCTGTTTATACAAGCAAAAGCTGGCTGAAAGCCCCATTATTGCTTGGCCGGTAATATATCACAGGGCTTCAAATTTCGGGCGAAATAATTCCGCCACTTCGCGCAACAATGCCGTTGCAAAACAGCCGCTGGGCAAGGAAAAACTGAGGGTCAGGCATTCATTCTCGGACCAGCTTGCATGTAAATTTTCGGGCTTTAAGAGCAGATTACGGCGCTCCTGCTTAAGACCGGCATGCTCTAACGCATAGCACCAGCCCTGCCAATCAGCTAACACCTCAGTTTCCAGAAGCGCACTGTCGGCACTGGCATTAGAGCGCCCTCTTCCCCACAGCGGTCCCGTCTGATCACTCAGGTCACCGCGCTCAATAGTTTTAGCCACCACTAAATTAAACAGCCAAGAGCGGGCAGCAGAGAGATAGATCCCAGTACCATGGCGGTTGCCCTTGAGCTGGTCAGCGGCAATTAGCCTCTGTGCTTCATGGAGATTACCACCATCGTGGCCAAATCGTTGCTCGGCAAAATAGTTGGGAACACCGCGCTGCTCTATCAATGATAGCCGCTCTGCCACTATGACTGGGTCAGCCTTAAAGTCCCGCAGAACAAGTTTGAACTGATTGCCCTGATGCATGCCACGGCGCAATTTTTTATTGTGCCGAGCACTGGTAATAATTTCAAAATCATCATGCTGTAACTGGGCAATATCCAACTCGCGACCTGGAATATGCAGGCTGTACCACTGAGTAGTGACGGCAAAACGGTCTTTCATTCCGCAGTAACCCACATCATTGCGTTTAAGACCCGCTAACGTAGCCAGCAAACCCGCCACCCAGGTGGTATTTTGGTCGCGCTTACGGATATGCACTAATAGGTGCTCGCCTTCGCCACTGGGCTGAAGATCAATTATTTCATCGACTTGAAAATCTTCTAGCTGGCTTCTAAACATTGCCCGCCCTAAAGGCTCGCCAAATAGGCGCGGCATACGATGAAAATCAAACTGATTGCTTTTATCCGCGGAGAGTTCGTTCATAGAAGATTTGGTCACAGACGGCTCGGTCATAGAAGGCGCATTCACAGACGGCCCAGTCAAGATACGGCACTTAACAGAACCACAGCATGGCAGGCGATACCTTCCTGTCGACCGGCAAAGCCAAGCTTTTCAGTGGTGGTAGCCTTGATGTTAATCTGGCTGATATCAGCCCCCATATCTGCAGCCAAATTAAGGCGCATCTTTTCAAGGTGGGGTGCCATTTTCGGGCTTTCGGCGACTATCGTAATATCCCCATTACCTAACGCATAACCTGCTTTATTCATCATCCCCACCACCACTGCCAGTAGGTCGCGGCTATTACTGCCTTTATAGGCAGCATCGGTATCCGGAAAGTGCTGACCTATATCACCTAGCGCCAGTGCACCGAGCAAAGCATCGATCAGTGCGTGAATTAATACATCGCCATCAGAATGAGCGACAAATGCGCGGTTAAAGGGGATGGTTACCCCACCCAATATCAGCGCATTACCCTCGCCAAAAGCATGTACATCGTAACCATGTCCTATACGCATTATTCTGCCTCCTGATTTTTCATAATTGCCTCGGCAATCACCAAATCTTCTCGACGGGTAATTTTTATATTATCCTGCCGACCTTCGATAACGATGGCCTGCAAACCTGCATATTCAATGGCTGAGGCTTCGTCTGTGGGGATTTTTTTATTGTCCAACATGCTCTGCATGGCTTCCTGCAACAGGCCGTAACGAAACATCTGAGGGGTCTGTGCGGCGCGATATTCGGCGCGATTGACGGTGCTGACAATATCACCCTGAGGCGTAACAAGCTTCAATGTGTCATTAATCGGTGCCGCGAGAATACCGCCCACAGCATGATTGCCCACCTCATTAATTAACTTGCCGATACTGGCCGGTGTAATGCAGGGGCGTGCCATATCATGCACCAGCACCCAGTCATCCTTATGGGCTTGGTCATGTATTGCCACCAATCCATTGAGCACCGAATGGGCACGTTGATCACCACCAGCCACCAAACGGACGCGAGGGTTTTCAATCACGGGCACTTTGGACCAGTAACCAGAGCTAATGTCGCAGGGACAAATAATCGCCTCAATCACCGGAATACTCAACAGCCGACTCAATGTGTGCTGAGCCACCAAACCGCCGTTTAAATAATGGAACTGCTTGGGAATATCCGCAGAAAAACGTTTTCCCGTTCCTGCGGCAGGCACGATGGCCCAGTATTTGGGTGATTGTTTATTCAAGGTTAAGTGCTGCCTCTGGTATCAGGCTCTCAGTTTTGTTCTTGTTCCCTGCCTCAGGGGCATGCTGTAAAACGCGATCGTCTTTATCAATCACTAAGTAAAAGATTTCGCCGTCTTTAATCATGCCTAAATCTTTTCGCGCTTTCTCTTCAATGGAATCGAGATTGGTTTTTAAACTCTCAACCTCTTGAGCAATTTGCTTATTACGTAACCTGAGCTTTTTATTTTCGATCCGCTGCTCTTCAACCTTCTTATCGAGCTCCGCTTTATGGGCGAGACTACCCTCACCAACCCATAGTCGAAACTGCAGGCCAGCAAGGAAAACAATAAGTATTATCAGCAACCAGCGCATCTGCTTATTCTATGCCGTTTAGCAAGGGAGATGCCATAACCATCAAATCAGGACTTAAATTCAGCACGGCCACGATAGGGCGCGACGCTGTTGCCGAGCTCTGCTTCAATACGCAGCAAACGGTTATATTTAGCAACACGGTCTGAGCGGCACAGAGAGCCAGTCTTAATCTGACCCGCAGCCGTAGCAACTGCCAAATCAGCAATAGTCGTGTCTTCGGTCTCACCAGAACGGTGAGAAATAACCACGCTGTAACCAGCTTCTTTGGCCATAGCAATGGCATCCAATGTCTCTGACAGCGTACCAATCTGATTAAACTTAATCAGAATTGAGTTAGCCACACCCAGTTCAATACCGCGACTTAGAATGCTGGTATTGGTAACGAACAGGTCATCACCGACAAGCTGGCAGCGATCGCCAAGTTTTTCAGTTTGGTATTTCCAGCCATCCCAATCAGATTCGTCGAGACCATCTTCAATAGAGATAATGGGATACTGATCGCAGAGCGAGGCCAAGAAATCACTAAAGCCATCGGCACTGTAAATTTTACCTTCACCGGCAAGATTGTATTGCCCGTCTTTATAAAATTCCGACGCGGCGCAATCCAATGCCAGAGTCACATCTTCACCCAGCTTGTAACCAGCGGCTTCAGTAGCTTCTTTAATAACAGCCAGCGCTTCTGCATTGGAAGATAGGTCCGGGGCAAAACCACCCTCATCACCCACAGCAGTATTCAGGCCTTTGGCACTTAATACTTTTCTTAGGGCATGAAAAATTTCTGCGCCAACCTGCAAGGCTTCAGCAAAACTTTTCGCCGCAACTGGCTGCACCATAAACTCTTGGATATCGACATTGTTGTCAGCGTGTTCGCCGCCATTGATAATATTCATCATGGGAACGGGCATGCTGTACTGACCCGCGGTGCCATTTAACTCTGCAATATGGGCATAAAGAGGCATGCCTTTGTCTTGGGCTGCAGCTTTAGCGGCGGCAAGAGACACGGCCAAAATAGCATTGGCACCCAAGGTGGCTTTGTTGTCTGTGCCATCGGCATCGATCATCGCCTGGTCTAGGGCACGCTGGTCTGCGGCATCTGTACCAAGCAGTAATGACTTAATAGTGGTGTTGATATTGTTAACGGCGGTAAGTACACCTTTGCCAAGATAGCGCCCCTTGTCACCGTCGCGCAGTTCTAGCGCTTCTCGAGAACCGGTTGAGGCTCCTGAGGGTGAGCAGGCTGTTCCGACGATGCCATTTTCTAAGATTACGTCTGCCTGTACTGTAGGGTTGCCGCGCGAGTCTAGAATCTCAAAGGCTCGAATATCTGCAATGTTGCTCATGTACTTAGTTCTCCATTAGGTGAATATTGAGTAAAACGGTTATCTGAGGATGTTAAATTTTCTACTTATAAAATATTTAAATCAGGCTGAGACTTTATCAAGTCATCAAAGGCTTTCATTTGCGCTAAAAAGGGTTCGAGCTTATCCAGCGGCAGTGCGCTAGGACCATCGCATAGGGCCTGATCAGGATGTGGATGGGCCTCTAAAAACAACCCAGCCAGACCCACAGAAATGCCCGCACGCCCAAGCTCAGCAACCTGATGGCGACGACCACCAGAGGCATCTCCCAGTGGGTCACGGCATTGCAGCGCATGGGTCACATCAAAGATCAGGGGTAAACCACCACTGACTTCTTTCATGGTTCTAAAACCCAGCATATCAACCACTAGGTTGTCGTAACCCATGCAGGTGCCGCGTTCGCAAAGCATGATTTTCTCATTGCCACATTCACGGAATTTGTCGACGATATTGCCCATCTGGCCCGGGCTTAAAAACTGTGGTTTTTTAATATTGATAACAGCATCGGTTGCAGCCATGGCCTTAACCAGATCTGTTTGCCGAGCTAAAAATGCCGGCAGCTGAATAATGTCGCAAACTTCTGCCACAGGTGCCGCCTGATCGATCTCATGCACATCGGTAATCAGAGGAATATTAAAGGTACTTTTAATCTCTTGGAAGATTTTCAGACCCTCATCAATACCTGGGCCACGGTATGAATGAATAGACGAGCGATTGGCCTTATCGAAGGAGGCCTTAAACACATAGGGAATACCCAACTTCTCAGTAACACGCACATAGGCTTCGGCAATTTGCATAGCCATGTCACGGGATTCCAAAACATTCATACCACCAAAAAGTACCATGGGGGCATCGTTACTTACACCAATATCCGCTACATTAATTGTGACTGAGCCCATACTTAGCTTCCTGTTTTCGATGCTTGATATGCGGTTGCCGCCACGACAAAAGACTGAAACAACGGGTGGCCGTCTCTAGGTGTCGAGGTGAATTCCGGGTGGAACTGGCTGGCAAAGAACCAGGGGTGATCCGGCAGTTCAACCGTCTCAACCAGCGTCTTATCAAATGACAGTCCACCGATAACCAGACCCGCTTCTTTAAGCTGGGGCAGGTAATTATTATTGACCTCGAAGCGATGACGATGACGTTCTTCGATCTGCTCGCTACCGTAAATTTCATACGCCTTGGAGCCAGGTATAAGATGACAGACCTGAGCACCTAAACGCATGGTGCCACCCATATCTGAATGCTCGGTGCGCATCTCTTTATTGCCTGCGGCATCGATCCATTCAGCGATAAGACCGACCACGGGGTGATCGGTATTGGCATTAAATTCGGTGCTATTAGCGCCACTTAAACCACAGACATTGCGCGCATACTCAATAACGGCAACCTGCATGCCTAGGCAGATACCCAGGTAGGGGATGTTTTTCTCACGGGCAGTTTTTACTGCATGAATCTTGCCCTCGGTACCTCGGGTACCAAAGCCACCTGGGACCAAAATTGCGTCGGCGCCATCAATTAATGTGTGGTCAGATTCCAACAGCTCAGAATCGATATAGCGAATCTTAACCTTGGTTTTATTGTGAATGCCGGCGTGCGTTAACGCCTCAGACAATGACTTATAGGCATCCAATAACTCCATGTACTTGCCCACCATAGCGATGGTGACCTGACCTTCAGAGTTAAGCTGATTCTCAACAACAGCATCCCATTCGGCGAGATCTGCCGGTGGACAATCCAGATTAAAACGATCCACTACAAATTCATCCAGACCCCAGTCATGGAGCATGCGCGGTACCTGATAAATCGTAGGCGCGTCCATCACAGGCACAACGGCCCGCAATTCAACATTGGTAAACAATGAGATTTTCTTACGTTGATCTTCTACCAGCTCTACTTCGGAACGGCACAGCAATACATCGGGCTGTAAACCCAGTGAACGCATTTCTTTCACCGAGTGCTGGGTAGGCTTAGTTTTGGTCTCACCGGCTGACGCGATATAGGGCACTAGCGTCAGGTGGATGAGTATTGATTGCTTAAAGCCCAGCTCACCGCGCATTTGGCGAACGGCTTCAAGGAATGGTTGGGACTCAATATCGCCCACCGTACCACCAATCTCGACCACAGCAATATCATGATCGCCAGCACCGGCATAGACACGGCGCTTAATTTCATCGGTAACATGGGGAATAACCTGAACGGTGCCGCCCAGAAAGTCGCCGCGACGCTCACGACGCAAAATCGTCTCGTACACCTGGCCGCTGGTAAAGTTGTTGTGCTGGGTCATTTTAGAGCGCAGAAACCGCTCATAATGACCAAGATCTAAGTCAGTCTCTGCGCCATCTTGGGTGACATAGACTTCGCCATGCTGATAGGGACTCATGGTACCCGGGTCAACATTGAGATAGGGGTCGAGCTTTAGAATGGTGATGCTTAAGCCTCTGGCTTCAAGCACAGCACCTAGCGAAGCGGCTGAAATGCCCTTTCCTAATGAAGAAACAACACCACCGGTAACAAAGATAAAACGCGTCATAGAGACCCTGCAAAGATCGAATTTAATGTAAAAAAAGTATGTCTAAGAAAGGTCTTTTAGCCATGAAACTGGCTGTGGCCCACCCTATGTAGATGGGATAGCAGATTAACAGAAAGGCCCCTGGGATTCTACTCTGATGTGTGCAGAATCTACCTTGAATCCACTAATGAGTTGAGATGCCAGCTAATGCTAATACCGGGTTGATCTGGCGCCGCTTGATAGCCTTCACAAACCCATAGATCGCCCACAGACACTAGTTGTTCACCCCTGTATAGCAGAGGGATTCTATCTCGCCACCAGGGCTCCAGATTCGATTCTTGAAGCAGTTTTTTGAGGCTGTTAGAGTGCTTCCGGCCCGCCGGCATACAGCGCTCACCTCCCAGTCTTGTGCGCACCGTCACAGATTGACCGGCCTCTAAGCGGAGGCCCTTACCTAGGGTTATTTCGCCACTTAAGCTGCTGCCATCTGGTAGATGTAGCGGCAACTCAGTCTGCCAGAGTAACTCTTGATTCATTACAGGCGACTGATCTGAAATGGCTAACAGATACAGTCGATTGCGGAAGCGCCCCCAACGCAGACCCTGCCACATTATTTTGGGTGCCGCGTCTTCCCGAGCCTGAATCACAGCGCAGAGAATTTCGTCGATTATTTTATGGCCTGGCAGGGGTAGCTGATGCAAGCCTGACCATTGGCGCAAGGTATTTTTCTGGCGCACAGATGATAGGGCAGCAAAGGCGTCCAAGCACAGCGACCAACCCCCTCGCTCAGCTCTGGCATCCAGCTCCTGTAAATCCTCTACCGCAACTGCCATGGCGAGATCTTCAGTCTCTTTACTCAGCTGTGCCGAATGGGCAATACGCTGGGCATAATCGGGCCACCGCGCAGCAATCTCGGGCACCACATTGTTGCGCAGATAGTTGCGATCAAAGGTGCTTTCGAGATTAGTTTCATCTTCAATCCAGCGTAATTTACTCTGGTCGGCATAGGTCTGTAGCTGGGCTTTTTGCCAGGAGAGTAGAGGCCGAATAAGTTGACCACGGGCGATGGCACGTGAAGCCGGAATACCCGACAATCCTTTGCTGCCCGAGCCCCGAAGGAGATGATAGAGCACAGTCTCAACCTGATCATCGGCATGGTGACCAAGCAGTAGCACCCCATCTTGCTGCAAAAGATTTTCAAATACCTGATAGCGAGCCTCACGGGCTGCAGCCTCGAGTCCCTGCCCCGTTTCTTGGACCGCTACGGTTTCACTGTGCAGTTGCACACCCAGTGAAAGACAAAACGCCTCAGCATGGGATTGCCAATCGCTGGCATTGTTCGATAGGCCATGATTAATATGCACCGCGCACAGGCGCTGGACTGGAATAATGTCCGTCAATAATGCCAGTAAAACGCTGGAATCCAGACCGCCACTAAAGCCTACTAGAATCTGCGGTGCAGCCTCAAGCTGTTCCTGCCAGGGCGACAATACGGTTGCTGAATTTAGCGGCTGTGCCACTGCTCGCCCTCATCCATTAATCAATGCTCCTGACTAGAATCATCTTGGCCAGCCTGCTGAGAATAATCTTCGTAGGGATCACCCCCCTCTTTGGCCGCCTCCTGTTCAAGCACATAGCGTTTAAACTGATGTTTGGTGAGCAATGTGCAGTTTTCCGTTGCTGGATCAAAGGTAATTAACACATCACCAGCATCAAGCTGACGGCGCACCTGGGCAATTTTATTGCCCATGCTAGATTCCTGAGCACCATAGTCGGTACCCTCGCGCAGAATAAACTCTTCGATCACCGAATTGAGAATCTCGGCATTTAGTCTTTCAACCGGTATTTCAATCACTGGCTGAACTTCCTTCGCCGGGCTTTCTAAAGCGCAATGTCATGCGATCACTCTCGCCAATGGCTAGGTACTTTTCACGATCCTGGTCACCCAACCGCAGAACGGGCGGCAATGTCCAAACACCTTTGGGGTGATCTGCACTGTCTTTTGGATTGGCGTTGAGTTC
>DDDD01000015.1:9216-10513 GCA_002335945.1 Porticoccaceae bacterium UBA1989
AGTCATGTAGCCACTGGTTATCATCAACTCACGATCTGTACCCGACGGCGCGCGATGCTCAACCACACCCAAAATTCCACCGGGCTTTAAGCTGTTATAAAACAACTCAAATGAGCGAGCTTCGTTGCCAGAACGCAGCCAGTTATGAACATTGCGAAAGGTCACGAGGGCATCGGCGCTGCTGTCTGCCGTGGTCAGTAAGTTAACCGAGGCATCAAAGGTGTGCATTTCGACATTGCCGTAGAGCGCTTGATTAGCCGCTATTTTCTGCTCAAAGCCTTTTCTTGAGTTGAGATAATAGTCACTCTTTGACTCAGGGTTAAAATGTGCTGCAAACAGAGTGCCTTTGACATGATCGGCCAAAATTTCGGTGTACCAACCACCCCCAGGGCTAATTTCGATGACATCCATCTCAGGCGTGATACCAAAAAACGCCAGGGTTTCAACCGGATGACGAAACTGATCTCGAGACGTATCTCGCTCAGCCTGAGCGGCAAGTGCAATCATTGATGCACTGAGTATTAACAACAACCGTAATCCATTTAATGCCAAATTTTTCATAACCCAACACTCTCCTAATTCATTTAGTTCAAACTATAACAGCGCCTTAGAATAGACCATAATTAAAAGCACATTAATAAACAGTGCTTGAATAGAGAGCACCTTAATAAAGAGCGCCTTATTAAAGAGCTCCGCAACAAAAGGTGTCATAATAACTCGAAATAAAGTTCGCACCTCAGGTAAACCTATGACTAATCATCTGGTAGTAACAATTCTTGCTGAAGATCGCCTAGGAATTGTCGAGAAAATCGCCCAAACCATTACCGCCCACAGCGGCAATTGGATGGAAAGCAGCATGAATCGTCTGGCCGGTAAGTTTGCCGGAATTCTACTAATCGAGGTGGATGCCCAAAACAACAAGGCATTGCAGGAAGCCCTAACCGGACTCAGTGAGCAGGGTATTTCGGTTATTGTCGAAAATAGTCTCTTTCACAGCGAGCACGAAATACCCCTGTGTGTTGAGATTATTGCCAATGACAGACCCGGTATTGTTGGCGAAATTGCAGCCCAACTGGCCAGTAAACATGTCAATCTAGAGTCCCTGGAAACCTTCTGTGAAAGCGCTCCAATGTCTGCGGGCACCATGTTCCATGCCCACGCCTATATCCAGTTACCCGACAGCCTGTCGCAAACTGATTTAACAACATTATTAGAAGGCCTATCAGACGACCTGATGGTGGAGATTGTAGATATTTAATATGCTTGATATTGTTTTGTACCAACCGGAAATTCCACC
>DDDD01000021.1:0-421 GCA_002335945.1 Porticoccaceae bacterium UBA1989
TAGGCCTTCAAGACTCAGCTGGTCGGTGTAATCTATGGGCCCCTTGCCGTCGATAGGCTGACCTAGGCCATCGATAACACGACCCAGTAAGCCGCGACCTAATGAGGCTTTGGAATGATTGGAGCGCACCCACACGCGGGCACCGGGGCCTATGCCGCCGGGTTCGGTGTAGGGCATTAAATAGAGTAGATCGTCGTGAAAGCCAACCACTTCGGCATCGATAAAGGTGCCTTGGTCAATATTTTCGACCTGACAGTGAGCGCCTAAGGGGGCAATAATACCTTTGGCTTCGAGGGTTAAACCAACAACTCGTACGAGCTTGCCACTGGTGGAAACCTCTGGGGAGCGCAGTTTGGAAACGACCTCGTCAACCTGGCTAGCAAAATCAAGCATTGGGGTCTTCCATGTCGCCATCTAGGGG
>DDDD01000021.1:485-1097 GCA_002335945.1 Porticoccaceae bacterium UBA1989
TTCATCTAAGACCGTTTCATCTAAAAAGTCTTGACCATCAGTAATGGGGTCATTTATTTCAATCGCCTTTTCAACCACAGGGTTCGCAAAGTTACTGTCAAATTGTGAACTGCCTTTAGCCTCGCGCTTGCCTGATGCATAGCCGAGCAACTGCTCTGATAGATGTTCGAGACGATGCTCCATTAGGTCTTCAATCGCACTGTCATCAATACTCACTTTGACGCTGCCCTGAGATAAATCATGGTCGACCCGTAAGTCGAGGCCATCCAGTTCGCCACCGAGGTGGGCGCTAAATTTTTCCAGGTCGACGGGATGTAGACGAATAATAATTGGCCCTTCGCCCTGCTGCTCGACGTCTTTTAAGGCCTCTTTCGTCAGGCGCTCTATGGCTGCAGATGACAGTGTTAACTCGCCACGAACCAGCTGTTCGGCTAGGTGGAGGGCGAGCTTTTTTAGGGGCCCATAGAATTCGGTCATATCATCTTGCGCGGTGCGGATAGACTGGGTCAGTTCGACAAAAGCCTCTCGGGCCTGGGCCCATTTTGCTTCGCTATCTGCTGTGCCCTGCTCTATCCCACGCTGATAACCCTCTTCATAAGAGTCTCGCTTGGC
>DDDD01000021.1:1170-4808 GCA_002335945.1 Porticoccaceae bacterium UBA1989
AGATTGACAACCAGAGGCTGCCAATGGGCAAATTTTTGGCTCTCGGGTTCTTGCTCTGGTGGCTGCCAGGATGCCGCGGCAAAGGCTTTGGCTTTCTTGCCGGCTTTTAGCAGGTCATTGAGACGCCAGCTCACCGAGGGCGATTGATCAGACAAAGTCATCTCCTCGTCCTGCAAGTACTAGATCACCTGAATCAGATAGCTTGCGGGCAAGTCGCATAATAGATTTTTGTGCATCTTCCACATCGGTAATACGGATTGGGCCCTTGGCTTCCATATCGTCGAGGAACATGATCTTGGCACGCTGGGACATGTTGTCGAGGAACTTGTCCTTAACCACTTCATCGGCACCCTTAAGGGCGGTCATCAGCATATCTTGCTCAATATTACGCATTAGTACCTGCACGCTGCGATTGTCGACACCAGACAGGTTATCGAATGTAAACATGCTGTCCTGAATTTTCATGGCCAGCCCCTCATCGAGGTTGGTTACGCCACTCATGATTGAGGTTTCCAAATCGACCTTGGTAAAGTTCATAATTTTCGCTGCCGTGGAGACACCGCCAAAGCTTGAAGACTTGGCTGATGAGCTGCTCGAGAACTGCTGCGTCATAATGCCTTCAAGTTCTTCCATGGCTGAGGGCTGAACTGTTTCCAGACTTGCCACGCGCTGCATGATTTCTGGACGATTTTCCTTGGGCAGGAAGTTAAGTACGTCGGCAGCTACATCGTATTCCAGTACCGAGAGAATAATCGCCACGACCTGTGGATGCTCTTCGCGGATCATTTCGCCAATTGAACGGGCATCCATCCAGCGTAGTATCTCGAGACCTTTGCTCGATGAGCCAGGCATAATTCTACCCAGTACGGTGGCGGCTTTATCCTCGCCCAGCGCGCGCTTAAACACATTCTCTACATAGTCGGTGGTACCCAAACCAAGGTTGGTCTGGTTTTTAATGGTGGCGACAAAGTCGTCCAGTACAATATTTACCGCTTCCTGGGACAGATCGGCTACACCGACCATCGCGCCACCCAGCGACTGAACTTCACGGGGATTGAGGTAGCGAATAATATCTGCTGCCTGCTGTTCTCCGAGCAGCAGCGTTATTACTGCGGCGCGCTGGGTAGTAGTCATTTCATCCAGTTCTTTCTGTAGCGCTTCAGAGATCGGCACCTCTTCTTTTTCTAGTGCCGGATCCTGCGCTTTTGCTTTTGCATCTGCCATTTTATTGTCTCCTCGCCTGTCTTATACAGGTCGAATCATTTTCTTGAGTACGTTGGCCACTCGACCGGAGTCTTCAGCTACTAGCAATCGCACTAGCGCAACCTTGTCATCGTATGTGTTGGCCGTATCCAGCATATCAGCGGATATGGTTGATTTCTTCGGCTTGAGCTTGGCTTTAATGTCCTCAAGGGATTCGCCGTCTCCAAGTTCAATCATGTTCAATTCAGCCTGAGTTAGCTCACCATCTTTGGCGCTATCTGTACCATCTTCTGCAAGGATCTCTGTATCGGGCAAGTAAGCCCTGATAATAGGTCTTACAACAATAACCAGTAAGGCGATAAAGATAAGCGCGGCTGCGAGGCTCTGTAGGGCGCTCATCAGCTGGGCATTTTCGTACCAGGCATACTGAGCTTCTATGACCTTTGGCTTTTCGAACTTGGCCGCAATAATGGTCACTACGTCACCGCGTTGCTCGTCATAACCAATAACGCCTTTAACGAGGTCGGTAAAGCGTTCAATTTCTAATTCCGAGAAGCCCTCGGCTACGGCGGTACCGTCGAGCTCTTGACCCTCGTCCCCAATGGTCGACGTGTTAACAGGCTGATTGATGACCACAGCGACGGAAATGCGATCGAGAATGCCACCCTGTCGTTTAACATGGCGTACGGCACGATCCATTTCATAGTTGCGTGTGGTTTTGCTGCTCAATGTACTCATGTTTGCAGCTTCAGCTGCACCTGGCGCTTCCGACACTAACTGACCATCAACAATGGCCACCGGATCTAGGGGCGCTGTATTTGAAGTAGCACCTGGAACGCCCCGCGCATCTTGGCTGGAGCCCTTTTCAATGGCCAGTATTTCAGAGCGCGCTCTGGGGCCATTGTCGTTGCCGTCGTACTCTTCGTAGGTGGATTCAATTTCGGTAAAGTCCATCTGTACATCAACTTCAGCGCGCACATTACCAGTACCCACAACAGGCGTAAGCAGGGCATCAATACGACTGCGGTAGCTGTCTTCGAGACGTTGCTGATGCTCCATTTGAACGGAGTTCAGCTGCATGGAAGCAAAGTTGTTGGCGTCGGTTAATAGCTTACCGCGCTGATCTACCACTACAACATCTTCTGCGGCGAGATAGGGAATACTAGAGGAAACCATGTGGGTAATGGCTTCTACCTGAGAGGCCGACACTCTTCGGCCTGGAAAAGGCGACACAACCACCGAGGCTTTCGCTGGGGTACGGTCACGGACAAATACGCTCTGCTTGGGTGAAGCTAGGTGCACGCGTGCCGACTGGATAGTAGAAATCTGACTAATGCTGCGTCCCAACTCTTGCTCCATTGCCGAGACGTAACGCACCTGTTCCATAAACTGGCTGCTGGTCATGGAGGCGTCTTCACTCAATGAATCCATACCGCCAACATTGCCGCCCTGAGGCAGGCCTCGTGAAGCAAGAAAGATTCTAGCTTCGTGATATCGGGTATCTGGCACTTTTAGCTCGCCGGTTTGCGGATCAATTTTAGCGCTGTAATCGGCGCTGGAAAGCGCTTCAAATGCCGCTTGGCGATCTGCTTCAGAAAGTCCGGGATAAACCACTCGGTAAGCCGGCTCCTGAACCCATGAATAGGCAATAATAAAGACTGCAATCGTGAGCAGAGCAATAATTGCCGGCATGGATTTACGCACCGCGGGCTGATCCAGTACCTGACGAATGCTAGGCATGGAGGTTGTTGATGCCGAAGCCTCAGGCGCTGCTGGCATAGCTTGCCCTCGGGCCGACCCTGCAATTGGCGCGGGTACCTGAGCATTGCCTTCAGTATTTGCCGGGACATTCAGATCATTTGGGTTTGCGACTGTAGTTGCCATAATTCTATTCTCTGTTCAGTTCTTAAACTGGCATGTTCATAATTTCTTCGTAGGCCTTGAGTACTTTGTTTCTTATCTGAAGCGTTGCTTCAAAAGCTAACGATGACTTCTGCATACTCATAACTACGTCGGTGAGGGGAATATCTTCACCTCGCTCGTAGGCTGTACGCTGTGTTTTTGCGGTTTGCTGCGTGGCATTTACTTCCTGCAACGCGCCTTTAATACTGTCTGCAAAACCGGCAGTGCCTGTAGCTTTAACATCACCTGTCGCCTCTGGGGATAGGTTGACGCCCGCTGCGGCCTGGCCCTGATACTGGCGAATTTGGCTCAGTACGGATTCGATATTGCCTGCATTGGTTGGGTTTATCATGATCTAGTCTCCTGCCGCTCTATCGGGCGTAAGCGCGTGTGACAGAAACGCCCTGCTCGCGCAGCTTCTGTAACTTGTGACGCAATGTTCTAGGGCTAATACCCAGTCGTTCAGCAGCCTGATCACGACTGCGTGATGCTTGCAGCGCTGCCATAATGCTCTGGCACTCACTGTTCTTGAC
>DDDD01000173.1 GCA_002335945.1 Porticoccaceae bacterium UBA1989
GCGGCGCGGTTGTAACCCACTCTTAATTTACGCTGTACAGATGAGATTGAAGCTTTGCGGCTTTCCAATACAAAGGCGACAGCTTCGTCGTACAGTGGATCGGCTTCTGGGTCTCCGCCCTCTTCTCCGCCTGAATCAAATCCTGGCACCGGTATTGTTGAGTTTGTGGCTTCGTCGGTTATCTCGGTTAGGTAATTCGGTGTGCCGCGACGTTTCCAGTCGGCTACAACTTTGTGGACTTCGTGGTCGTCTACGAAGGCGCCGTGAATTCGTTCTGGCACGCTGGTGCCTGGTGGCAGGTATAGCATGTCGCCATGGCCGAGTAGCTGTTCTGCGCCACCCTGGTCGAGAATGGTTCTGGAATCAATTTTTGAGGACACCTGGAAGGCTATTCTGGTGGGCACGTTGGCTTTGATGAGGCCGGTGATTACGTCTACTGAGGGTCGCTGGGTGGCCAGTATTAGATGGATACCTGCGGCACGGGCCTTTTGCGCAATACGGGCAATTAGCTGCTCTACCTTTTTGCCGACGATCATCATCATGTCGGCGAATTCGTCTATCACTACTACTATATAGGGTAGTGTTTCTAAGGTGGGTGCTTCTGGAGCTTCTTGGGTTTCGTCCCAGCCTACAGATGCTGGGTCAAACACCCACAGCGGATCGACGATTGGTGTGCCGGCTTTGATGGCGTCTTCGACTTTGCGGTTGTAGCCAGCTAGGTTTCGTACGCCCATGGCGGCCATAAGTTTGTAGCGGCGTTCCATTTCTCCCACACACCAGCGCAGGCTACCTGCGGCGTCTTTCATGTCGGTGATTACCGGCGTTAGTAGATGGGGTATGCCGTCGTAGACGGAGAGCTCCAGCATCTTTGGGTCGATGAGTATTAGGCGCACTTCTTCTGGTGAGGCTTTAAACAGCAGGCTTAGGAGCATGGCGTTTATGCCTACAGACTTACCCGAGCCGGTGGTACCTGCTACTAATAAGTGAGGCATGCGCGCGAGGTCGGCGACGGTGGGTATGCCGGCGATGTCGTTACCCAGGGCTAATGTGAGTGGCGAGCTGGAGCGATCGTAGGCTTCTGATGAAAGTACTTCGCTGAGACGTACCATCTCGCGTTTTTCGTTGGGTATTTCGATGCCGACGACGGATTTACCGGGTATTACTTCTACGACTCGAACGCTGATCACGGCCATGGAGCGGGCTAAATCTTTGGCTAGTCCACTAATACGGCTGACTTTTACGCCGGCTGCTGGCTGGATTTCAAATCTTGTGACCACGGGGCCTGGCAGTACTTCAACAACGTCGGCTTTAATGCCGAAGTCTAGGAGCTTGAGTTCTAGTAGGCGTGACAGGTGCTCTAGGGATTCTGCGGAATAGCCGGTGGTTTCGTTTTTGTCGGCGGGATCCAGCAGGTTAATCGGTGGCAAGGTGCCGACGAGTTCGCTGTCGGTAAATAATGTCTGCTGCTTTTCCCGTTCTATTCTGGGGCTGATAATCGGCTTAGCTTTGGGCGGTACAATGGTCGGTGGTATGCGGTCTTTGATACTTTTGGCGACCGTTTCGACTTTGGCAATGCGTTGGTTTATAGCTACGTCTGCTTGTTTCTTTTCTTGATTACGAATTTTACGCTCGATCATGAACGTGCGGAATCGGTTTATGCTGCCAAGGGTAAACCGGCCGAGCTGGTCGGTTATGCGGATCCAAGAGATGTCGGCAAATACGGTGAGACCAAATAGGAACAATGCCAACAATATAATCGTGCTCCCGGTATAGCTAAACACAGCGAGTGTGGCCTCGCCTATTTTGCTGCCGAGTATGCCGCCAATGCCTATTGGGTAGTCGGTGGCGAGTTCGCCATACTGGATGCTGGCCAATGAGGTGGCACTGATCATTACTAGTACAAAGCCAATAACGCGCAGAATAAAGGTCACGGAGTCGAAGCTGTCGGCTTCGCGCAGGTAGTAGGTGCGCAGTATCTGTACGGCACGCAGTGCGAGTAATACGGGAAACAGGTAGGCCATGGCGCCAAATAAGGCGTAAAACACGTCGGCGACCCAGGCGCCAGCTGGGCCTGCTAGGTTACTGACGTCGGTGCGTGATCCGGTGTGGGACCAGCCTGGATCGCTGGAGGAATAACTTAACAGTGCTAGAAGCAGAATAACGCAGAGAATTATCCAGCCGAACAACCCACCTTCCGCAACCACTCGCTTGGTGCGCGAGTCTGTGTTGTGGTCAATATCGGTGGATTTTTTAAATTTTGTTTTGTCGGTGCTCAACGGGTGAGTTCCCTGTATTTTTTCCGTGGCCAATTGTAGCTGATTCTCTCGTAAACGCCATGCCACTGGGCCTGATATTAGGCAACTATCTGGTGTATATACAAAACCTATTTGGCGATGGGGTGAGTATTCATTATGATAGCGCCCATGTTCGATTAGTGTCCTAGATTTGTATTAGCCGCTACCCCTTAACCTTTGTTATTTATTGAGATCCTATATGTCTGAGTTACAACATTATCCATTGATTATTCTTGGTTCTGGCCCTGCTGGCTGGACCGCTGCTGTTTATGCTGCCCGCGCTAACTTAAGCCCGGTGGTTATCACGGGTATTCAGCAAGGCGGTCAGCTTACGACCACTACTGATGTAGATAACTGGCCTGGCGATCCTGACGGCGTTCAGGGCCCTGAGTTGATGGAGCGTATGCAACGCCATGCGGAACGTTTTGAAACCAAAACAATTTTTGATCACATTGATAAGGTTGATGTGTCTGAGAAGCCGTTTAAGTTAACAGGTTCGGCAAACTATACCTGTGACGCGTTAATTATTGCGACGGGTGCTTCTGCCCAGTACCTGGGTCTTCCCTCTGAGGAAGCGTTTATGGGCAAGGGCGTGTCTGCCTGTGCAACCTGCGATGGCTTTTTCTACCGCAATCAGAAAGTAGCAGTAATCGGCGGCGGCAACACGGCTGTTGAGGAAGCACTGTATCTGTCTAACATCTGTTCTGACGTGGTTTTAGTGCATCGTCGTGATGCTCTGCGCGCTGAAAAGATGCTGCAAGATAAGCTGTTTGAGAAGGTCAAGAACGGCAACATTACAATCGAGTGGAATCATAATCTGGGTGAAGTACTGGGTGATGATGCCGGTGTGACTGGCGTTGAACTGTACGACACAGATTCTGGCGACAAGAAGCAGATTGATGTGACTGGCGTGTTTATTGCCATTGGCCACAAGCCTAATACTGATATCTTTACCGATAAGCTGGCCATGAAAGACGGTTACCTGACCATTACTGGCGGTCTATCGGGCAATGCCACTGAAACCAGTGTCAAAGGTGTGTTTGCGGCGGGCGATGTGGCTGACCATGTCTATCGTCAGGCAGTTACATCTGCTGGCAGTGGCTGTATGGCTGCTCTGGATGCTGAGCGATACCTAGACCAGTAAATGGATCTGCATTTTTTAGATCCAGATTCACCGCAATTTCCTGATCCTTGCACCGCTGCCGAGGAGCCTGATGGGCTTCTCGCAGTAGGTGGCAATCTTGAGCCCACCACTATTTACGATGCTTACCGCCGCGGTATATTTCCTTGGTTTAGCGACGATGACCCTATTCTCTGGTGGAGCCCTTCTGTTCGCTGTGTGATTCGCCCTGAGCAGTTTCATATTTCTAAAAGTCTGCGCAAATGTCTGCGCCAGAATCAGTATCGAATTACTACTGACACTGCCTTTGAGCGAGTGATTGAGGCCTGTGCTGCGCCTAGAGCCGACGACTTGGGCACATGGATTATTCCTGAAATGATTGATGCGTATTCGGCACTGCACAGTTTGGGTCAGGCCCATTCGGTCGAGGTGTGGGACGAGGGTCGTTTGGTGGGGGGCATTTATGGGATTGCTGTTGGTGGCATTTTCTGTGGTGAGTCGATGTTTAGTCTGGTGCCTAACGGCTCTAAAATTGCGATGGCGTATCTCTGCAATTGGATTCAAAGCCAGGGGTTTGAATTGCTAGACTGCCAGATTGAGAATCCCCATTTGATGAGTATGGGGGCGATTTTGATTCCTCGCGAGGAATTCTTGGCTCAGCTTGCGGGCTGTAAAGATAAGGTGCTTGGGTGGCCCGCTGGTAAGGGTTTAGGTTCGCTGCCAATCGCTGGAGATTTCTCCCTCCGGTCGAAATGACAGATTAGTTGTCGAAATGACAGATTAGTTGTCGCAATGGCAGTACGTCTGCGTCATGGCGGCAGAACCCTAAAATGCGTCATCCTGAACCCGCAACTGTCATCCTGAACGCAGTGAAGGATCTCTCAATATTAGCAGCAGACCCTATTCAACTACTGCCGTAACAGCTTCTGACTGAGACCCTTCGCCAATGCTCAGGGTGACAAACTGTAAGTCCTCATGAACCCGCAACTGTCATCCCGGCAGAACCCTAAAAATTGTCATCCCGACAGAGCGCAGCGACGAGGGATCTACGCTTTAACATTGAGTAACCCCTCTCAATCGACTAGGCTTAGGGCTTATCAGAATTGATTCCATCAGGAACCTATGACGAGAGATATTTCACCAGACATTACCAAGATTCGCCTACTGCTCACGGAACCTCATGAGTGCAGCTATCTTGAGGGCCGCAAAGCCACTACGGCCTTTGTCGACCCAGATATCTCGGTGGATACTGAACTCTATGGCCGTATGAGTGCGATGGGCTTTCGCCGCAGTGGCACTTACCTCTATTCTCCTATGTGCGGCAGCTGTAATGCCTGTGTTCCTGCGCGTATACCGGTCGACCTCTTTGTCCGCAACCGCTCACAAAAGCGCTGCTGGAACCGCAACTCGGATGTGCAGGTAAATCAAAAAGACGCTATTGATCTCGATGAGCACTACCCTGTTTACGATCGCTATATTAGCGCCCGTCATCAGGACGGCGATATGTATCCACCGTCTCGAGAGCAGTTTGAGCAGTTTTTGGGTACCGCCTGGGATTGCACGAATTTTCTTGAGTTTAGGGTCGAGGGCAAGCTAATTGGTTGTGCAGTGATGGATGTGTTGCCCAACGCACTCTCTGCTATCTATACCTACTTTGATCCTGAGGAGTCGGTGCGCAGCTTGGGTACCCTGGCAGTGCTATTTCAGATTTCTTTGGCGCAACAATTGGGTATGAAGTCTCTGTATTTAGGCTACTGGATCGAAGACTGCCAAAAGATGAGCTATAAAACTAACTATCAACCGCTGGAGTTACTTCAGGAAAATACTTGGCAGATTAGCGAATGACTTTGCTATGGCGGCCATTTTAGGGCAAACTGCGCCCTTTTTTACAGGCATGAAAATAAGCGTATGGCGAAGGAAGAGCACATTGAATTCGAAGGCGAGGTTGTAGATACCCTGCCGAACACCACTTTCAAAGTTAAATTAGAAAATGGTCACACTATTATTGCCCACATTTCCGGCAAGATGCGCAAGCATTACATCCGTATTCTGACGGGTGATAAGGTCAAGGTTGAGATGACACCTTATGATCTTACTAAGGGACGTATTACCTTCCGCGAACGTTAAACCTTTCTGTTTTTAAGCACGCTTTTTTAAAGCGCACAAACGAAAACGAGATAGCAGTTGTACTGGCTATCTCGCTTCGTTTTTTTGTCGCTCTTGTTACTGATCTGTTCTTCTAACGCTTAAACCGCCTCTGCCGTCTTTGGCTCTGTGGCGACTACCAGCTCGTTATCTTCTACGCTGATAAACACCGTACCGCCCTTCTCTGACAGCCCGCCAAACAAGACTTCTTCGGCTAATGGCTTTTTGATCTTCTCTTGAATCAACCGGTCCATAGGTCGCGCGCCCATTTTGGCATCATAACCATTCACTGCTAACCACTCCCGTGCATCATCATCAATGTCGAGAAAGACCTTCTTCTCGTCCAATTGCGACTGCAGCTGTACTAGGAACTTGTCGACCACGGTTTTGATCACGTCCATGGTCAGCTCGCCAAACTGCACAATGCTATCGAGGCGATTACGGAACTCTGGGGTGAACATTTTCTTAATTGCTTCCATGCCATCGGTTTGGTGGTTTTGATCGGCGAAACCAATAGAGGCTCTGCTCATCAACTCAGCACCGGCGTTGGTGGTCATAATCAATATCACATTGCGGAAGTCCGCTTTGCGACCGTTGTTGTCGGTGAGCGTACCGTGATCCATGACTTGGAGAAGTAGGTTGAACACATCGGGATGCGCTTTCTCAACTTCGTCGAGCAGTATCACTGAATGAGGTTGCTTGTTAACGGCCTCTGTTAAGAGCCCGCCCTGGTCGTATCCAACATAGCCTGGAGGTGCACCAATCAGGCGTGAGACGGTATGACGTTCCATATACTCGGACATATCGAAGCGCACTAGCTCTACGCCGAGAACATTGGCCAGCTGACGGCTGACTTCTGTTTTACCGACACCGGTTGGGCCTGCGAACAGGAAGCTACCAATGGGCTTGCTGCCATCACGCAGCCCAGCTCGGGCTAGCTTGATAGACGTCGACAGTGCGTCAATGGCTGGATCCTGACCAAATACTACCATCTTGAGTTTGTCTGCCAGACCCTGCAGCTGCGCCTTGTCTGAACTAGACACGCTCTTGGCTGGAATACGGGCAATCTTTGAGATCACTAACTCAATGTCACTGACACCAATGGTCTTCTTACGCTTGCTCTCTGGCTGCAGGCGCTGGTAGGCACCGGCTTCATCAATAACATCAATAGCTTTGTCGGGCAGAAAGCGGTCGTTAATATGGCGGGCAGATAGCTCAGCCGCTACTTTTAATGCCGGGTTCGTAAACTTGAGATCATGGTGATCCTCGAACCGCGACTTGAGTCCCTTAAGAATTTGATAGGTCTCTTCGATACTGGGCTCTGGCACATCAATCTTCTGGAAGCGACGCGACAGTGCATGGTCTTTCTCGAAGATGCCACGATACTCTTGATAGGTGGTTGAGCCTATGCAGCGCAGTTGTCCTGAGGACAGCAGTGGCTTGAGCAGGTTAGATGCATCCATAACGCCGCCAGAGGCTGCGCCGGCACCAATGATGGTGTGAATCTCATCGATAAACAGGATGGATTTATCCTGCTTCATCAGCTCGCCAATAATACCTTTAAGGCGCTTCTCGAAATCACCACGATACTTGGTGCCCGCTAATAGCGAGCCCATGTCTAATGAATAGACGGTGCTGCCCAACATTGGCTCGGGCACTTTCTCTTCGAGGATAAGTTTGGCAAGGCCTTCTGCGATGGCGGTTTTACCGACACCAGACTCACCGACTAACAGGGGATTGTTCTTGCGACGTCGAATGAGTATCTGACTGACCCGCTCCACCTCTTGATCGCGGCCAATTAAGGGGTCGATCTGACCCAGTCGCGCCTGCTCATTGAGGTTCACAGCAAACTGCTGGAGTAGGCTCTCCTCTTTGGCTTCGCCGCCACCGGCCTCTTCGCCAGTCTGCTCATGCTGATCTGGGCTAGGTTCGGCCTGATCTACATATTTGGAGATGCCGTGGGAAATATAATTAACCACATCGATGCGCGCAACATTTTGCAGGCGCAGAAAATATACGGCCTGGCTCTCTTGCTCACTAAAAATCGCAACCACAACATTAGCACCGACCACTTCACTGTGGTTCGCAGAGTTAACCTGAAACACAGCGCGCTGCAACACACGTTGAAAGCCATGGGTAGGCTGAGTTTCTTGCTCTAGTTGGGTTTCGGGAATGGTTGGCATTGTCGAGTCAATAAACTCAACGAGGTCCTGGCGCAATATTCCCAGGTCGGCACCGCAGGCTTTAAGCACATTCGATGCAGATGCATCATCAAGCAGTGCTAGGAGCAGGTGTTCAACGGTCATAAACTCATGACGTTTTTCACGTGCGTTTTTAAAGGCCAAATTAAGGGTGACTTCAAGCTCTCTACTTAGCATATCTATGACTCTTCGTCGTCGTTACAGGGTTCTATTTCACACAGAAGCGGATGCTGGTGGTCCATCGAATATTGGTTTACTACTGCCGCTTTCGTCTCTGCCACATCTTCAGTGTAGATGCCACAGATGCCCTTTCCCTCGGTGTGTATCTTAAGCATGATCTGAGTCGCATTCTCTCGCGACTTGTAAAAAAACTGCTCTATCAACTCAACTACAAATTCCATTGGTGTGTAGTCATCATTTAAAAGTACTACTTGGAACATACGGGGCTTCTTCAAGATTGGCCTTGATTCTTCGACCACAGTATTTCCATCATGTTGCCAATCTGGTGTATTTTTTTCTTCGCTCATCTAAAACTGCCGATTACTAGTCATTGAAAGTGTGTGGTTATCTTACCTCAGAATATACTTTCCAAGTAACCGACGAACGGTACTTGACAGAATAATTTGGGCATTTAGAGTTGCAGATCCTTATTTTAAGGTGCTTGACGAGCGCAATGATGTACAGCTCTTTTTTAAAATGCTTGATAGGAAGAAGGCAACAGGTTATGTCTAGTAAAGGTACTATAAAATGGTTTAGTAATGCTAAGGGATTTGGCTTTATTCTCCCCGACAATGGTGAAGATGATATCTTCGTCCACTACAGCGCAATTAATATGGAGGGCTACAAAACCCTCAAAGCAGGCCAGTATGTTAGCTTTGATACTGAACGGGGCGTCAAGGGACTGCATGCAGTTAATATCCAGCCCGTCGATACAACCGTTGAGCCTGAGGACGATCCCACAATGATGCATAATCTCGCTATGGAAGGTGGGATTGCTTGACCACTAAGTCACCAATATCAGCTTGTTAAAAGCTTTGATCCACAAAAAACCCGGCGCCACATACGTGACGCCGGGTTTTTTATTGGTATCGGGCTTTGCTTATAGAAAAAAAAGCACTACCGTCCTACATGTTTTCAATCATAGTATCGCCGAACTCTGAGCAGGACATCAAAGTTGCACCGTCCATCAGGCGTTCAAAGTCATAGGTCACTTTCTTCTCTCCAATAGCGCCTTCAATACCTTTAATCACTAGGTCAGCCGCTTCGTGCCAGCCCATATGGCGCAGCATCATCTCGGCACTTAGAATCAATGAACCCGGATTTACCTTATCTTGGCCAGCATACTTAGGTGCTGTGCCGTGAGTCGCTTCAAAGATAGCAACATCGTCAGACAGGTTTGCGCCAGGTGCGATACCAATACCGCCTACCTGAGCCGCCAGTGCATCTGAGATGTAGTCGCCGTTGAGGTTCAATGTGGCCAGAACGCTATACTCGTCTGGGCGCAAAATGATCTGCTGCAACATCGCATCCGCGATAACGTCTTTAATAATGATGTCGGCGCCAGTGTTAGGGTTCTTAACGGCCTGCCATGGGCCGCCGTCGATTAACTCGCCGCCAAACTGATCACGGGCAACTTCGTAGCCCCAGTCGCAGAAAGCACCTTCGGTGAACTTCATGATGTTACCTTTGTGAACCAGGGTCACAGAAGGCTTGTTTTGGTCAATTGCATACTGAATGGCTTTGGCGACCAGACGCTTAGTGCCTTCTTCAGATACTGGCTTAACGCCGATACCGCAGTTAGTGTCAAAGCGAATCTTGGTTACGCCCATTTCCTGCTGGAGGAAATTGATGACCTTAGTCGCTTCTTCAGTACCCGCGCGCCACTCGATGCCTGCATAAATATCTTCGGAGTTTTCACGGAAGATGCACATATCAACTTTATCAGGCGCTTTAACAGGAGAAGGAACACCTTCGAACCAACGAACTGGACGCTGACAAACAAACAGGTCAAGTTCCTGACGCAGGGCTACGTTAAGTGAGCGAAAGCCGCCGCCAACAGGGGTAGTTAGTGGACCTTTAATTGATACTACATATTCTTTGACCGCTTCCAGTGTTTCTGCTGGGAACCAGTCACCTTCATATAATTCTGCTGCTTTCTCGCCGCAGTAAACTTCCATCCAGGAAATCTGCTTACTGCCATCATAGGCTTTGGCTACTGCCGCATCGATGACCTTGACCATTACCGGAGTAATATCAACACCAATACCGTCACCTTCAATAAAAGGGATAATTGGGTTGTTAGGTACGTTGATCGTGAGGTCTTCGTTTACTGTAATTTTTTCGCCAGATTGTGGAATCTGAATATGTTGATAACCCATTATTGTCTCCGTGGACTGTGATCTTTAATTATTCGATAAAACGTTGCAAAATTAGTTTGTAAAAAATTTACCGGATTGCGGCATTTTAGCATGAATTCATCGGTTTTTTGTAACCCTGTTTCATTTACAATGAGGTTAAATGGAGAAAAAACGTGGCCAAATTGATCATTTTTAATAAACCGTTCCAGGTACTGAGCCAATTTACGGATGATAGTGGCAAAAAGACTCTCGCGGATTACATTAATGTGAAAGCGGTTTACCCTGCCGGACGCCTCGACTTTGATTCTGAAGGACTTTTATTACTTACTGATGACGGCTTACTGCAGGCTAAAATCAGTGATCCCAAATACAAACTCAGCAAAACCTACTGGGTTCAGGTTGAGGGCAGCGCCACCCAGGCCCAGTGCGATGCGCTATTAGCTGGGGTAACCTTAAAAGACGGCATGGCAACCGCCCTATCCTGCAAGCTTATTTCCGAACCCAGCCTATGGCAGCGTGTGCCGCCAATCAGAGTGCGAAAGTTAATCCCCGACAGCTGGATGGAAATTGTAATTAATGAAGGCCGCAATCGTCAGATACGGCGCATGACCGCGGCGGTTAATCTGCCGACTCTAAGACTGGTAAGAGCCAAGGTGGGTGACTGGACCCTCGAGGAACTTAAACCCGGCGAGTACCGAACAGAGGATGCCGTCACACCCGACTCATCTCCGCAATCAAAAGCCCGATCAAATGGACGTAAATAACCCCGCCAGGAGGATGTACCATGCCCGACAAAATTCACCTAACTGTTGCCACGGTCATTGAAAAAGACGATACGTTTTTAATGGTCAAAGAAACCAAACTGGGCGTGCAGGTCATTAATCAACCTGCCGGTCATGTTGAACCTGGTGAAGACATTCTGCAGGCAGCGATGCGTGAGACCATGGAAGAAACCGGTTGGGAAGTTGCCATTCGGGGCTTTTTAGGCATCTCTACCCATTTTGCAGAAGCTACTGGCGTTACCTATTACCGCTTAAGCTTTGTGGCTGAGGCTCTGGGCTTTGACAAGACTGCAGTGCTTGACTCAGATATCGACGAGGCTCTGTGGATGTCTCTTGATGAAATTAAGGCTAATAAGGCCAGCTTACGTAGCACCATGGTCTTAGACTGTATTGAAGATTATCGCGCTCAGCGCATTTTCCCCTTGGAAATATTTCGTAACGGCCTATAGTAATCGGCTTCCCGTTTTTCTTTATCTTGGTGTTTTGATGAGCAAACCACAAAAAGTGATTGTCGGCATGTCTGGAGGCGTTGATTCGTCTGTGGCTGCCCTGCTTCTGATTCAGCAAGGATATCAGGTTGAAGGCCTATTTATGAAGAACTGGGACGAGGACGATGGCTCTGAGTACTGCACAGCCAAAGCAGATCTCGCCGATGCTCAGCAGGTTTGCGATAAGCTTGGCATTACATTGCACACCGCTAACTTTGCAGCGGATTACTGGGACAATGTGTTCGAGTACTTCCTCGAAGAATACCGCCTAGGCCGCACGCCCAACCCAGATATCCTGTGTAATCGCGAAATAAAGTTTAAGGTCTTTCTCGACTATGCTCAGTTAATGGGTGCAGAATTTATTGCTACGGGCCACTACACCAGAGTGGGCCATAAAAACGGGCAAACCCAGCTATTAAAAGGCCTAGATAACAATAAAGATCAGAGCTACTTTTTACATGCGGTGGCTGAGAGTGCCTTTGCCAAATCGCTGTTTCCTGTGGGTGAGCTCGAAAAGCCAGAGGTTAGACGAATTGCCGATGAGCATGGTTTTGTTACCTCCGACAAAAAAGACAGTACCGGTATCTGCTTTATTGGCGAACGCCGCTTCAAAGACTTTCTGGAACAGTATATTCCTGCTCAGCCCGGTGAGATGCGTACGCCTGAGGGCGAGCTCATGGGTGAGCATCAGGGGCTTATGTTTTATACCCTGGGCCAACGCCAGGGTTTGGGTATTGGCGGCGTAAAGGATGGCAATGCGGAGCCTTGGTACAGTTTGGCTAAGGACTTGGAAAACAATATTTTGATTGTGGGTCAGGGTTCTCAGCATCCCCTACTATTTACTAACAATCTCGCCGCGGCGGATATCAATTGGATTAATGGGGTACCTGGCTCTGATGCTGCATATGATGCGCCATTTGAATGCTATGCCAAATCTCGCTACCGACAACCCGACCAGCTGTGTTGGGTGACGCCCAATGATAATGGCGGCTGTGAAGTGCTATTTGCAGAGCCACAGCGCGCAGTAACACCTGGGCAATCCGTGGTATTTTATCTGGGCGATGAATGCCTGGGCGGGGGCACCATCGAGCGCACCTGGAATTCAATCAAAGAGGCCTAATGTTTTTTTCTAAACCTACTTCAGAGCAAGCAGTTGCTCTCGCCGCGGTATTTCATGCCTGCGAACTTGTGTCTCAACTGGCCAATACCGGTGAGGCATCTAGCGATGATATGTCGCTCTGCATGAGTGCCCTGCTCAATCAAAATCCCGATTCATTGTCCCAGATATATGGCCCCGTCTCGGGTTTAAAGCTGGGCATGGATTCCATGGAGCGGTTGTTCAGTGACGGCAACGGAGATAAGGCTGAGATACTGCGTTACGTGGTGTCTATTCTGTATCTGGCGCGTAAGTTGTCTAGCGACCAAGGGATGCTGGATAAAATTGCCACCGGTATTGAAAACGCCGAGCGTCAGGCTCAGCATTTCTCAATTAGCCATGACAATGTCTATGCCAATATCGCTTCGCTTTACCAAGACACCGTGAGTACTCTGCGACTCCGCATCCAGGTGAGCGGCTCCAGTGGTTACCTGCAGCAGCCAGCGGTGGCTCAACGTATTCGTTGCCTGTTATTTTCTGCTATTAGAAGCGCGTTTCTGTGGCAGCAGTTGGGTGGCAAGCGAATCCATCTGGCGTTTTATCGCAAGCAGTTGGCTAAATTACTGCCTGCGCGATAAGCCGTTAGTAAGCTCGCTATCAATACCTTCACTAATCTCTGTATTAGAGCATCGAACAATCGCTCAACATTCCTCCTGCGCCTTTAATTAATCTGAAATTAAGGGCTGAATCCGTTATTATTGGCGGCTTATTTCAACGACCTATTTTGGACAAATCATGAACAATATCGCGCTCTCTCCCCTTACCGCTGTTTCACCCATCGATGGTCGATACGGCTCAAAAACAGAGCGACTGCGCTCTGTTTTTAGCGAGTTTGGTTTAATTCGCTATCGGGTAATGGTTGAGGTGCGCTGGTTACAGCAACTCTCTAAGCATCCCTCTGTTGTTGAAGTACCAGCATTCTCTGATGAAGCTAATGCAGTGCTTAATGCTCTAGTAGATAACTTTACGCTTGAGCAGGCGGCGCGCATTAAAGAGATTGAGCGCACCACGAATCACGATGTGAAAGCAGTGGAATATCTCATCAAGGAAACCATTGTCGATAATGCCGAGCTGAATGCAGTGAGTGAATTTGTCCACTTCGCCTGCACCTCTGAAGATATTAATAATCTGTCCCATGCACTAATGCTCAAAGAAGGACGTGATCAGGTCATGTTGCCCGCACTGCAGGCTATCACCGACCAGCTCGCAGCCATGGGCCGAGAGTTCGCTGATGTGTCTATGTTGGCCCGCACCCATGGTCAGACAGCATCTCCCACCACGGTGGGTAAAGAAATGGCCAATGTCGCCTACCGCGTGCAACGTCAAATTGATCAACTTAAAACCGTACCGCTGCTGGGTAAAATAAATGGCGCGGTGGGCAACTACAATGCACACCTTTCTGCCTATGCCGACATTGACTGGCAGTCGGTTGCTCAGGAATTTATAGAACAGCTGGGTTTGAGTTTTAACCCTTACACCACCCAGATTGAGCCTCACGATTATATGGCCGAGTTGTTTGATGGCCTGGCTCGTTCGAATACCATCCTGATCGATTTTGCTCGTGATATCTGGGGCTATATTTCTCTGGGTTACTTCAAACAGAAAACCATCGCAGGTGAAGTGGGGTCATCTACCATGCCTCATAAAGTTAACCCCATCGACTTCGAAAATGCCGAAGGCAATCTGGGTATCGCCAATGCACTATTTGGCCATCTGGCGGCCAAGCTGCCTATTTCTCGTTGGCAGCGTGACCTTACGGATTCCACGGTACTGCGCAATATGGGTGTTGGCCTCGGCTACACCATGATCGCTTATGCTTCTCTGGATAAGGGTATTAGTAAGCTTGAGCTTAATGAAACTAAGCTGGCTGCAGACCTAGATGCCAGCTGGGAAGTATTAGCGGAGCCTATTCAGACGGTGATGCGTCGTTACGGCATCGAAGAACCTTACGAAAAACTCAAGGCCCTTACCCGTGGCAATGTGATGGATCAGTCAACGATTCAGACCTTTATCGATACGCTAGACATGCCAGAGTCGGCGAAAGCTGAGTTAAAGGCCATGACCCCTGCATCCTACATCGGCAATGCCTCTGCACAGGCTAAAAATATCTAATATGATTCTTGGAAATGTAAGCCCCGAAGAATTTCTCGCCGAGTACTGGCAGAAGAAGCCGCTGTTAATTCGCAATGCAATTACAGATTTCGAGCCGCCTATTGATGGTGATGAGCTGGCCGGCCTGTCTCTTGAGCAGGAAGTGGAATCACGGCTGGTTATCGGTGAAGATTGGAAGCTAGAACATGGCCCCTTTGCTGAAGACCGCTTTGCCTCTTTACCGGCTAGCCACTGGACATTATTAGTTCAGGCCGCTGATCTCTGGGTACCTGAAGTAGGTGAGCTATTAAAGCATTTTGATTTCCTACCTCCCTGGCGTATCGATGACATTATGGTCAGCTATGCTGAAGATGGCGGCAGTGTTGGGCCGCATTTTGATTACTACGATGTCTTTCTTATTCAGGGTACTGGTCAGCGCAGATGGCAGATTGGTGCCGCCTGTGATGATGAAACTCCACTATTAAAAAACACTGAGCTAAAGATTCTCGCTGGCTTTGAGCCCTTACAAGAATGGGTGCTGGAGCCAGGCGACATACTTTATCTACCGCCTAAAATTGCTCATCATGGCGTTGCTATTGGGGATTGCACGACCTTCTCTGTGGGTTTCCGTGCCCCAGCAGCCACCGAAATGATGGATGACTTGGCCACCGAATTACTCACCGGCATAGTTGCTCCGAAACATCTGGTTGATCCACCACTGACACCAGCGATGGCCGTGGAAAATATCCCCGACGCCTATATTCAAAATGTGAAGAGCTTGTTACTTGAAACGCTGAATGATGATGAGCTGCTGGCGCAATGGTTTGCGCAGTTTATGACGGCCCCTAAATACCCCATGCTGCTAGATCAAACTGGAGAGCAGCGTCGCGCAACTCTCAAGCATAAAGATGGATCAGTGAGCCGGTTTGAGAATGGCCGGAAGGACGATTAGGAAGTAAACCGCTGAGAGTTCGAGCAGCAAACTGCCATGGCGATAATCAAGCTTTTATGTCGATAACAAAATTGTTATGTCGAGCGTAAGCGAGAGATCCTTCGT
>DDDD01000179.1:0-1681 GCA_002335945.1 Porticoccaceae bacterium UBA1989
TAGGGCTGTTTATGCTTCTAGAATAACCCTATGATTTGAGTTAAATCTCCCTAATAAATTTGCCGATCTAGTTATTAGTAGCTATATTCACCACATAGTTATTAATTAAAGGTGAATTATGCCAATTCCAAAGTTAGATCGCATGGATCGTCGTATCCTTGAAGAGGTTCAGGCCGATGGCAGTATTAGTAACCTGGAATTGGCGGAACGGGTGGGCCTTTCACCCTCTCCCTGCGCCAGGCGTGTAAAGCTACTTCAAGAGAGCGGCATTATTAGCCGGCAAATTACATTGCTGGATCAGAAAAAGTTGGGGTTACCGATTAGTATTTATATTTCGGTGAGCCTGGACCATCAGAGCCCAGATCGACTCAAGAATTTTGATAGCAAAATCACTGGCTGGCCAGAGGTGGTTGAGTGCTCATTGATAACGGGCAGTGATACGGATTATCTACTGAAAGTAGTAATGCCAGATATGGATTACTACCAGAAGTTTTTACTGGATAAGTTAAATCAGATTGAAGGGGTGAACAGCATTAGAACCAGCTTTGTATTGCGGCAGGTGGTGCAGAGAACTGAAATGCCGTTGACGCATATCTGACTCTGCTGACGTTGTCTGCAGAGTCACCCTGAACGCAGAGAAGGATCTCACGATGCCTCTGTGCCCAACTACATCAAAGCTCTAAGCACCAACCCTAGATTATCGCGATTTCTTATTGGTAGGCTCGTTACGCTTGGAAAACTTAATAACCTTCTTGCGCTTGAACGTAGGCTTCGTATCACCGGGCTTCGCTTTGTTACTGTACGGATTTTCGCCTGTACGGTATTCGACTTTAACTGGCGTGCCATGCAAACCTAGTTCGCGACGGAAGATCTTTTCTAAATATCGGGTGTACTGGGCAGGCACAGAATCTGTCTGGTTGCCGTGGATAATAATTACGGGAGGGTTACGACCACCGGCATGGGCAAAGCGCAGTTTAATACGACGCCCATGAACCAGGGGTGGCTGATGTTCTTCTACCGCACCCTCGAGCACTTTGGTTAGGCGTGAAGCACTCAGGGTATCTGTAGCAGCTGAATAGGCTGCTCCGATAGAGTCATAGAGATTACCCACACCGGTGCCGTGGAGTGCCGAGATAAAGTGCACATCGGCAAATTCAGCAAACTGCAATCGTCGCTTGATGTCCGCTTTCATCTTCTCGCGCTTCTCGGGTGTGAGGCCATCCCATTTATTCACGCCAAGTACCAGACCACGGCCGGCATCGATGACTGAGCCCATTAGGTGCAGGTCTTGATCGACCAATCCTTCTTGAGCATCGACCATCAACACCACCACATTGGCATCGTCGATAGCTTTTAACGTTTTAACAATCGAGAATTTCTCAATCGCCAACTTAATATTTTTGCGCTTACGAATACCGGCTGTGTCGATCAATGTGTACTGCTGACCATGGCGTTCGTAATCAATATAAACACTGTCACGGGTGGTGCCAGCCTCATCAAAAACAACCACACGGTCTTCACCGAGTAAACGATTAACCAATGTGGATTTTCCCACATTGGGGCGGCCAACCACGCCAATCTTTATGCCATTCAAGCCGCTATTATCGGGCTCAACAAATTCGGGGAACGGCTCGAGTAACTCTTCCATCATCGAGCGCACACCACGGCCATGGGTCGCGGT
>DDDD01000179.1:1729-3763 GCA_002335945.1 Porticoccaceae bacterium UBA1989
AGGCCATCAATTTTATTGGCGACCAAATAGACTTTGCGGTTTTTCTGTCGCAGTTTTTCAGCGATTAAATAGTCCGCGGAAAGAAGCCCGGAACGGCAATCAACAATAAACAGCACAATATCTGCTTCATCCATAGCCAGCAGCGATTGTTCGGCCATGCCCACATCAATGCCGTCTTCCTCACCACTAATACCACCGGTGTCGATCACAATAAAACGACGATCGTACATCTCGCCATCGCCGTACTTGCGATCGCGGGTTAATCCGGAGTAGTTAGCCACCAGCGCGTCTCGACTGCGTGTAAGTCGATTAAATAGCGTAGATTTGCCAACATTGGGGCGCCCGACAAGGGCGATAACAGGAATCATGGGATAAAAAATGCCGCAGGGTTTAATTGCGGCATTCTACGTTAGTTTGGGTCGCTTCACACTAGGAACCTTTTGGGCTTAGGTGATCTTATCGATCACTCGGCGGACTGAATCAAACATACTTTGAATATCGTCCGGTTTGGAATTCAAAAAGGGCGAGAACTGCAGGATATCCATACCATTTCGAATCACTAAGTCTTCATCCCAAAAGCAATGTTTGTGCGCGTCCAGACCACGGGCACCCGGTGCTCCCTCTCGCGGTGCCAGCTCAATCGCCCCCATTAAACCGAAGTTGCGTACATCGATAACCCTAGGGTGATCATCAAACTGATGGATCGCTTCGGCAAACATTGCCTCCAACTCACGGGCCTGATCAAAACTTCCCTCTTCCTGATACACCTCCAAGGTTGCAAGGCCGGCTGCGGCTGCCACCGGATGTCCTGAATAGGTATAGCCATGAAACAGCTCAATGCCCTGCTCTGGGCCCTGCATAAAGGCTTGATAGATGGCGTTGCTGGCCAACACTGCGCCCATGGGAATAACACCATTGGTGAGGCCTTTAGCGGTGGTAATAATATCTGGGGTCACACCAAAGCGCTGGGCGGCAAAAGGTGCGCCTATGCGACCAAAGGCGGTAATTACCTCATCAAAAATTAGCAGTATGCCATGCTTGGTACAGATTTCTCGCAGACGCTCTAGATAGCCGACAGGGGGCGGTAAGATACCGGTAGACCCCGCCACAGGCTCTACAATCACAGCGGCAATAGTGCTGGCATCGTGGAGCGCCACCATAGCTTCGAGTTCCTCCACTAAATGACCGCCCCATTCGGGCTGGCCATGGCTAAAGGCGGCATGTTCAAGATTGTGGGTGTGGGGCAGATGATCCACACCGGGAATTAGGTTGGCGCTATACATTTTACGGTTGGGCGCTATTCCGCCCACTGAAATACCACCAAAATTTACGCCGTGGTAACCGCGCTGGCGACCAATTAATCGGGTGCGACTGGCATCGCCACGGACACGGTGATAACCCAGAGCAATCTTTAATGCGGTGTCTACGGATTCGGAACCGGAGTTAGTAAAGAAACAATGGTCCAGTCCCTCAGGGGCTAGCTGAGTCAACTTATCCGCCAATTCAAACGCTTTGTTATGTCCCAACTGAAAACCCATACAGAGATCCAGCTGCCCAACCTGTGCCTGCACAGCTTCAACAATTTTTGGGTGGCAGTGACCAATACCCGAGGTCCAGAGGCCAGAGAAGCCATCATAGATTTTTCGACCCTCATTGCTGATGTAATGATGACCCTGAGCGGAGGCGATTAGCCGCGGCGACTTTTTAAAGTCGCGATTAGCGGTAAACGGCATCCAGTAGGCATCCATGGCTGGGTTTGGCGTTGGGTTTGTCATGGCGGCTGCTCATTATTGTCGTATGGGACACTTTTCTCAGACAGGCACTGTAAAACCACAGCAGCATGTTAAACAACTCGTTAGGAATAAATAATTAACCCATTGATTTTATTACGATTAATTATTAAAGTGTTTAGTATAGTTAACAGCTAGCCCCCACTTTGAGGTAATTCCCCATGGACAGCGAAACCGGCCCCCGCCTGAAAGAAATTCGGACCAAAATCGGACTTTCCCAGCGACAACTGGCCAAGGCCTCTGG
>DDDD01000179.1:3773-9637 GCA_002335945.1 Porticoccaceae bacterium UBA1989
GTGGGGATGCTTAAAAAGGTACTGGGGGGAATTCCCATTAGCCTGAGCAACTTCTTTGCTGACGACTTTAGTTTTTCTGAGCAGGTATTTTTTAGCGCCGACAGTCTTTTAGAGCTTGGGGATAAAGGGGTCTCTTATTTACAGGTGGGCAATCATCTGCACAGCAAATCAATTCAGATGTTGAAGGAGTGCTATCAGCCTGGCGCAACGACGGGCAAGCACGCCATCCAACATGAAGGCGAGGAATGTGGAATTATTTTAAGTGGCTCTCTCGAGGTACAGGTGGGGGATGAAAAGAAGGTACTCAACGCTGGCGACGCCTATTACTTTAAGAGCACTGTTCCCCATCATTTTAAAAATGTCGGCCGTGAAAGGTGTGAGTTAATTACTGCCTGCTCGCCCCCCAGTTTTTAATTTGGCATCCTAACTTGGCGTCATCATATAGGCTCTTGCATATAAAAATAGATTGGCGTAGCCTCAAGACCTGTCTTGGTAGTCACGAGAAGTAGCAAGACAGTGAGTAAGCTTAGCAATCAAAGTGTCATGCAGTAGAAAGGCACTCATCAGCTAAACAAGGATGTCATATCATGGCTCAACAACAAACAGAGAATAATGAAGTTCTCGCTCTTTCTCGTCTACTCCAAAACGGCTCACTGCCACTGAAACTCATCACTGAAACTGGCGCCCAAAAAACCGGGGAACTGTTTCTTGCCGAGGGTGCAGTCGTCGCCAATAAAAACGCCACAGTCATATTCGTCTGCGGCTGACTCGTTAGATACACGTTACTTTTGCCCAGCCTGGGCAGGCAAACTGCTGTGCGCTTCTCTGCGCTAGAGATGCCACGCATTTGGTTTAATATTATAAGGAGATACAAAAATGTCATCTGATAAAACGATCAATCAAGTTAAAGACTCAGCCAACCTAATTAGCCAGCTGGTTAAAAACGGACAGATTCCTCTCAAGATTGTATCCGGGACCCAGAGCACGGAATCTATACGACTTTCCCCTGGCGCGGTGGTCGCTCACGAGGGTGCTACTGTTATTTTCGTCTGCGGCTAGGTAACCGATAATCTTAGGTTAAAACGGAAGAAAGAAGTGGCCCAGCGGGTCGCTTCTTTCCTCTCCTGTTTAATCTTTTATTTAATCTCTATCATGGAGGATAGAATCTTGAACTCAGCTCAGAGCGATATACCCAGGGAAAATCAGCATAGCTGGTGCCCCAAACTGCGTGAAAATATCTGGCATCTGCGCGCAGATGCTAAAAGCGAAGACCCTGCCTTTTTAGTAACCAGCAAAGCCAAATATGAGTTGCCCAGTGACTACGTGCGGGGCTTTTTAAAAATTCGCCCTTACTGCACTGGCCATCATTCAGTAGCGAGCATTGCCAAGATCACAGGTACAAACGCCGAGGATTTACTGGTTTTTTTTAACGCCTTTTCTGACATAGACTTACTCTATCCAGACAACCCCTCGTCAATAGCGCTGACGAAAGATCAGGTAACAAAATCATTGACCGGCATTGTCGATATTTGGGCGGGTGAATTACATGCCGTTTATATCGCCAATGAACTGGTGCGCGGCGAAGGACTATCTCTGCCCATTTTAATTGGCTGGATGACCGAGATGTACCATTATGTTCACGATTTTCCCCATGCTCTGCAATGTGGTGCCGACAATGCCGAGGGACCTCTAAAGACTGTGCTTGATCGTTATGCCAAAGAAGAATTGGGCCATGAAATTTTTGTTTTAGACAGTCTAAAAAATCTCGGTGTGGATGCGGATGAGGTCCGTGCCAGCGTGCCTCTAGTCTCCACAAGAACCATCGGTTTATTACTGCGGGAATTACTGACACTTGAACCGAGCGCGACCTTATTAGCCGCAGCTCTGTTAGAAGCTGCTGATTTTGACGAAGAAAATATTGGCCATTATCAAGACCGCCTTACCCTACTCTACGGCATTTCTAATCAGGCCCTTGCGCCCTATTTTAAACACCAGAAAATTGACTTTGATCTGGGCCACCAAAAATTACTCGCCGACAACCTTGAGCTGATTGATATCACAGATATAGATAGATTGGATGTGCTGATCAACAGACTCCATGACCTGAAACATGCTTTCGAATTACAGAGTTTGGAGATTAAGGCCTATTACGGGGAACCCAATAATGGCAAATACCTGAGGCGCCAGGCCATGAGTTATCACGCCATCTGATGGCAGGTCGGGCAGAGAGCGCTAAAAATAGAAAGCTCTAAGAAATACAGAGCATTAAAAATAGAGAGTACTAAGCAATAGAGAGCGCTAAGCAATAAAGAACCGATTAAATGGCCTCGCGGCCATTTAATTATTTCAGTCTATACGCCGTAATAGAACCATCATTGGCTTGCACAATGAGGCTTTCACCCACAGTCAGCATAGGTGCGCTTACACCGCTGCCATCAACCTTGGTACGGCCTACGAAGTGACCATCGACTGGGTCCAGAAGATGTAGATAACCTTCTGCATCGGCCACGGCAATAGTACCGGCCAATTTGGCTGGGCCTGTTAGCTGACGTAAAAACAGCTGGTCATTGGACCATACTGGCTGGCCACTACCGGCCTTAAATGAGCGTACGGCATCTTCATCTTCGGTCACATACACCTGTTCTTGACTGTAAGCCGGAGCATGGTGTGAAGAGCTGTCTTGGAACCACAGGCTTCGACCTGTGCCGCGAGACAGAGCACCTAAACGACCCTGGTAAGTAACCGCATAGATCACATCGCCAACCAGTAAAGGTTCGCCATCGATATCAACCATGCGCTCAAGCTCGGTACGGCCCTTGGGCACTGCCAAGCGAGATTCCCAGATCAATGAACCATTCTCTGGGTTAAAGGCAACCAGCTTACCGGTATCGAAACCAGTGAGAACCATATTGCCCGTGACGACAGATTCACTGGTTCCGCGCACACTTAAGATAGGTGCATCGCCATCGTGCTGCCAGATTTCTTCGCCAGTAGCCGCATCCAGCGCGAACAGTCGATCATCGACCGTCTGTACTGCAACAATTTCGCCATTGGATTTCGGACTTGAGATAACTTCGGAGCTCACCTGGCCCGTCCAGAGGACAGAACCCGTGTCAGCATCCAGGGCATAGACCAGACCTTCGATAGTGCCAACCATCACCATGCCAGCGCCATAACCAACACCGCCGGATACAGACACTTCTAACTCGGTTTGCCAGACTTTTTTACCATTGCTGATACGAAGTGCACTGACAGTGCCCTCATGATCTGCAACAAAAATATTTTCTCCATTGGCCGTTGGGCGCAGGCTATTGCGGTAGTCTAGGTTGCCGGCGCCTACACTGGCTGACCATTCACGCTTAATGGACACTTCTTGCTTAAACTTAACCAGCTCTGCTGGGGTAATTGCAGCATCTTCATCATCGCCGCCAAACCAACTACAGCCTGTCATCAGCACTGATGATAAAAGCGTTACTACGAGTGAAGCATGTTTCATTCGGCGACTCCTTCGCTATCGTCTTCTTCCATTTCAGCTACCTCAGCCGGACGTACCTGACTGATCTTTAGCTGCAGTATATTTCTAATCATCGGATCCTGTGACTCGTTGGATGCCAGAGCAGACTCATAGGCCGTAAACGCAGCAGCGTCGTTGTCTTGCAGTAAGTAGAAGTCACCTTTGGCTTCTTCATAAGCAGACTTCATCTCTGCAGCATCAATACCCTGAACCATCTGCAATGCACTGTCGACATTGCCGCGTGCGGCTTCGATACGTGCCAGACGCAAGCGCACTAGTCGTTCTGTTGCAGGGGCGGGGCTGTTATCCAGAGCCCACTGCAGTTCTGAGGCTGCTGTATCCAAATCTTGGTTATCAACGGCCAGCTTGGCTTTTAACATCGCGGCAAACTGAGCATAGGCTGAGTTACTGTGATTCTCTTTAAGCTGGTCCGCAGCAGTATTTACTTCTGCCTGCTGATCTTGGCTAAGTAGTTCACCGGGGTTGGTTCCAGAGACTATCTCGATCATCTGAAGATAGGCATCAGAAGCCTGATCTGTTTGAACTGCCTGTTCCTGTTCCCAGTACTGCCAGCCAAAGTAGCCGCCAATAACCAGAACCACGGCAAGAATCGTCTGCATGCCGTTTGCTGCCCACCAACGTTTTACCGCTTCAATTTGTTCTTCTTCAGAAAGATGGTCTGCCACAGGTGTTCCTCAATCAATAAAATAGTTGGTTAATAGGTTGGCCAGATCAGTCTGGGCAACCGTTTGCTGGGGCTTTTCTTCACGAAGAAATTTAACCCCTGCTGTTGCGGAGGCTACTTCGTCTTCGCCCAATATCAGCGCGACGGCAGCTCCACTCTTATCTGCTTTCTTTATCTGCGATTTAAAACTGCCACCACCGCAATGGCTTTCGATACGAATATTGGGGCACTGGCTGCGTAAATCATCCGCTAATACCAGAGCCTCGAGTTCAATATTTCCCACTGCGACTATATAGAGGTCTACATTCTGGCCGATACTATCGGGGACAACGGCCAACTCGTCAAGCAGCAGCACCAGTCTTTCGACACCCATGGCAAAACCCACGCCAGGACAGGGTTTTCCGCCCAGCTGTTCGACCAGACCGTCGTAACGACCGCCGGCACAGACTGTACCCTGAGCACCCAGGCTGGTGGTCACCCATTCGAAGACGGTTTTCGAGTAATAATCTAGGCCACGAACCAGGCGAGGATTGATTTCATAGCTAATCTTGGCGGTATCCAATACAGCACACAGCTGTTGGAAATGATCGCGAGATTCCTGATCAATAAAGTCGGCCAATTTTGGCGCATCGTTTAGCAGCGCCTGAGTATCTTGGTTTTTACTGTCCAGAATACGCATGGGGTTGCTGAGTAACCGGCGCTGGCTATCTTCGTCCAGTGAGTCTTGGCGGGCACTGAGATATTCCACTAGGGCAGCGCGATACTGGGCTCGGTCCGCTGAGGTGCCCAATGAATTAATCTGCAGGGTAACTGCATGATCAATTTTCAATGTTTTCCACAGTCGTGCCGTCAGCAGTAATAGCTCAGAATCGATATCTGGACCATTGAGACCAAAGGCCTCTACACCGATTTGATGAAACTGACGCAGGCGACCTTTCTGGGGACGCTCGTGACGAAACATGGGTCCGGTATACCAGAGACGCTGAGTTTGATTGTGCAATAAACCATTTTCGGTGCAGGCGCGAACGCAGCCAGCGGTGCCTTCGGGACGCAGGCTAAGACTATCGCCATTGCGGTCTTCGAAGCTGTACATTTCTTTTTCGACGATATCGGTAACTTCGCCCACTGCGCGTTTAAAGAGCTCAGTCTGTTCTAGAATCGGAAAACGAATTTCTCGGTAGCTGTAACGGCCCAACACCTCGGCAACAGTTCTCTCAAGATATTGCCATGTGGCCGACTGCTCGGGGAGCAGGTCGTTCATGCCGCGGATGGATTGAAGTTTCATAGCGCTGTGAATACTCTTTTAGGCTTTGGCAATTAAGTTTTCTGCGTCTTTAGCCAGCTGTATTTCTTTGGCCGCCGCTTTGGCACGAATCTGTGACTCTAATTCGTCAACTAGATTTTCGTTGCCCACTTTGTGATTAGGTACTCCGTCAACATAGACCAAATTAGCTGGCGAGCCGCCAGTTAAACCAAAATCAGATTCTTTGGCTTCGCCGGGACCATTCACGATGCAGCCGATAATCGACACATCCATGGGCACAGTAATATCTTCCAAACGGCTTTCTAATTCATTGACGGTTTTGATTACATCAAACTCCTGTCTTGAACAGCTGGGGCAGGCAATAAAGTTAATCCCTTTACTGCGTAGTCTTAAACTGCGCA
>DDDD01000179.1:9798-32459 GCA_002335945.1 Porticoccaceae bacterium UBA1989
TCGACATTGCGCATAGCAGATTCAACCATCGCCTCGGCGGTGGGTTCGCTGTATTTACGCAGTAAGTCTTTACCCAGAGAGCCGGCATTAACGCCGATACGGATAGGAATGTTGAGATCCCGCGCCTTGGCAATCACTTCACGCAGTCGATCTTCTCGAGTGATGTTGCCTGGATTAATACGCAGGCAGTCAACACCTAAATCTGCGACTCGCAGTGCGATATTGTGGTCAAAGTGAATGTCGGCCACTAGGGGAACATCCACGAGCTTACGAATCTGACCAAAGGCCTCGGCTTCTTCTAAAGAGGGGACAGAGACGCGGACGATGTCGGCACCGGCCAGCTGGATACGCTTGATCTGTGCAACCGTAGCCGCAACATCCCCGGTGCTGGTGTTAGTCATGCTCTGCACAGAAATCGGTGCATCGCCCCCGACAGGGACATTACCGACCATAATCTGTCGAGACTTGCGTCGTACTATTGGCGTTTCACTAAACATTTAATTAATTACCGCTTTAGCCACTCTTGATACTCTAAATTTTCTTTGGAGTACGGAAATAAATTCTTTAACTGTAAGCCCTGACTTGAGGCTGCATCTCTATTGCCAAAACGATCTTCAAGTCGCACCGCTAACCATAAACTCTTGGCTGTAGAGCCTGCTAAAAATGCATATTGATCCAAAGCATTTTTAGCTCTCGGATAACGCTTCTGAGCAAAGTATATTTCGGCAGCTTCCAAATAGGGTGCTGCAAATCTCGGCGTTAACTGGGTCGCTTTTTCAAAAGACTCCAACGCTTGGTCCTGCTGTTCCAGCTTACTATGACAGAGTCCAACGATATAAAAGGCCTGGGGCCGTCGCTCATAACTCAAATCCTCACTTACCAGCGCCATCTGTTTCAGGGATTCTTCAAAGCGCCCCTGGTTAAACAAAAATGCACTGAAATTGTAGCGTGCCATGCTGTCGGTTTTATCGCGAGCTATGGCTTTGCGGTAATGGCTTTCCGCCAGCACCATTTCTTGCTCCATCTGGTAGAGCAGTGCGTAACCATTGTGCAGTTGAGACATCTGCGTTCTGGTTGCTCTGGAGTCAAACTGCGCAGCTTTCTCCAAATGTACCCTGGCGAGATCACGGTTTTTTGTGCCTATATACTGCATAGCCAGCTTAATATGCTGTTGGTACGCTGCCTCCGGATCTTGGGCCTGCCTGGGTTTTGATGATGTGGAAACACATCCACTTGCCAGCATTGCCGAGGTTAATATTGTTACGAGTAAAAATCTGCTTAGAGTTATTGTGGCCATTCCCTGTCCCTCTCTAATTCCCTGCCAATTTTATCAGTCGATAATTCTTACCGGCTGTACTTCTTCTAATCGTTTTTTGTAGCGTTCCTGACGGCGAGTTTTATCGTTAACTTCACCGGCTAACTGCCCACAGGCCGCGGCTATATCATCGCCACGGGTGGTGCGAACCGTCACAGTGTAACCCTCCCCTGCCAGAATGTCCCTAAACCGATTTAACGCTGTATTTGTGACTCTTTTGTACTCAGAGCCCGGAAAAGGGTTAAATGGAATCAGGTTTATTTTGCAGGGTAAGTCTTTCAATAACACTGCAAGTTCTCGGGCATGTACAGACCGATCGTTGACCTGATCCATCAACGTATATTCGACAGTAGCTTTGCGCCGATTATCCGGCATCTTGTCAATATAATTGGCGGCGCTTTCAATAAACTGCTTGAGATTATATTTGCGGTTGATTGGCACCAGCTCGTTGCGCAGTTTATCGTTGGGTGCGTGCAATGAGATAGCCAGAGAAACATCGGATACCTCCGCAAGTTTATCCAGCGCGGGCACTACACCGGCGGTACTCAGGGTCACTCTGCGCTTAGACAGGCCATAGGCATTGTCTTCGAGCATAATATTCATGGCATCGACAACATTGTCGAAGTTCATCAGCGGTTCACCCATGCCCATCATCACCACATTGGTGACACGGCGTGGTGCCTTGTGCTTGAACTGGCCAAAGGAGTCTGCGGCTATCCACAGCTGACCAATAATTTCGGCGGAGGTCAGGTCGCGATTAAAACCCTGCTTGCCGGTGGCGCAGAAACTGCAGTCCAGGGCGCAGCCGATTTGCGAGGACACACAGAGAGTGCCGCGCTCGCGCTCAGGGATATACACCATTTCAATGCAGCTTCCGCCGTCGACTCTAATCAGCCATTTTCGGGTGCCATCGACAGAATCTTGGCAGCTCACAACTTCTGGCAGCTTTACTTCAGCAACCTCTTTGAGCCTTTCCCGGAGATCTTTGGAGATATTGGTCATCTGGTCGAGATCGCACTCGCCCATCTGATGAATCCACTTGATCATCTGCGTTGCACGGAAGCGTTTTTCGCCAATTTCTTCGAAAAAGTCGCCGAGTTTGGACGCAGAAAACCCCAGCAAGTTAGTTTTAACTTGCTGGGGTTCGACGTCTATTACTGTTGTTGCTTCTACTGCTTTTGGCATAGGTCCCTAGAACACGATTGTCCTAATGTCTCTGTTTAACGAGAGCAAATCTCGTTGTCTGCAAAAAAGTATGCAATTTCACGGGCTGCAGATTCAGCTGAGTCAGAGCCGTGTGCGGCGTTAGCATCAATTGATTCTGCAAAGTCTGCGCGAATAGTACCAGCTGCAGCTTCTTTAGGGTTAGTCGCACCCATCAAATCGCGGTTGGTCATAATGGCGTTCTCGCCTTCAAGTACCTGGACAGATACAGGACCAGAGGTCATAAATGCAACCAGATCCTTAAAGAAAGGACGTTCGCTGTGCTCAGCGTAGAAGCCTTCAGCCTGTTCCTGGCTAAGTTGCTGCATTTTACAGGCAACAATGTGCAGGCCTGCAGATTCAAAGCGGCTTAAAATTTGACCAACAACGTTTTTTGCTACGGCATCGGGCTTGATAATAGATAGAGTGCGTTCAGTCGCCATGAAGAGTTCTCCAAAATGGGGATAAGACTAATTAATAGGTGGGTAATAAAATAGCCCTTGCGAGCAATGGCGCGGATTTTACCTGCACAGGAACGCGGTAACAATGCTTTTATTTGTTAGGCCACTAAGAGCTGCTGAAATTTATCCAAACAGACGGGCATACTGAAATGGGCGCCCTGATATTTATCGCAACCTAGGCTGCGCAGGACCTCGAGAACCTCACGTTTTTCAACGCCTTCAGCGATGACCTCCAGGCCATAATGGCGAGACACCATCATGATAGCTTCAACCAAACCTAGGGTATCTTTATCGGTATTCAGGTTGCTGATAAATTCTCGATCGATCTTTAAACCGTCCAGTGGCAGACGCTTCAGATAGATCATGGACGAATAACCACTGCCAAAGTCATCAATGGAGAATTTGGTGCCCATATTGCGAATTTTCTTCATCTTATCCACCACGGATTCAAAGTCGTCAATCAGCAAGTTCTCGGTGACTTCGAGGGTGATCATCTCGGGATTAATATCATAGCTTTTAAGGCTGTGCTCCAGAGAGCTTATTAGCCCCGGATCATGGAACTGCTTGGGGCTTATATTCACCCCCAGCTGCATATCTGGCGTCCAGATACCACTGTCGAGCATATTGCGCAGGTACTCGCAGGAGGTGCGAATCACCCAGAGCCCTACATCGACAATCATCCCTGAGGCCTCAAGAATAGGAATAAAGTCGGCGGGAGTATGCATGGCATGGCCGGAATGAATCCAGCGCAGCAACACCTCGCCTCCCACTACCGCACCAGTATGGGTGGAGACCTGGGGCTGCAGGTAGAGATCAAATTCCTGATTAACCACGGCTTTACGCAGACTCGACTGCAGGGTAATGCGCTGCTGAGCCTGACGGGTAATTTGGGTATCAAACAGGGTGACGGTATCGCGACCGCGGCGTTTGGCCTCAAACATGGCGCTCTCGGCCTGCTGTATGGCTTTTTCGGCACTGATCAGCGGATCGTAAAGCAATGTTATACCGACACTGGCCGTGACGATGACTTCGCCATTTTCGGTAAAGAACGGTCGGGCAATAATGCAGCGAATTTCATTAGCCACTGACAGCGCTCGCTCTCTGGCTTCGGCCGGACTGGGAGCCATATCTTTAATAAAGAGCAGGAAGGCGTCACCGGCAACCTGGGTTACCTGCATATTGTCTGTGAGCATGGCCTGGATGCTTTCATGGGCGCGCTCAAGGATCTGGGCGCCGATGTGTTTGCCGAGAGACTCGTTGATAGAGTTAAAGTGGTCTAGGTCGATTAATAGCAAGGCACCACAGGCATTCTCATCGCGATCAAGATCGATGTAGTCATTGATGCTTTTGAGTAGGGGCTTGCCGATGGGCAGGCCTGCTAGGGTTTCTGTGGTTGGTGGGGGGCTTTTAATAGGGTCTGTGGCGTCGATTGGCTCAGGGCTGTTGCTTTGGTCAATATTAATAATGGGTTCTGGGCGGTAGGGGGTCTTGGGGCTCTCAACAAGATTGGGAATTTCTTTTCCCTCAGTACTGGTATCTATGCGTTCTAGATCTTCGGCGCTGAATTCTTCAACCACCATTCTCGCCAGTGCTGGCAAAGGATAGAGCATAATACAGAGTACGTTATCCGCCTCTTCGACGGCACCGAGAGACACCACAATTTCGTCGTCCTCAACGGTATTCTCGGAGCGCCACAAGATGCCCGGCAGTTGATCTGTTTCTAGCTTATTAATAACCTGAACGAGTTGAGTAATGGAGGCCTGATGCACTTTGTCAGGCTCGCCACCAAGGCTGGTGCCGATAATCTGTGAGCGCTGACAGCGCAGTAGTCTCAGGGCTTTTGCATTGACGTCGATGCAAACGCCATAGGCGAAAAAAAGAGTCCCGAAAGGCGCCGTATCCAATACTTTTTTGTAAAGGTGGTTTTTTTCGCGCATCCTTTGCCTACTAAAATCCTTTTTCGGTTTAAGGGATTGAGTTAATCCTGTTCCTCAATCCAAGCCATCTGAATGGCCTCTAAAATCTTCTCACCACAACGATCAGGATCGTCGGAGAAATCTTCGATTTCTAGAACCCATTTCCTCAGGTCTACAAAATTGACGTACTGAGGATCAACATCTGCATGATTATCCGTCAATTCTATCGCTATTTCGTTAATATCGGTCCACTTAATCATAGTCCATTACTCCGCTGACTGCCCTTTCGTTTAGGGGCATATTTAATGACGTTCAGATACCATATTAATAGTGTACTTGGGTATCTCTACGACCAGGTCCTTATCTTCCATTATTACCTGACAGCTAAGGCGTGAGTCTGGGTCAACACCCCAGGCTTTATCGAGAAAATCTTCTTCCAGCTCATCTGCAACGGGCAGATCGGCGAAGCCTTCACGAACATGCACATGGCAGGTGGTGCAGGCGCAGGACATTTCGCAAGCATGCTCAATGTCCAGGCCATTGCGCAGAGCTGCATCACAGATGCTTTCCCCAGGCTTGGCTTCAACAACAGCACCTTCAGGGCAAATCTCGTGATGGGGTAAAAATACTATTTTTGGCATGCTTCTATTATCCTTTTTCGATTTCATCCAGACTATGGCCAGCCAATGCACTTTTAATGCTGGCATCCATACGTCGGGCGGCAAATTCTTCACTGGCTTTGGCGACAGATTCAATCTGCCGAGCCAATACACGGTGCTCTATGGTGCTTTCGCGCACCTCGCGTAATTCTTGAATCGCTACTTTTAGACAGCGGCGCTCATCGTCACTCAATAGAGCATCTCCATCCTTATAGATAGCTGCCAGCAGATCCTCGATCATGCGATCGGCTTCTACCTGCTGTTCTCTCAGTGCACGCGCCTGCATATCATCTCGAGCATGGCTGAAGGAATCCTGCAACATACTGGTAATTTCTTCTTCGCCAATACCATAGGAAGGTCTTACTTCGATTCTGGCTTCAACATTGCTGGTTAATTCACGGGCCGACACACTGAGCAGACCATCGGCATCCACCTGATAGGCAACGCGTATTTTGGCTGCACCCGCCACCATGGGGGGAATGCCTCGCAACTCAAAGCGCGACAGTGAACGGCAGTCGCTAGCAAGCTCACGCTCACCCTGCAGAATATGGATAGCCATGGCCGTTTGGCCATCTTTAAAGGTGGTAAATTCTTGGGCCTTGGCCACTGGAATAGTGGTGTTTCTATGGATGATCTTTTCAATCAGACCGCCCATGGTTTCTATGCCCAGTGATAGGGGAATCACATCCAGCAACAACATATCGTCACCGGATTTATTGCCCACCAGCACTTCGGCCTGCAGGGCAGCGCCCATGGCAACTACCTTGTCTGGGTCAAGACTGCACAGTGGCTGCTTGCCAAATAACTCGGCCACTTTTTCGCCAACTCGTGGGGTTCTAGTAGAACCGCCCACGAGAATAACATTGCTAATATCGAGATTTTCTAGGCCTGCATCGCGAAGTGAGCGCTTACATGCACGTAGGGTTTTGTCGATTAAACCGTCAATCAGGCTGTGCATTAATGTTCGGGTTAAGGTGCCTTTCCAGTCGAGAATTTCTAACTCAACTTGCTCGGAGTCGGTGAGTTCTTCTTTGGCTGATTTAGCAGTTTCTAATAATATGCGCTGTTCAATGGGGTTTAGGTCTTCATCCATTCCCACCTGAACACGGAGCCAGTTGGCAATGGCATGATCAAAATCATCCCCACCAAGGGCCGAATCTCCGCCAGTGGCCAGCACTTCAAAAACGCCTTTGGAGAGTCGTAAAATACTGATATCGAAGGTACCGCCACCCAGATCATAGATGGCGATAATACGTTCTTGAGGCGCTGTGTCAGTCTCAGCTTCGACTTGATCGAGACCGTAGGCAATTGCCGCAGCGGTGGGCTCATTTAAGAGCCTCAATACTTTAATACCCGCCAATGTGGCAGCATCTTTTGTGGCTTGACGCTGGGCATCATCAAAATAGGCGGGCACGGTGATCACTGCACCATCGAGCATACTGCCAAAGGAAATCTCGGCGCGACCGGCCAGCTTGCGGAGTATTTCTGCAGAGACCTGAATTGGGCTAACCAGACCGGCAACGGTTTTGATTTTTGGCATGCCGCCATCATCTGCCGCAAATTCGTAGGGCAGTTGGTCACCAAAGGTTTTTACATCGGCCAGGCCCCGACCCATTAAACGCTTAACCGAGGCCAGCGTGTTGAGCGGATCACTGACATTATGTTCGGCGGCTTCGTAACCCACACAGCTAACGCCATCGGCGGTGTAATGGGCGACTGAGGGCAATAGCTCTCTGCCCTGCTCATCGGTCAGCACTTCAGCCATACCGCTGCGCACGGTAGCCACTAAAGAGTTGGTGGTGCCAAGATCTATACCCACCGCGTGCTTACGCTGATGGGGCTGGGGTGAATGACCCGGCTCTGAGATTTGCAGTAATGCCACTGGTTATTGGTCCTCTAAATCGGCTTCAAGCTGTTCTATTTCGTAGAGCAGCTTGGCTGAAAATTGCATTTTGGCGACACTATTAAGGGCGTCATCATAGTTGTCGCACTGATACTCTGCCTGAAAATCCATCTGCTGTTGGCTATAGGCGGATTCAACGCCGCTGCGCAAGCCATCCAACGCAGCAAAGGGGTCCGCGGCATTAGGTGCCTCAGAAAGTGCTTCCCGCAACTCTATCTGCTGCATTAAAAAGGCACCGTCGCTGGTGATGTGACTGTCTTGACTCGCATCAATCTGCTTGAGTTCCAGCAGGTATTGGGCACGCTTTAAAGGCGATTTCAGGGTGTCGTAGGCTTGATTGATCAACGACGCAGTCTGCACAGCAAGGCGTTTTTCAACAGTACCTTTGCTGGCATAGCGATCGGGATGAAATTCTTGCTGTAGCTTGCGGTACATGGCATCAAGATGGCTGCGCTCTACCTGCCAGGCGACAGGAATAGAGAAAATCTCAAAGAAATCACTGGAAAGTTTCACTGGGTCATCAACCTGTCTAGTGCCTGCGCCAGAGCGATTAAACGTGGAAGCTTTCGCCGCAACCACATTCATCTTTAACATTGGGGTTCTTAAACTCAAACCCCTCGTTTAACCCTTCTTTAACGTAGTCTAGCTCGGTACCGTCGAGGTACAACAAACTTTTTGGGTCAATAATCAGCTTTATGTCACCACAGTGAAACACTTTATCTTCGGTGGCCGCATCATCAACAAACTCCAGCACATAAGAAAGGCCAGAGCAGCCCGTGGTGCGCACACCCAAACGAATACCCACGCCTTTGGCGCGGTGTTCAAGATGCTTAACAACATGCTGCTCGGCAGCTGGGGTCATGGTGATAGCCATTATTTATTTGCCCTGCTTTTCTCTAACGTCACGCACTGCAGCTTTAATGGCGTCTTCGGCCAGTACTGAGCAGTGAATTTTTACTGGCGGTAGGGCCAGCTCTTCAGCAATCTCGGTATTTTTAATCTGTGCAGCAGCATCAATGTGCTGACCCTTAACCCATTCGGTTAATAATGAGCTTGAGGCAATCGCCGAACCACAGCCGTAGGTTTTAAACTTAGCATCTTCAATGATGCCTTGATCGTTAACCTGTATCTGAAGACGCATAACGTCGCCACAGGCCGGCGCGCCGACCATGCCAGTACCGACAAATTTTGAACTGTCGTCTAGCTTGCCAACGTTGCGTGGATTTTCGTAATGATCAATAACTTTTTCGCTGTAAGCCATGTTGATGACTCCTAATTATCTTAAACTTTAAAAGCAACGCTTAGTGCGCTGCCCACTCTACGGTACTCAGGTCGACGCCATCTTGGAACATGTCCCATAGTGGCGACAGTTCACGTAGTTTTTCAACTGCGTGACGAACCTTACCAATGGCATCTTTTATATCTTGCTCGCTGGTATAGCGACCAATACTAAAACGGATTGAACTGTGGGCCATCTCGTCATTCAGACCCAGAGCACGCAGTACATAGGACGGCTCAAGGCTAGCTGAGGTACAGGCTGAACCTGAGGATACGGCCAGATCACGCAGGGCCATAATCAGTGACTCACCCTCGACAAAGGCAAAACTAATATTGACGATACCTGGAACATGCTGGTCTTCAGAACCATTCAGGTAAACCTCTTCCATATCGGAGACACCTTCCCACAGCTGAGTGCGAAGTGCGTCGATACGCGCAGACTCTTCGGCGAGGTTTTTAAAGCCCAATTTAAAGGCTTCGCCCATGCCAACAATTTGGTGCGTCGGTAATGTGCCAGAACGCATGCCGCGCTCATGACCGCCGCCGTGCATCTGTGCTTCGATACGGACGCGAGGCTTGCGACGCACATAGAGTGCACCTATGCCTTTGGGGCCATAAATTTTGTGGGCCGAGAATGACATCATATCCACATACATGGCTTCGACATCAATGGGTGTCTTGCCTGCGCTCTGGGCCGCATCCACATGGAAGAAAACTTTGCGCTCGCGGCAGATTTTGCCAATCGCAGCAATGTCGTTCAGTGTTCCCAGCTCGTTATTCACATGCATGATTGAAACAACAGTGGTGTCTTCGCGAATCGCGTCGGCAACCATCTGTGGCTGAATCAGGCCGTTTGAATCTGGATCAAGGTAAGTGACTTCCCAGCCTTCGCGCTCTAACTGGCGAGTAGTATCCAGCACAGCTTTGTGCTCGATTCTCGAGGTAATAACATGTTTGCCCTTGCGCTGGTTAAAGTGCGCACAGCCTTTAATTGCAAGGTTGTTGGCCTCTGTAGCGCCACTTGTCCAAACGATTTCGCGAGGATCAGCACCAATTAAGGTAGCGACATCAGTTCGCGCATCTTCAACGGCAGCTTCTGCCTGCCAGCCGAATACATGTGATCGCGACGCGGGATTGCCAAATTGACCGGTTGGGGTCAAAAATTGCATCATTTTATCTGCAACAATCGGGTCTACCGGTGTTGTGGAAGCGTAATCCAGATAAATGGGAAGGTTCATTAATTACTCCAAATTCAGCAGGCGCCAGCCTGCATGTTGTCATCTATAACCAACAGCTGCTCAATCTGCCGCTGGGCTATATGTTGTACGTTTCGTTTCGCGACTAGATCAGCGAGACTGATACCATTTAGAAATCCGTGAATTTCTTTACTAAGATCGCTCCACAATGTGTGGGTCAAACAGATCTCGCCACCCTGACAGTCGCCTTTACCCTGACAGCTAGTCGTATCTAAGGACTCATTGACTGCGTCGATAATCTCAGCAACAAATATACCGTCACTCCTGCGCCCCAACAGGTAACCACCGCCTGGGCCACGCACGCTAGACACTAAGCCAGCCTGACGTAAACCAGAAAATAACTGCTCAAGGTATGACAGGGAAATAGATTGACGCTCAGAAATACCCGCCAATGAAATTGGCTTGTCCTGAGCGTGCAGCGTCAAATCGAGCATTGCTGTTACTGCGTAGCGTCCTCGAGTTGTTAAGCGCATATCTATTATCCGTGAGTTCTCTTCCCGTTTAGGGTAGGAATTATCTAATACCCGAGTATTTTAGTCAACTAAATACCTGATCAATTTGATAGGTTATTTATTAATAATACGTTGAACCCTAGTTAAGAGACCACGGAGTATGGAAACTTCCATTTGATCCATCCGCGTGCGGTTAAATAACCTGCGCATACGGGTTAAAAGCTGCTTGGGGTTTTCGGGGTCATAAAAGCCAATTTCTTCCATGGTCTTGGCCAGATGCTCATGAAAGTACTCGAGGTCATCCGCGGTAACCGGGGGCTGATCCCATTCTGCCAGGGACGGCAGGTTGCCCTCTTCGTCGGACAGACTCGCCATACGAATTTCGTAGGCTAGCACCTGCACCGCCGTGGCCAGATTCAGCGAGCTGTATTCCGGATTTGAGGGGATATGTACATGGTAGTTACATTTTTGCAGCTCATCATTGGTCAGGCCGCGATCTTCACGACCAAACAGCAATGCCACATCATGGGTCTCTGATTCTTGCCAGATTCGAGCACCGCATTCACGGGGATTAATCAGCGGCCAGGGAATTCTGCGTTCCCGAGCGCTGGTACCTACTACTAGGCCGCAGCCCGCGATAGCTTCATCAACAGACTCGACAATCTTGGCGTTGGTCAATACATCTCTAGCACCGGCCGCACGCCAAACAGCTCTTGGGGCTGGATATTCCCGGGGTTGAACCAGATAGAGCTCCGCGAGACCCATATTTTTCATGGCCCGCGCAGCACCGCCAATATTGCCCGGATGGGTGGTATTGACGAGTACTATTCGAATTTTTGCCTGACGTTCAGCGGTAGTCACACAGAGCCCCTTTTAAATTAATGCTATGGCCTAAAAATTGGGCGCGAGTGTAGCAGAATCAGGCTTCTCTGGCACAGTAGTTCTGTTACAATGCTCGCCGCTCTTTAAAGTCACTTGGAAACCGCCCTATGCAACCTATGGTTAATATTGCCCTTCGCGCTGCCCGTCAGGCAGGCGAAATGATTGTTAAATCTGCCGATAACCTCGATTTAGTAAAGGTTGATGAAAAGGGAGCCCATGACTTTGTCACTGAAGTAGATCGCCGCTCAGAAGAAACCATTATCTACAATATAAAGAAAGCTTACCCAGACCATCGTTTTCTCGGTGAGGAAAGCGGCGTCAGCGGTAATCTTGAAAGTGACGTTGAATGGATTATTGACCCATTGGATGGCACCACTAATTTTGTTCGCGGTATTCCCCATGTTGCCATCTCTATCGCCTGTCGTGTTAAGGGCCGATTAGAGCACGCAGTGATTCTTGAGCCATTCAAAAATGAAGAGTTTACCGCCAGTCGTGGTGGCGGAGCCAAATTAAATGGCCGCCGTATTCGAGTCTCTGGCCGTGCCGGCGAAGCTGGCGCCCTTTACGCGACGGGTATTCCCTTTAGCGCACCCTCTTTTAATGAGATGGATAGCTACCTGGCCTGCATGCATGAATTTGCCAATAACTCTTCAGGCATTCGTCGTATGGGCGTGGCCTCGCTAGATCTGGCCTATGTAGCCGCTGGCCGCATGGATATGTTCTGGGAAATGTCTTTAAAGCCTTGGGATATTGCTGCTGGCGTACTGATCGTTCGCGAAGCTGGCGGTATGGTCAGTGATTTTCAAGGTGGCGAGAGATTTATGGATACGGGTCATATTCTGGCTTGCACACCCAAACTATTTAAGCCTTCACTGAAAGTACTTAGTAAGCACCTCAATCATATAAAATAGTGTTTTCTAAAGAGCGTTTTCTAGATAAGAAATGCACTGCGCTCGAACAGCCAATAGGCGCTGCAAGTACCAATAGCATAGACCGCAATATCAGCAAGTCTCGATTGATGCTTGCTGATCACTGTCACTTTGGTCGCCACCATCACCAGGGCCAAAACGCCAACAATAAAGGCCAACTGGCCTAACTCAACGCCAATATTAAAAAATAACAGTGCCTGTATCTTCATTGAGGCTGGCAAGCCAAGCTCCTGCAATACCACCGCAAAACCAAACCCATGGAGCAAACCAAATACTGCTGAGGCACTCACCGGATAGCGCCAGGTAAAGCTGTCTTTCTCACCCCCATGTCGATGCTTAATAATTTCCACGGCTAATAGCAAAATACTCAGGGCAATTAAAAGCTCAACCAGCTCAGTGGGTAAGCGAAAGATATTTAGCGTCGCAAGACTCAGGGTAATTGAATGGGCCACCGTGAAGCCGGTAACGGTGAGCAGCAAGCGTTTAAAGCTTCCCGCAATCATGATCAGACAGAGCACAAAGAGCAGATGATCTGTGCCCACAAGAATATGTTCGATACCTGCCACTGTGTACTGTTTGGCCACATCAGCTGCAGATGAGGCCAGAGGCAGTTCGATACTGATTTTTTCTGGCCCAGAAAAAACCTGAACAGGATCCCCGACAAGTGGCTTAAATACTACCAATGAGGTCAGTGCTGGATTACTGCGCGGATAGATAAGATCGATGGAAAATACTGGATTTGCCTGAGCACAGCGATAGAACTTCTTGCCTACCAGACCGGCAGGTTGACCGCTAATACCGCCGCCAACGAGGCTACAGCTACTGTGATTGAGTTCAACAGCAGGCTCTTGCCCCCCAGGCATTACCGGAGGGATTTTCCATTTCAGTAAATACTCAGTGCTTTTTTGCTCAACAATCTCAACATAAACGGGGCGCGCCTCGTCTGCCCCAACGGGGCCGGCGATTAACCCTGCCAACCCTAAAAGCACTGATGCCAGTAAAAAAATCGGTCGCATTATTCTGGCTGACCCTGGTTGATGATCTTATATTTCGCCATCAACTTATCGATCGCCTGACGCTTAGTCTGGCGCTGCTGCTCACGCTGAGCATCCGCAAATACCGCTGAGCTGCTTTCATCAAACCCGGGAATATAGGCGGGAGTATTCTTTTTTAGCAGGACCAGATGCCAACCATAGTTGGACTGCACTGGCCCCTGCCAGCTGTCAGAGATTTCAAATGCAAATATCTGCTGCTGAAAGGCCTCACCAAAGTGACTGCCAATTTCATCGTCATCGCGATTAACATAGTTTCGGTTATAGAGAAAACGCTCGCCATAACGGGGCGCATTTTCGAAGGGCACTAGCTCTGTATTTAAGGTTTGGAGTAACGCATCGGCAATCCCTTTGGCCTCTTCAACCGCACGGCTGTCACTGGAAATAAACACATGGGTAAAGGTGGCGGAGGCTGGCTTTTTATACTCTTGCTTGTGCTCTGCGTAATAGGCCCGTAAATCATCTTCGGTCAGCGGCTGAGCTTCGTCATAAAAACCCTGAGCCAGATAATCCATTTTTTGAATAAGGCGACGGCGAATAATTTGATCGTTTTTATTCAGGTTGAGTGCCATCGCTTCGCGAAATAACACCTCATTGCGGGCATAGTCATCAGTAAGGCGCTGGCGATCTTCGACACTCATACCTTTTAGTGCCGCCATGGCCTCGGTAGGTTTGAACGTTTTAGCCTGGAGCTGCATAAATTGCAGCAGCACCTGATCATCAATCAAAATATTGTATTGCTCGTTGGCATAGTCATCGGCGTTGATAACACGCTCACCACCGAGCAAGACGAGAGCAATTAATAAAAATTGGACCAGAGGTTCTTTAAGTAAGTTACGCATAGATTCTTCTTCAGTAGAAACTGGCCTATACCTTCGTATTCAGACCAAAATAGTCATCGAAGGTATAGGTATAGCCTGAAGGCCGCAGCTATTCAACTTTTTTATTGGATTTAAGGCTGATACCAAATTGGCGAGGTATAAGCGCGCTCTTGAATGGTTTTAGCCCCTCTTGGCGGCTTATCCAATTGCAGTGCGACAGAATCAAATAGGCCATTGCGTGGCGTAGGTATCTGTAACACACGAGCATAGTAAAACGCAGACTGCTGCGGATCAAAATTGGGATCAGTCCATTGGGTAGCTAACTCAGCCTGACCAATGGTATTGGTGTAGCGCGCTGATGTGAGGTCAACCGTGTTGCCTACCGCCGGTAATTTACCCGCAGCATCGAGGGTACGGCCATCAGACCAGACTACATTGTAGACATGCTCATGCTGCTCACCCGCGGCATCAACCCAACCTTTAACTATCTGAATACGGTCAAGATTGGCATCCGCCGGGTCTTTAACGGCGCGCAGCAAAAAGCTCGGCGCTCCGTCAGTGCCATTAGCGTCCCTAGACATGATATCGCCACCCATGGGAACCCCATGCTGATAGCCGATCTCGGCAAAGTCTTTAGACTGTGCTGCATTGGCAGGAAAACCCCAGCCGCCAAACATCTGGACACGCAGTCGCGGGCCAGTGGTGGCGTAAGTCTCTTTGCGCTTAAAGGCCGCATAAATTGCTTCGCGATTATTTTCTGTGGCCCAGACCGCCGCTAAACCAGAAGCCGACATATCCCAGCCGTCAGCACCCGTGGGGTTACCTAATACTGGCGCCTTGGTTTCAGGGGTAGAATCTTTGGCCATTTTGCCCCAGAAATTGCCCTCTTCCGGAGACGACAAGCCTGAGTGAGCGTCGGTTGAACCAATAAAGCCAAACTTGTAGGGGTTAACGCCTATTGTCTGTTCGAGGGCAAGACCCGTTTTCAGCGCTGGACGAATATAGTCGCCGGGAGAAACATCTGTTTTACTGGCCGTGGTTTGGATGAAGTGCTCGAAGGTTTCAAAGTCAGCAAACTCATCTTCAGGTGAAAACGTAGCATGGGTTTCACTATCGCCTTTAATCTGAGTTACCTCAGTAATAGGCTCCCACTGCATACGCGTGCGCGCATAGTCTGCCGTAATAGGCTGACCCTTTACCGTGGTGGTAGCAAACATATAGCCTTTAGAAATATTGGAGTTGTGGGGAATAGAAATAAAACGGCTATCCGTGCGCACAGCCGTATCGTCCAGCCACTGCCATAGGTCCTCTGGATACTGGCTCTGATCTGAACCATAGGGAAGATACTGACTGGCTTTATCGCCGCCATCTGGTGTCACCACAATACGGTGCAGGTTGGCGCCAGTGGGAATCGAACTCCACTCCCAACCTAGCAGGCTGGTGAAAGTGCCTGGGTCATTGTGTTTTTCTGCCGCTTCAACGATATCCTGCCAAGCACCTTTAGATGTCTCGCTGGTATCACCAAAAATAGCGACTCCATCAATATTATTATTTACATCGGCCACTGGATCGCCGCCCTTGATGGCCGCAGACTTAGGTAAGAATCGACCAAAAAATGCACGACCCAAATCCAAATCCAGTGCATTATTTAAGGCTCTTACCGCCCACCAACGCTTAATCGAGGCGTAAACACCCAGGTCTTCCCACTCGATAGTCTCATTGCGAATTTCACGCATCACACCCAGCATTTCGGCATGGTCTGACACCACCAAGAAATCTAATGGGGTATTAATTTGCACGCGGGCGCGATTATAGGGATGGACAACCGGCTCACCCTTAGCCCAACGATAGGCTGTGTCTGGGTCGGCACTGTGGTTGTTATTTAGGAAGGCATCAAAGGAGTAAGAGGTATGCAGGTGCGTGTCGCCAAAGTACACCTGTGTTGCACCCTCAGCTGCGGCAGTCGACTCATCAGCAACCGCCACTGAACCTAAACCCATAGCAGTTGCCGCCATTACAGCAATATGCAGATTCTTTTTCATGGTATTCCCCAACTTTATTATTATTTTTTTAAAGGCTTGCAGCTTAAACCATTTTATTTACCTTGGTCGCGCAATTATCTGACTAAAGGGTATTTAATAAGGCCTCTTTGCCCTTCCATGGCAGTACTGTACAGTGCGGGCACGATATTTCTTTGGCAAGCCCTACCATGCACAAATTCTCTAAAACCACAGGCATCTCAGTAGTCGTCGCCAATATGGTGGGTACAGGTGTTTTTACCAGCCTTGGCTTCCAATTGCTGGGTATCCAATCCTATTTTGTGCTGATGATGCTGTGGTTTATTGGCGGCCTCACCGCCCTTTGTGGCGCACTAACCTACGCAGAACTCGGCGCTAACCTGCCCCGCTCCGGCGGTGAATATAATTTCTTATCGCGGCTCTACCATCCCTGCGCTGGATTTATCTCTGGCTGGGTATCGGCCACAGTCGGCTTTGCTGCGCCCGTTGCACTGGCGTCCATGACCTTTGGTGCCTACCTGTCAGCTGTATTCCCTAGTATATCCCCAACCTGGTCAGCGGCCTCTTTAGTGGTTGTATTAACCGCCGTGCACTGCCTCTCCAGAGAGACCAGCAGCAATGTTCAGCAGGCCTTTACCGCGTTAAAAGTACTCTTAATACTGCTATTTTGCGCAGTGATATTTATCTGGGGCGGCACCCCTCAGAGCGCCAACTTTATGCCTCAGGCGGGAGACGAAAAACTCCTCTTCAGTGGCGCCTTTGCCGTGGCCCTCATCTACGTCAATTACGCCTACACCGGATGGAACGCTGCAACCTATGTCACCAGCGAACTAGACAACCCCCAACGCAACCTGCCCATCGTGCTATTTGTGGGTACCGCTGTGGTAATGATGCTGTACCTGATGCTTAACTTTACCTTTTTAAGCGCCGCCCCTATGGAGATTATGGAAGGCAAACTCGAAGTAGGCGTTATTGTTGCCGACCACGCCCTGGGGGACAGTGCAGGCAAAGCCATGGGGGCAGTATTAGCCCTGCTGCTAATCTCCACCGTCAGCGCCATGACCATGGCAGGACCCAGAGTGCTGCAGGTTATTGGTGAAGACTTTAGGCTCTTTTCGAAACTGGCTCGCTGTAATCGCCATGGCGTCCCCATGACCGCAATTATCTTTCAGGGTCTGCTGGCCCTGATATTTATTGTTAGCGCTACGTTTGAATCGGTGCTGATCTTTTCCAGCTTTGTACTGGGCGTTAATACGCTATTCTCTGTGCTTGGGGTATTTGTACTGCGCTGGAAAAAATTGAATATCAAAGGCGCTTACAAAACCTTCGCCTATCCTTTTGCACCATTAATTTATCTGACAGTGACATTGTGGACGCTGGTGTATGTTCTGCTTTCTAGGCCCCAGGAAGGGTTGTTGGGTTTGGGGATTATTGGGGCAGGTGCGATCGTCTACTATCTATCTGCCGACAAAACAGCGCAAGATGCGGGTCGATAAATCTGCCTGATTCAGCAATACTGAATCCATGAATTCTGACTACCAACGCATCGCCGACGCCATCGGTTACATCAATGCCAATATCCAACAGCAACCCTCGCTGGATGAGATAGCGGCGGCCATCAATCTGAGTCCCTTTCATTTTCAGCGGCTATTTAGTCGCTGGGCGGGTGTCACGCCTAAAAAGTATCTGCAAATTCTTACTGTCGATAGAGCCAAGGCTTTACTGGCTGAATCTAAACCATTGCTGGAAGTTTCTGACAGTGTTGGCTTAAGTAGTAGCTCACGGCTGTATGATCATTTTGTGCAACTAGAAGCCGTGACCCCAGGTGAGTATAAGAGTGGCGGCCAGGGTATTGGTATTCAATATGGGATCGCATCCAGTCCCTTTGGAGACATTTTTATTGCTGCCACCCCCAGAGGTATCTGTAAGCTTTCTTTTCTAACTGACAATAATACAGATCAGCAGATTGCTGATTTACAACAAAGCTGGCGTGGAGCAACGATAGAGCACAGGCCGAAAGAGATAATGAAAACAGCGGCAGGTATTTTTGCGGCTGACCAGAGTCCACAGGGGCCACTGTCTCTTCATGTCACTGGCACTAATTTTCAAATTGCCGTGTGGCGAGCCCTGTTGCAAATAGATCCAGGCTGCATCAATAGCTATGGCAAAGTAGCGGCGGCAGTGGGCAGACCTAAGGCTTCTCGTGCGGTGGGCACGGCTATTGGTTCTAATCCGATTGCGTTTTTGATTCCCTGCCATCGAGTGTTACAGCAGAGCGGAAAGATTGGTGGATATCTATGGGGTGAAACCCGCAAGCATGCGATACATGCTTGGGAGACGGCTAGAGTTAGCTAGGAAAAGTATCAATTATTTCAATTCAAGAGTTCCACATTAAAGAGCTCTAAAGCAAACCCAATTTCCCTACAAAAAACTCTCGCTCATCTTATTTCTGAGAGGCTCGCTCTTGCATAAAATCGTCACTCACGCGCTGTTCAGAAAGGAAAAAACTATCCCAAGTGCTATTAATCGGGGAAAGTTCTCGATCCTTTCCTACAACGCGCACATCGACCTTTTTTACATTATCAGGGAGACAACCAGCGGGCAGCAGCACCACTTGGCTGCGGTTACAGGAAAACACAAAACCTTTAGACATCAGCGCAACCTCCTTTAGTGAGATCCTTAACTAGGTTCAGGGTGGCTCTATTGTAGCCCAGATAAAACGTTTGGCTCTGCCGCATATTTGACAGAGCCTCCGGCTTAACCCGTAATCCCTTTAATTTCCAAGAAATCATCAAACCCAAACTCGCCCCACTCGCGGCCATTACCCGACTGCTTGTAGCCGCCGAAAGGCGCTGTGTAATCTTGAGATGCACTATTTAGGCTCACCATTCCCGCGCGCAATTGACCTGCCACGCGCTTAGCTCGCTCATCGTTGCCAGTACTTAAATAGGCGGCCAATCCGTAGGGCGTGTCGTTGGCAATTTCAATGGCTTGTTCTTCTGTATCAAAAGGAATCATGGTCAGGACTGGGCCAAAAATTTCTTCTTTGGCAATCGCCATCTGATTATTCACCCCAGCAAAGATAGTTGGTTTAACAAAGTAGCCCGCGTCAAAACCCTCGGGCTTACCCAGACCGCCAGCGACCAATTCGGCGCCCTCGTCCATGCCTACTTTAATGAGTCCCTGAACCTTATCAAACTGAACCCGGCTCGACAGCGGGCCAATATGCTCGCCCTCTTTGGTCGGCTGATCCACCGCGATCTGTGCGGCTGTATGCTTGGCAACCTGCACGGCCTGATCGTAAACCGATGACTGCACTAGCATTCGCGATGGCGCATTACAGGACTGCCCCGTATTGCTCATCATATTGGCAATGCCTGCACTTACTGCGGTTTCAATGTCGGCATCTTCAAAAATAATATTCGGTGACTTGCCGCCCAGCTCTTGGGTGACTCTCTTGACGGTTTCGGCAGCGGCTTTAGCCACCAAAATACCGGCGCGCGTTGATCCGGTGAACGACACCATATCAATATCGGGATGGCTGGAAATAACTGCACCAACATTGGGGCCATCGCCATTAACCATATTGTAAACACCGGCAGGGAAGCCAGCCTCGTGCATCATCTGGGTAAACAAATAGCCAGAGATGGGGGCGATTTCGCTTGGCTTAAGCACCATGGTGCAGCCAGTAGCCAGTGCGGGCGCAACCTTGCAAGTAATCTGGTTAATCGGCCAGTTCCAGGGGGTTATAAAGCCACAGACACCAATCGGCTCTTTAACAATGCGAGTATTTTCAATTTGACGTTCAAATTCAAAGACTTTTAATGCTTCCAGTGCGGCAGATATATGTCCGCGACCTGTATCAGCATGGGCTGCGGTAGCAAAAGAAATAGGGGCGCCCATCTCCATAGAAATGGCCACGGCTACTTCATCGTAGCGGTCCATGTAGATTTCCAGCAATTTTTCCATCAGCGCAATGCGCTCATCAACACTAAACCTAGAATAAAGCGGGAATGCGGCCTTGGCTGCAGCAACGGCTGCATCAACATCGGCGGTGGCACCCAGAGAAATGGTCGCAATCATCTCTTCAGTGGCAGGGTTTTCTACATTGAGATCATTGGCCTGCACTGGGTCTACCCACTGGCCATTGATGTAAAACTGGCGTAAATCTTTCATTACAATTCCTCTTTAATCGGCTTATTGGCTCAAACTATTATGGCGAGAAGTCTAATACTGATTACCAGACTTAGCCTATACCCCTAAATTGATAGCATTGAAACTTTTTATAGTAAAGCCTCTAAGGCCTCGATGGTTTGCGGGCCTATCATGCGGTGCAGCAACTTGCCGTCGGTACTAATAACCAGGGTCTCTGGCAATACAGCAACAGGCTCAAGGCCCCACATGCTGCGTGGATCGGCTAACAGTGCGGGAAACTCAATGCCCAGCTTGGCCATTTCGGTGCGCAGTAGCTCGCCCTGAGAATCATCAAAATTAACCCCTAGGACGGTAACCTGCTCTGCATGTTCATGGGCAAACTCATTAAATTCTGGAATCTCTTTGCGGCACGGTGCGCACCAGACCGCCCAGTAATTAATAAATACTAGCTTGGGAGAAGCAGCAAGATCGATAGACCCTCCATCCAATAACTCGTACTTAGACTCCGCAGAGTCTTGGGTACAGCCCATCAATGCCATGGATATAACGCTTATTAAGCCTAGTTTTCTAATCATTACCTGTTCTCTCTAATTCCGTTCTAAATCTGCTGTTTCTAAAGAAGTACCTTTGGCGCTAAATAGCGACTCAAGGGATACCGAAAAATTCGTTTCCAGGCTACTGCGAGTCTGGCCCACTAGCATATCGTACTTTTGGTACCAGGGATGATCAGAGAGTAATCTGTCTGACCCAGACTGTGCTGAACTCAATACATTCTCACCTAGCCAAACAGATACGTCGGCGAGCGTAATCCCGTTCAAATCTCGGATTAGCACATACTGACCACTGGCGGTTTTTTCGAGCACGTTCTGCTGGACCAATAGATTGCGCAGGCGTTTCCAGTGCTCCGCATCCAGCCCCATTTTGACAATATATTGGTCGGACAGTGTATTACCCTGTTGCTGACGCTGGCGGCAGTGCCACAGCACTATCATTGTGGCCAGTAGATCCGGCAATTTCTTGCCCCGCCCATCCAAACGAAAGGTTTCTAAGCTACGCACCAGTTCGGCACCGATTAATATCAGTACCCAGAGCAAGTAAATCCAAATCAAGAACAGCGGAATAACGGCAAAGGCACCATAGACACTGGTGTAGCTGGAATGAGCGACCAGAGAGCTAAACAGCGCCTTGGCACTTTCAAATAGTAAGGTCGTCACTAGACCACCAATAACCGCGTGCCTACCCCGCACCTTGCAGTTAGGTACTGCAACAAAGAGTAATGTCAGGGCCATCCAAGTCAGTAACCAGGGCAGATAGGCAAACAGGTATTGAGCAATACCTAAGGCATCCACCTCATCGACCATCAACCGAAAGGACAGTAGGTAGGTTTTCATAACCACCCCCGCTGCCAGCAACAAGGGCCCAAGACTTAAGATCGCCCAGTAGAGCAAAAACCCGCTCAGGCCACGCCGACCCCCGTCAGTGCCCCAGATATGGTTAAAAGTCTTTTCAATATTAGCCAGCATCAAATAGGAGGTCACCATCAGAATAACCGCACCCACAGAGCTCAGTTTTCGGGCCTGAGAGGAAAATTCACTGAGATAGCCAGTGATCTCTTGGCCGCTGCTGGGCAGCACCTTGGAGAAAATCCAGGCCTCAACCTGGGATCCGGCATCCTGAAAGGCGGGGATCAGTGAGAACATGCTGTACATCAATGTCAGCATCGGCACTATGGCAAACAGGCTCATGTAGGTCAGTGCTGCTGCGCTCTGCCGGCAACCGTCGCGATTGAAGCGAAATACCAAATAGGTTAAAAACTGCCAGCCAATGGCGGCCTGTTTATTTACTTTTGTGAAACCAGTAACCACTGAGTCGTCCCTCTCTGTTTGGTTTACGTTAATTTGGCGTACAATAACGTTTTTTATTACCACGCCTCGTAAAAGGATAGTCCATGGCCACTATTTACCATAATCCCCGTTGTTCTAAATCCAGACAAACCCTAGAGATATTACGCTCAAAGGGCGTCGAACCTGAGATTATGCTCTATTTAGAGACCCCATTAGATAAGCCGACCCTGGTTGGCTTACTGAAAAAGCTAGCCCTCAGCGCCGCACAGCTGGTGCGCCGTTCAGAGCAAGATTTTAAAGACAATAATCTGGGCGCGTCCGATGTGACTGAGCAACAGCTTATTGACGCGATGCTGAAATACCCGAAATTAATTGAGCGACCCATAGTGATTGTGGGCGACAGAGCCGTCTTGGGCCGCCCTCCTGAAAATGTATTGGAGCTACTCTAATGTCTAATCCCTATGTTTTGGTGCTGTATTACAGCCGCCACGGCCATGTGAAAATGCTCGCCGATCAA
>DDDD01000055.1 GCA_002335945.1 Porticoccaceae bacterium UBA1989
CTAGGCACACTGATATGCGCAGGCCCTGCCGGTGAGCCCATGGCAGACATAATAGCAGTGGCCAATTTATGCTCAAACTGGGCGGCATGGGATATAAGCGTGTTATAGCGGGTGCAGTGCTGATACAGGCCGACGGTGTTTATGCCGGTACAGGAAGAATCTTGAATAGCACCTTTACCAAAGGTCGAGATGGCGGTTTGCGCGGTGATCACCAGCATGGGCACATTGTTTTCGTAGGCGGATGCCACGCCGGTAATCATATTGGTGGCGCCTGGCCCTGTAGTGGAACAGCAAACCCCTAGCTTGCCGGTATTGCGGGCATAGCCATCGGCCATAAAGGCAGCACCGGTTTCATGCCGTGCAACAACTGCTCTTACGCCCCCTCGTCGCTCACTGCGCGCTAATGCGTTGTAAAGGGGTTCTATTGCGCCCCCAGGGACGCCAAATACATATTCAACACCTAACTGGTCCAGGTATTCGACTAACAGATCTGCCAATTCAAGCTCTACCAAGGCGGTTGGCACAGGATCAGATCTAACGTCTAAATTTACCATTTTTTATTTAGATTCCTATATAAATTAGTAGGTTACGGCGGTTTCCTAATGTTTTTTTCAATTGCATAAAGTAATAGATCAAGGCCTTGGTCTTTTCAATAATAAATCCACCTATTTTTTACCAGAAGCCCAACTTCTACTGATGGCGGTTAGTCATAAATACCAGTCTGTGATCTCGACAATCGCTGCCCAGCGGTTACAATGCTTTCCCGTTTATTTATCGCCATGTTTTTGTATGCAAAACCAAGACAGCAGAATAGAAAATAGCCCTCAGGGAAAAGCGCCAGAAAAGCAGGAAAGCTTGCTGTTAAATCTAGCGTTTAATCTGTTGGTGCCAACCCTTGTGTTAACCAAACTCAGCGACCCTGAATTTCTGGGTATTAAGCTTGCGATTGTGGTCGCGCTTTCATTCCCAATTGGTTATGGCATTCATGATTTTTTAACTCGGGGAAAACTTAACTTTTTTTCTGCGTTAGGTGTTGTCAGCGTTGCGCTCACCGGAGGCATCAGCCTATTGGAGCTGGATGCGATTTACATTGCGATTAAAGAGGCATCTATTCCTGCAATTTTTGGTGCGGCGACTTTAATTTCTTTAAAAACATCACAGCCGTTAATTCATACCTTTTTACTTAACGATGCAATTTTAGAAATTCAAAAGATTAATACGGCATTAAAAGATAATGGTCGTAAGCCTGAGTTTGATAAGTTACTGATTAATGCCTCGTGGATTTTGGCGGGATCGTTTTTCCTTTCTTCCCTACTCAACTATTTACTGGCCGTCATTATTTTGACCGCCGACCCTGGAACTGTTGCCTTCAATGAGCAACTGGGCAAGATGACTGCTCTGAGTTTTCCGGTGATTGCACTGCCGGCAATGTTGGTGATGATGGGCAACCTTTTTTATCTCTTTAGAGGTATCACTAAGCTCACGGGCATGTCTCTCGAAGAAATTATCAAGCAAAAATAATTAGGAATAATTAGCTATGTGGTACGCAATTATCAGTGAAGACATCGAAAACAGCTTGGAAAAACGTGGTTTGGCCCGTCCAGCTCACCTGGATCGTCTACATACTCTTAAAGAAGCTGGCCGCCTACTTATTGCTGGCCCACATCCTGCTATTGATAATAATGAGCCAGGAGACGCAGGTTTTACGGGTAGCCTAGTGGTTGCTGAATTTGACTCTCTGGACGATGCACAGTCTTGGGCCGATGCGGACCCCTATGTGGCTGGAGGCGTCTATGCCTCAGTGACGGTTAAGCCGTTTAAGAAGGTATTACCTTAAGGTATTACCTTAAAGTTGCTCTAAGTAAGACTGAATTGCGTTAAAATCTCATCAATAGACTCAAGATAACCTCTGAATAGCCCAATCTCAGGAGTTATCATTTACCCTCGATCAGGGTATGATCGCAGCCAATAAAAACTACTCAAGAAAGCATATGAACTATATAACCTTATCCCTGACCCTTTTATTGGCCTTGTTTGCCTCAAATGCAACGGCTCAAGACAGCCAGCAAGCGCCTGAAGCCGCTGTTACAGAGGTAGCTGCGCCGGCAAGCGATGCTGCTGTTATAGAAAAAACTATTGTTATTAATCCTATCGCCATGAAGCCTCAAACACGCTATGTGTCAGATGAGTTTTATGTGCCACTTCGTGAAACCCCCTGCCCACGCTGCAAAATAGTACACAGAGGTTTAAAAACTGGTACTAAGTTGAAGCTAATGAGCCTACAAGATGGCTGGGGAATGGTTAAGACCGATAAAGGTGTTGAGGGCTGGATGGAAGAGCAGTTCCTGTCCGATACCCAAATTGCCCGTGTGCAGCTGGTTAAAGACCAGGCTCTAATGAAGAAGCTAAAAAGTCGCAATAATCAGCTCGAAAAAGTAATGAGCGAACTTCGCCAGCAATCAAAGTCTTTGCGCGGCAAGCTGGACACCACGAAAGGCAACAAAGAAAACCTCAGCCTTGAGTTGACCAATCTGAAAAATATCTCGTCTGACGCCATTGCCATTAATAAGCAAAACCAGGCACTGGTTAAGCAAAACCATATGCTGCAGGGTGAAAATGACGTTCTAAAGGCTAACTTTGACGACCTGCAGAAAGATAAGCGTAACGAATCCTTTCTGTATGGTGGTCTTACCGTGTTTCTGGGTGCTATCTTAGTGGTACTGATTCCCAAACTGCGCGGACGCAAACGTTTCTCAGAATGGCAGCAGTAAATACTTATAAAGCGTGCGCCCTATAAAAAGCATTGCCTATTAAAGTAAAGAGCATTGCCTTTTAAAGAGCGCCAGCTAAATAGTAGCAGTAGAAAATAATGGCCGACTAAAGAGCTGTTTGTTAGAGCAGCAGTAGCCCATTCACATCCAAGCGCCGCAACCCACCGCGGCGATAAGTAAGACATATAAGGAGATACCCTGTGAGTCGATCGTTTTATAGTCTAATAGTTGGCTTGGCAGCCATGGTTGCCCTGAGTATTAGCCATGCCGCCCCCGCAAATCCGCAGGTTTTAATTAAAACTGAAAAAGGCGACATTCTCGTTGAGCTCTATGCTAGCGAAGCCCCAGTGACTGTCGATAATTTTGTTAAGCACGTGAATAGCTACCATTACGATGGCCTAATTTTTCACCGTGTGATTAATAAGTTCATGATTCAAACCGGCGGTTTTACCTTTGATCTAAGTCCTCGCCAGTCTGAGCGACCCACCATTGTTAATGAAGGCCGCAATGGACTGAAAAATAAGCGCGGCACCCTAGCGATGGCACGAACCAACCATCCAGATAGTGCTCAGGCACAATTTTTCATCAATCATAAATCCAATACGTTTTTGGACTCCTCGGATAAGAAGTTAGGATACGCGGTGTTTGGCCGAGTTATAGACGGCATGAAGGTTGTCGATGCCATTGCCGAGGTGGAAACAGCCACTAAACAGATGTATCAAGATGTACCCGTTGAAGCCATTCGTATTCTTAGTGCTAGACTGTTTAATCCTGAAGCTTGGACGCCCCTGCCTGAAGTGCAGCCTAAGGCAAAAAAACTGTCTTTCGAGAGACCCGTTCCCATCAAATAACGCAGTAAACCTATGACCGCTCTGAGTATTAACCTAAACAAAATTGCCCTGATCAGAAATTCTCGAGAGGGCAACTACCCTAATGTGGTCGAGCATGCGCAGCTATGCATAGATAATGGCGCGGATGGCATCACCGTTCACCCGCGTCCCGACCAGCGTCATATTCGCCCTAGCGATGTGCGCGAGCTCGCGGAACTTGTTAGCCCACTAAGCAACGTAGAGTTTAATGTTGAAGGCAATCCCTTCGCCCCTGCTCTGGCTGACTACCCCGGTTTTATTGAATTGGTTGAACAGGTCCAACCTGACCAGTGCACATTGGTACCAGACGGTGATGACCAGCTCACCTCTGACCACGGTTTTGATCTCACCAGTTCCGGCGCGCAACTTAAGCCTATTATTGATCGCCTAAAAGCTCAGGGTATGACCGTCAGTCTGTTTATGGACCCTGATCTTGCACAGATTGAGTTGGCTGCCAGCATTGGCGCCGACCGCATTGAACTCTACACCGGACCCTACGCCGCTGCTTGGGGAACCGATGACCTAGAGCCTATTTTCCAGCAGCATCTCGCCGCCGCTGCCCTCGCCACGTCTTTGGGCATGGGGGTTAATGCAGGCCATGATTTGAATTTGGATAATCTGGCCAAATTCGCCAGTATTCCCAGCTTACTTGAAGTCTCTATTGGTCACGCCTTTACCGTCGATTCATTGGCCATGGGTATGGCAAATACAGTGCGTGCATATAAAACATTACTCGGCTAGGCTTAACCATGCCTAGCAATCTCTCAACTTTAACGCTGTCTTGTATCGGTGCTGGTCGCCTGGGTAAGACCCTGTGCCGACTGTTCTCCGACACTGTCTCTATTGGCCAGATTATTAATTCCAGCACCGCATCCGCACAGCTGGCCGCAGGCTTTATTGGAGCCGGTCAGGGGCAAGGCGATTACGCTGAACTGCAGCCCGCCGACATCTGGTTGATCGCTACGCCAGATGACAGTATTCAGTTGGCCAGTGAGGCATTGAAAAATGCTGGGGTACTTCGCAAAGGCGATACCGTTTTTCATTGCAGCGGCTCTTTAAGTGCCGAGGTGTTAGGCCTCGACAACTGCCCTACCGCCTCAGTACACCCTATTCATAGTTTTGCCGATCCGGAGAAATCCATAAAGCGCTTTGCGGGCACTGCCTGCGGCATTGAAGGGGATCCAGATGCCGTGGCCCTATTAGATACATTGTTTCGACACATTGGTGCCGAACCCTTTGCCATAGCCAGCGAACACAAGTCTCTCTATCATGCGGCCACCGTACTTACCTGCAACTATTTGGTTAGCCTGCTCGAGCTGGGCAAGCAGATGTTAACCGCAGCCGGTGTCGAAACTAACAACCAGACAGGTGCTAGCAACCCTCTCGAACCCCTTATTCGCCAAACCGTCGATAATTACCTGAGTACCGATGCCGTAAGCGCCCTAACCGGCCCCATCGCTCGGGGCGATAGCCGCACGATTGAAGCCCATTTAAGGGCACTACAGAATCAGCCGGATCTTTGGCAGCAGGTTTATTGTGCTCTGGGGAATGCAACAGTGCCCATATCGGCAAAGCAGGGTCAGGCATCCGCTGATGACCTACACAGTATTTCCGCTTTATTACAGTCAGACAGAAAATAATATGAGTAAATCAAACCCTCCATCACAGCGCGCTGACAGTGCCGAATACCTCCAGCGTAAATCATTTTTTGATCAGCTGATAACCGTTTATGGCCGCAAGCCTGTGGTAGAAATACTTCAGGACCAGAGCCTGAAAATCTATCGCGTACATCTCGCTGATTCCAATCGCGGTGGCGGCATTATTGATGAGATTACTCAGTTAGCAGCCAAGCGTAATATTGAAGTCTGTTTTCATAGCCGCGCGGGGCTGTCCCGTATTTCACGCAACAGCAAACAGGATCAAGGCGCTGCCTGTGACATTCACTGTCCCGGTTACCTGCCCTATAAGCAGGCACTAGAAACCAATCTCTCGGGCACATTGATTGCTCTAGATGGCGTGACCAACCCACAGAATCTGGGCATGATTATTCGCAGTGTTACCGCCAGTCCCGCCTATGGTTTATTACTGCCTAGCAAGGGCACCGCTGATATCTCACCTCTAGTGATTAAGGCCAGTGCTGGCACCTTATTTAAAGGACACATTTTACGCTGTGACTCGCTGTTAACGGCTCTTAAAGACTTTCAACAGCAGGGCTATGAGATATGCACATTGTCTTCTCATGAGGCCACGCCCATCACTGAATTTGTACCCACTGGGCCAGTTATTTTTGTACTGGGCAATGAGTCTGAAGGGGTGAGTAAAGAGATAGCGGCGCTGAGTGATCACCGTATTGGTATTCCTATGGCGAATGGGGTTGAGTCTCTGAATGTTGCCGTTACTGCGGCGTTGATTGCATTCAATCTTTAGTAGGCTCAGGGTTCATTGTTACGAGAAGCTGAGGGCTCTTTATTATGGGCAGCTCAGGGCTGGCGGCATTACAAAAAAGCTAGGCTTCTGTAATGTCGCCGCGGACATGCCACAGGGGCGAAAACAGTGCGGTTAACACCGCGACACTAAAGCTAGCGGCAGCGATCACCATGAAGGTTGAACTTAGGCCGATACTCTCTACCGTGACACCGCAAACCCAGGCTCCCAAAGGCGCGCCACCAAATAGGCAGAGTTGGTAGACCGAAGCCGCTCTTGAGCGGACCTCATGGGATACCTGGTTATGCAAAATAGTCCGGCCCAACGTCATGGACAGGCCAGAGAAGAATCCCCAGATATAGACCACCGGAAATAAGATCCACATGCTCGGCACGGTCGCAATAATACCCACCAGACTCCCGCGCAATAAGAAGCTTATAACCATTAGCCTACCCGGGCGATTAAACATTTTACTGCGTTTCATAACACCAAAATTGGCACTGACGATGCCCAGAGAAAATACAATCTGCAAGGTCGCATAGAGCCCTGCCCCTCCGTCATAAAGCTCACGAGCAATCAGCGGCATGCCCACCAGATAGACACCGAAGGCTAAAAATCCGGTGGCAAATACAATCATCAATAGGTGCAGCAGGCCTTTATCATCACGGAATATTTGTAGTCCTTCGCCCAATTCTTTCCAGCTGTGCTTGAGGGTTTTCTTCTCAACCACCGGTTTTACGCCACCTAAGGGAACAGGATGGCTTCGCCTTATTAGCACGGCGCTAATCACAAATATGAGCATCTGAAATAGCAGTAACTGGGGCAGACTAACAATGTCGAGCTGTCCGGCAATCCAGAAGCCAATGCCCTGAGCAATAAACTGGGTCACCATAACCTTGGCTACGGTCTGATGCATAATTTCTGGGGCGGCATACCCGAGCAAGCTCTCGCGGGCCGGCTGCACAAATGCAGAGATAGTGCCGAAGGCCACACCAAATAACAGCAGCAGGGTAAAGGTGAGTTCGCCGGTCAATACAGAGGCCAGAATAAGACCCAGAGGTAACAGATAAACCAAATACAGCAGCGACAACCAAGTGCCACGATGACGGCGATCTGAGGCTATGCCGCCTGGCAAAAGAAACAGTAAATTAGGCAGTAAAACCGCCATTTGAGCCAAGCCCAAACGACTGGGGGATTCCATTAACACGCCCACCACTAACCAGGGATAGAGCACCTTGTGCAGCCCCATAGCCAGATTACTTGTGCCGATAGTTGCCAGAAAGTAACGAAAGGAAAAACGCTGAGTCGACGCTTTCGGTGACATCACCTAGCGAAATCGCTTGCGCAGATAGGCGATCATCCAGCCTAGCATTGCAGCAGCACCAATAATTAGCATCAGTCCGCCGAGCATAAACATTAGGTTAGCGGTCATGGTGGAGACGGGAACATCATAAACTTTGACGGCCATGAGCAGAAATGCCAGACAGCCAAGCATGGAGGCTATCCAAGCCGAGCGCTGTCTTATTTCTTTTTTTAACTTGGCCATTGATTAACCTTTCTGATTTTTTTAATTTTTGTTGGTCGGTTGGTCTGTTGGTTGGGTAAGTACTTAGCCAACCTCTTTCAGCCATTCGCAGCGAATATTAATATTCGACTGGTTGGGCACATGTGCCGCATCACTGGTTTCAAAGACAAATGAATGCAGCCCCGACATTTCTGTTTCAAGATGTACCGTGGCCGAGACCCAGTACATTTTGCGCAGTAAATTTTCAAACTGCTCGAGCCAGTATTTCCACTCGTGTTCTACCCCCTTATAGGAGGCGCCGAAATGCATCACTTCGGTGCTTAAACTTATATCGGTCATGGTGTTTTCCGGCAGCGAAAACATCTCTCGGTTCACCAGCGTCCATGACTCTGCCGAGGGCAACTCGAGCATGGCTTCACGATTACTACGCCGATGTTCGCTAATATCTACCAAGGCTACATCTTTAATACAGCCGTACACCACTGACTCAGATTGAATATCCATATTCCCTTCCCTGTTACCCTAACCTGTTTAAATACTCCAAAAATCCCGCTTCGTCCAGCACCGGAATATCCAGTGACTGAGCCTTGGTCAATTTCGAACCTGCCCCCGGCCCTGCCACTACCTGTGAGGTCTTGGCGGAAACACTGCCAGCAACCTTGGCACCCAGAGCCTGCAGACGATCTTTGGCTTCGGCACGACTCATTATTTCCATGCCGCCGGTAAGCACCCAGGTCTGGCCTTTTAGGGGCTGCGATGCCTGAGCATTCTGGTCTATATCGGCCCAGTTTACCCCAGACTCACGCAGTGCCTGAATAATAGACAGATTATCCGGATTGCTGAAAAAATTAACAATATGCTTTGCGACCACTGGGCCAATATCGTCGACGTCTAACAGCTGTTCAGCATCGGCTTCGATCACCGCTTCTAATGAGCCAAAATTGTTCGCTAAGGTTTGTGCCGTCGCCTCGCCCACTTCTCTAATACCCAACGAATATAAAAATTTAGCGAGGGTGGTTTCTTTACTGGCGGTTATCGCGGCGGTTAAGTTGGTTGCCGATTTATCCGCCATGCGTTCGAGGCCTAATAGCTGATCCACATTTAATTCAAAGAGGTCGGCCACAGAATAAATAGACCCAGCATCGACTAACAGCTCAACTAACTTGTCACCGAGGCCATCAATGTCCATGGCCTTGCGTGAGGCAAAATGTTTTATCGCTTCTTTAATCTGAGCACCACAGAAAAGTCCGCCAGTGCAGCGAGCAACTGCCTCACCTTCGGCGCGTTTTACCGAGGACTGACAGACGGGGCAACGCTCGGGAAATACAATTTGTTGAGCATCTTCCGGGCGTTTTTCTAAAATCACTTTGGCGATTTGGGGAATCACATCACCGGCACGGCGAATAATTACGGTGTCGCCAATACATACACCCAGCCGTTTTATTTCGTCGCCATTGTGCAGGGTGGCATTGCTTACCGTAACTCCACCGACAAAGACCGGCGCTAGTCGGGCCACTGGTGTTATTGCTCCAGTGCGACCCACTTGAAATTCCACGTCGAGCAGCTTGGTCATTTCTTCCTGGGCGGGAAACTTTCGTGCAATGGCCCAGCGCGGCGCCTTGGCCACAAAACCTAAACGCTGCTGCAGGGCTAGGTTATTAACTTTGTAAACGATGCCATCAATATCATAGGTCAGCTGGTCACGGCGTTTGGCCATGGCGCTGTAATAGTCTTCACAGGCGGCAATACCAATAACGGCCACAACATGTTCATTAATTTTAAAGCCCCAACCGCCGAGTGTCTCGAGCATATGGGTGTGGCTATCTGGGGTTACCTCAGCCTCAAACTGGCCCACGGAATAGGCACACATTTCTAGGGGTCGGCTGGCGGTTATTTTTGAATCTAGCTGGCGTAGACTTCCCGCCGCTGCGTTGCGTGGGTTAACAAAGGTTTTTTCGCCCGCGGCTATGGCTTTGGCATTTAGTGCGTCAAAGCCCGGACGGGGCAGATATATTTCACCACGCACTTCAAGTAATTTAGGAATATTGTCGCCGCGAAGTTTAAGGGGAATACTTTTGATGGTGCGTACATTGGCGGTAATGTCTTCCCCCACTGAACCATCCCCGCGGGTGGCACCCCGCACTAACTGTCCATTTTCATAGAGCAGGCTAACCGCAACGCCATCGAGTTTTGGCTCGCAGGCAAATTCTATTTCTGTGGGATTTTTTAGGGCGGCATAATTTAAACGGTCTTTAATACGGCGATCAAAGTCTTCGAGTTCTGCGTCACTAAAGGCGTTTTCTAGGGACAGCATGGCCACGGTGTGGCGTACCTGTGTAAAGGATTCTAGCGCCTTGCCACCGACACGTTGACTGGGGGAGTCTTCACTAAGCAGCCCGGGATACTGGGCTTCAATGGCCTGTAGCTCACGCATTTGACGGTCGTATTCGCTGTCCGGAACCGAGGGATCGTCCAGAACATAGTAGCGGTGATTATGCTGGTTTAACGCATCTTTGAGATGTTCATACTCCCTTAGAACATCGTCTGAAATTTGCTGCATATTGTCGCCGTGGTAATTCAGCTACTTTGGTCGCGTCGAACTGACACATCCCGGGCACGCTGTCGGTAGTGTTCAATGGTGTTTCGCGTCATTGAACTGCGCGACTCATCCATTACATTTAGCTGCAAGTCGCCAACTATACTGTCCACCGCTTCAATCATAATATTGAGGGCGTCGACAGGATCTGCTATATCGTCCAGCGCCATAAACAATGTGACGCCTGGAACCTCGAGATCACCCATGGTATTTAAATCAAAGGTGCCGGGGTTAACCAGGTTGGCCATACTAAACAGCACTGGGCCGGAGCCGTCATCACTGAGATGACGGTGGAAGATTTTCATGGCGCCATAGCGAAGGCCTGCACTGAGCACGGCATCCAACAACTGCTGGCCAGCAACCTTTTCTCCCTTGTTCGCCATCAAATGAATAACCAGAACTTCTTCAGGTTGGGTATTTGGTTTTTCGGCCGGTTTTTGAGGCTGAGCCTGCTGGGTTAATTCGGCTCGCTGACGCTCATAGATTGAGTTATCCAGATCAAACACTTCCTGCTCTGGCTCGCGATCAAAACCGAAACCATTGGGGCGTCGCAAACTATCTTCTACTTGCTGAATATCGCCCTCGTCACGAACACCAATAACACGGGCTCGGCCCGAGGGGAACTGGCTTGCTTCTAATGCATCCAACTCTTCTTTGGTAACATCCTGAGCGGAGGCCTTGCGCAATTTGCGCGATGACATCTGTAAATTTTCGTAACGATTGCGCTTTATACGCCGCGCACCATCAAGAATTATGGCGAGAATAACCAATACGCCAACAACAATGAGTACTTCTCGGGGGCCAAAATAATCCATATTTATAGCGTGCTCAATAATTTAACGTTATCAGGCATCGGCTAATTCAGCAGCCTGATTTACATCTACAGTGACCAGTCTAGATACGCCTGGTTCATGCATAGTGACACCCATCAACTGATTTGCCGCTTCCATGGAAATCTTGTTGTGAGTAATAAAAATAAACTGCACCTCAGATGACATCTCTTTAACCATGGCAGCATAGCGGCCCACGTTGGCGTCATCTAGGGGGGCATCAACCTCATCAAGCATACAAAACGGTGCCGGATTAAGTTTAAATATAGCAAATACCATGGCGATTGCCGTCATTGCTTTTTCACCACCAGAAAGTAGGTGAATCGAGGCATTCTTTTTACCCGGTGGTCGGGCCATCAATGTGACACCTGTATCTAACAGATCGTCGCCAGTCATTTCCAAATACGCATGGCCACCGCCAAACAGTTTCGGGAATAAGGCTTGCAGATGACCATTGACTAAATCGAAGGTCTCTTTAAAGCGCGTGCGGGTTTCGCGATCAATCTTCTGTATGGCATTTTGTAATGTGTTGAGCGCTTCTTCTAATTCAGCATTTTGCTGGTCTAGATAATCTTTGCGCTCGGACTCAATTTTATACTCGTCAATGGCGGCCAGGTTAATCGGCCCAAGACGGGAGATACGATTACCAATTAGCTGAAGTTGCTCTTCCCAATCTACCAGGTCTGCGTCATCGGCAAGGCTTTCAAGTAGGGTTGGCAGATCGGCTTCTTTCTCGGCTATCTGCTCTTCAATGGTGCGACTTAGCGTGCTGATTTCTTGCGCTGCAATACGGCGTTCTTCGAGCTTAACTCGCACGGCCTGTATTTCAATTTCCAGCTCGCCACGCAGTTTTTCCTGCTCGCGCATCTGGTGCTCTACCGACTCAACACCGGCTCGGGCTTCGGTCAATTCGGCGTCCACTAAGAGGCGCGCTTCGAGCTGGGTTTCAAGCTCGACTTTGTAACCTTCAGTGGGATCTTCTTTAATATTGAAGGCTTCACGAAGCTGTTGGCGACGCTCTTGAAGACGCTCAACCTGAGTTTCAAGACGACCAATACCCTCGCGGATAGAATTTAGCTGGGTCTGCAATGAGCCTTCACGCATGGCTAACTCTTGGCGACGATCGCGATCATGGCGGGCAGTCTGGCGCACCTCATCAAGTTCACTGCGACACAGGTCACGCTGTTTCATTAATGCTTCGCGCTGCACGGTATCTGCGTCCATCTTTTCGATGGACTCTTGCAACATGACTCGCGCCTTGGCCAGATTTTCCTGCTCGGTCTCGGTTTGTTGCTGTACCTCAGTAAGCTCAGTTTCAGCACGCTCTTTGCGGGCCTTGTACTGCTCTATCTGAACTTCAAAACCGCTGAGCTTGGAACGCATCTCGGCATAGCTATTCTGCTGCTGAGCAACATTGCTGGCAATTTCCTGACGGGTGGCTTCAAGGCTGCGCAGGCGTTGCTCGTTGCCCTGACGTATATCTTCAAGCTCGATGACTTTTTCGTTGAGCTGGACAGTCTCTTGGCTAATGGCTTCTAGCTCTTGCTTGCGCTTTAACACACCAGCAGTCGCGTCTTTGTCTCGTGCCACACGCAACCAGTTGCTGCCCAACCAGATACCTTCGCGGGTAACCACAGATTCGATAGCCGATAATGTCGGCTGCAGCTTTAGTGCGTCTGCCAGACTTTCGGCGGCATAGACATTGGCCATGAGCGCCTGAGCGGAATCACCGGTTACCAGGTCGCTGAGCAACTGGCCTTTATTGCCGGAGGTTGCTGTTGTAGAGGCTTTCCCGATAAGGAGTAATTCGCCCTTTTTAAAGTCATCGAGTAGGCCGATATTGCTGGCGATATCATCGACTGCAATCGCTTGGAGATAGCTACCCAATACTGTTTCTGCTGCCACGTCCCAACCACTGGCAGCGACCACTGAGTCTGCTAGTCGGGGTTTATCGCCCAGACCTTTGGCGGCTAACCACTGCTTCTCAGCATCGTCGCCCATGGCGGCCTGCTGCAACGCTTCGAGAGATGCCTGACGGCCTTTTAATGTTTGCTGACGACTGCGGGCTTCGTCATGTTCTGCGGCGGCGATTTTTTCTTGGCCGCGCAGGGTTTCAATGTCTTGGCCGTTTTCAATGCGCTGGGTATCGATAGCGTCTCGGGCGAGCTTAGACTCGGCGAGCATTTCTTGAATAAGCGCCATCTCTTCTTCGGCGGGACTGGCTTGAAAGCTGTTGGCTTCATTAGAAAGGGCTTGCTGGCGCTCGGTTAGGCGACGTAGCAACTGTTCCAAATGCTGAATGCGTGACTGCTGCACCTCTGCCTGCTGGCGAGGGCTAGCTGATGTCTGGTTAAACTCATCCCAGGCCTGCTGCCAATTTTGCATGGCCAACTCGGCGGACTGTAACGCTTCTGCGGAGATAGCTTCAGCTTTGCTGGCTTCTTCTAGACCGGGAACCAACTCATTAAATTCTGCATCCCAACCGGCGGCTTTTTGGCGGTCGGTATTGAGATGCTCTTCAGCTTCGGTAAAGTTACGTTCGGTTTGTTCTAAATCTTTGTGCAGCTCTTGGGCACGCTGCTGTGCGTGTTCGATGGCCTGTTCGATGCGGGCAACATCGCCGCCAATTTTGTAGAACCTTGCCTGGACTTCATTCAGGGCATCACCCTGATCGGTAAACTGGGTACGCAACTTTTCAATGCTGGTGTCGCAGGCACTGCGTTGGGTAATCACTTTTTCTAGCTCAATTTCAAAGCCGCCGATAACCTGCTTTTGCTCGCTGGCAGAGGCATCGTAACCACGCCATTTTAGGGCCAGCAATTCAGCTGAGACCTGACGTTCGTCTTTTTTGTATTCGGAGTATTTTTCAGCGGCCTTGGCCTGACGTTCAAGACGACCAAGCTGACGACCCAGCTCATCGCGGATATCCGTGAGACGCTCAAGGTTTTCCATGGTGCGGCGAATGCGGCCTTCGGTTTCACGACGGCGTTCTTTGTATTTTGAAATCCCTGCGGCTTCTTCAATATAGATGCGCAGCTCTTCGGGTTTGGCTTCAATGAGCCGCGAGATCATGCCCTGCTCAATAATCGCGTAGCTACGTGGCCCAAGACCTGTGCCCAGGAAGATATCGGTGATATCCCGGCGACGACATTTGTTGCCATTTAAATAGTAATTAGACTGCCCATCACGGGTAACTTTGCGCTTGATGCCAATTTCATTGTAGGCGGCATATTCGCCGACAATGGTGCCATCGCTATTATCAAAAATTAATTCAATCGATGCCTGACCTACGGGTTTACGTCCACCAGAACCGTTGAAAATAACATCGGTCATGGACTCGCCACGGAGGTTCTTGGCAGAGCTTTCGCCCATTACCCAGCGCACGGCGTCGATAATATTCGACTTGCCGCAGCCATTGGGGCCAACAACAGCGCAGAGGTTGCTTGGGAAGTAAACGTTGGTTGGGTCCACAAAGGATTTGAACCCAGCTAATTTGATCGATTTAAGCCGCATGTTTAGTCATTTCTGTTTATGTTGGGTCAAGTCCGTTGGCCGCAGGATTGCATAAAACTAAGCATAGAATTCTACACGCTCTGCGCGCGGCAGTCACTACACAGCTAAGGTCTTTGGCGGTTAATATTCAGGGTTTTCAGCTGTTGGCTTGAGGCCAAATCGAAGCCATCAGAAACTCCCTCCCAGTCACCGGATTGAGGTGTGGCGGAACCACTTGCTGAGAGCCGCGCTACTAGGCGAATACGACTGACACTGGAGAGATTCTGGCCTGCCATTAGGGCATCTTTATCACTCAGTGTAATGCTGATAGGAAGATCGCCGGCGCGCAGCTTACGCGCGGCCAGAGGCATGGGTGGCCCGGTTTCACGGACTGCGGCCACAAACACTAGTTGGTCTTGACTGAAGGGGACGTCGGGGCTGATGCTAATGGCTATTTTTACGGTCGTTGCTGCCTCTGCAGTCGATGCCTGCAGCGCTTCTTTATCATCAACAAGTGGATGCTCTAAATCCGCCAATGCTGCAATAACCAGATTGACGCGCTCAATACCGGACTGCAATGCCTGCCAGGTGGGGCTGGCCGGATCCATTCCGCGGCGAGCACCTTCCCAATAGGTAATGGCAAGCTTGAATTCACGATTTTCAAAGGCCTGAATGCCTTTTAAACCGAGCACAGTTTGGTTATTGGAATCCGCGGCAAAGGCCTGATCCAAGGCAGTGCTCACGCGGTCGGTAAAGCGACTGCCATCCACTAAAAATAGTGCTTCGGCATACTGCGCGAGCAGAAAGCTATCGCCGGGCTCTACCTCAATGGCTGAGGCAAAATATTTGCTCGCAGCAAGAATATCCCCCTTCGCAATAGAGGATTGGGCGAGCATGGCCCAGTAGTAAATATTGTCCGGCCGCTGCTGTACTCGCTCGGCGATGGCGGCGATTAACTCGGCATTCCAATCCGCTGCCTGCTGTTCGGTGGTTTGCTCGGCAGCTAGGTTCATAAGACGTTTAATATTCTCGTCATCTTCCGCCCCTATTTGCTGATAGGTAAAGAAGGTGGTCGACGCGATAAGCAACAGCAAAACCGGCACCAGCCACAGACCCTGCTTGTTGACTCGGTCAGCCAGGCCAGACTTGGCCTCGGTGTTGCGCAGTAATAGCTGCTGGGCATCGGTGATCAGACGCTGATATTCCGCCTTATCAATCTCAGCTCTATCTAGCTGCTGCTGAAACTGTGCCTGCTGTTCTTTAAACAGGTCGACGTTGGCCTGCTGGCGCATGGCTGCAATGCTCTCATTGCCATCCCCAGTGCCACTTCCTTCGTCACTGTGCCGAACAATAAAGGGATACAGTACAAAGACACTCGCCCCTGCAAGCAACAGCACTATGGTTAGTATCATTGTTGATTTTCCTTGTCGCCAAGCAGTTCGGCCAAGCGCTGTTGATCGCTGGACTTTGTGGGCGCTTCTTTACTGGCTGTACCCGCACCTCCAATGGCTGTGGATATCTCTCCACCGGCTATGGGCTTTGGCTTGCGATTATGGCGTAGCAGAATCAGTAATCCCAGCAGCACGACTAGCACGGGGGAACCCCAGAGTAACCAGGTATTTTTATTGACTTCGGGGCGGTACAGAATGAATTCTGAATAGCGTGACTTAAGGTAGTCTTTAATCTGTTTGTCGGTCATCTGCTCTTCGAGCATACGCCGAATTTCGCGACGTAAGTCTTGGGAAATCGGCGAATTGGAATCTGCCAGGTTTTGATTTTGACACTTTGGACAACGCAGCTCTTGAAGCAGCTGGTGATATCGCGGACGCAGAGACTCATCGGAAAATGCGACCACTTCTGCCCCTTTTTTTGCTTCAGGGCTTTCTATTACTTCAGTACTTTCTATTCCTTCAGTACTGGCCGCAAAAGTGAACAGAGACAGTAATAACAGAATGGCTAACCTCATTGCTCGGTACCGGTTATCTGCTCATAAATAGCGCGAAACTCAGATTCCCAAACTCGGTCGTCAACTACACCCACTCGACGGTGTCGGATAATGCCATCGGCATCCACCAAATAGGTTTCCGGTGCGCCATAAACGCCTAAATCAATGCCTAAACTGCCCTTGGCATCGAAGATATTAAACTGGTACGGATCGCCCCGCTCGGCCAGCCATGCCAGTGCTCCAGCTCGCTGATCTTTATAGTTGAGGCCAATAATTTTAACCCCCTGCTCCGATAACTTGTTAAGCATTGGGTGCTCAATACGGCAGGCAAAACACCAGGTCGCCCAGACATTAACCAACACCACTTCACCGTTAAAATCCTGCTCAGTAACGACATTTTGCTCATCTTTGAGGGAGGGTAAATTAAACAGGGGAAAGGCTTCGCCGACCAGCGCCGAAGGCAAATCTGTGGGGTCTTTATCCAGCCCCAATAGCAGCACCAAAGACAGGCCAACAAAGAGTGCCAGAGGTATAAAAAGCGCTAATCGATTCAAAGGGTAATCCCCTCTGTTTGAGAGGCTTTGGTCACCGCTGGTTTGCGCCGGCGATAGCGTTTATCAAAGGCGGCTAACAAACCACCTAATCCAATCAATAAACCTCCGAGCCAGATGCAGCGCACAAAAGGTTTTACGTAGAGCCTGATGGCCCAGGCATCTCCCGCGAGCGGTTCCCCTAACGAAACATAGAGATCGCGGCTTAGTTTGCCGTCAATTGCCGCCTCGGTCATGACCTGACCACCGGCACGATAGCTGCGCTTCTCGGGAAGCATGGTAGCAACCACTTTACCCCCAGACATCACCACGATCTCACCTCGGTAGGCGGAAAAATTCGGTCCCTGTATCTGTTTGAGGCTTACAAAGTCAAACTGGTAACCCGATACTTCAGCACTGTCGCCTGGCGCCATGCGCACATCACGCTGGGCATCATAGGCCGTACTCAGGCCAACCCCTAGGGCACAGACGGCAATGCCGATATGGGCACAGATCATTCCCCAGTAGCTACCGGTGAGGGTTCTAACCTTAGATACCCTGCCCTCAGTTTTAAGCAGCAGATCCTCCAGGGTCATGGTGATAACCCAAGAAACCAGCAGTAGGGTAAATACCGCAATCCATGAGTACTGATCCGCTAACAGAGGCAATAACAGCGCCAGTGCGACACTTATTACTGCAGGCCATAGGCCCTTGCGCACCAGTACATTGACATCGGTTTTCTTCCAGCGAGTAAACCCAGCGAAGCCAAGGCAAATCATCAGTCCACTCATCAGGGGCACAAAGAAGAAATCAAAGTAGGGAGGGCCTACGGAGATTTTTCCCAGATCCAATACATCCGCCAACAGCGGATAGAGAGTGCCTATCAAAATCATGGTCATAGAGCTGACTAACAGAATATTATTGATCAGCAAAAACATCTCGCGAGACCAGCCGCTGTATTTAACATCTTGCTGCATGGCAGGGCCGCGCAGTGCAAAGAGCAGCAATGAGCCGCCAATCACAATGGCCAAAAAAGCCAGAATAAAAATACCCCGCTCGGGATCGCTGGCGAAGGCATGTACCGAGGTCAGAATGCCGGAACGCACCAAAAAGGTGCCCAGCAAACTAAGGGAGAAGGCGAAAATTGCCAGCAGTAGCGTCCAGCTGCGAAACACACCGCGCTTTTCTGTGGCTGCAATACTGTGCACCAGGGCTGTACCCACTAGCCAGGGCATAAATGACGCATTCTCAACGGGATCCCAGAACCACCATCCACCCCAGCCAAGCTCATAGTAAGCCCACCAGCTACCGAGGGTTATACCGATAGTCAGAAACACCCAGGCTGTATTGACCCAGGGACGTACCCAACGGGACCAGGCACTGTCGAATTGGCCACCGATAAGTGCGGCAATGGCAAAGGCAAAAGGGACTGAAAAGCCCACATACCCCATATATAGCATGGGGGGATGCACGATGAGACCAAAGTCCTGAAGCAGTGGATTAAGGTCACCCCCCTCAATAGGCGAGATGGGCAGAATACGCTCAAAAGGGTTGGAGGTCAGCAATAAAAACAAGGCAAACCCAATAGAGATTCCACCCAAAATAGACAGTACTCTCGCAGACAACACCAGAGGTAGCTCACGACTAAACAGCGCGACGGCCGCAGACCAACCGGCCAAAATAAGCGCCCAGAGTAATAACGACCCCTCGTGTCCGCCCCATACAGCACTCACTTTAAACTGCACTGGCAAGAGAGTGTTGGAGTTGTTGGCCACATAGGCCAAGGAGAAATCATCCAACAAGAAGGCATTGGTCAGGCAGGCGAATGACGCCGCCATAAACGCAAACTGACCTAGGGCTAATGAATGCCCGAGACGCATCCAACTTTTATAACCGGCAAATGATCCCACCATGGGGGCCACCGTTTGAGCCACTGCCAGACAGAGAGCAACAATTAACGCGGCTTGACCTAACTCTGGAGTCATTGGGCACCCTGCTGCTTTTGTTTATATTCTTGTTTTTGCTCTTGTTTTTGTTCCTGCTTGCGCTCGTAGGCCTGGTTCATTGCATCGGCAACTTCTGGTGGGGTGTACTTCTCATCGTGCTTGGCCAGCACTTCTGTGGCCTGTAGCACCAGATTTTCATCCACGATGCCCGCGGCAATCGCTGCCTCACCCTCATCAAACAGGTCCGGCAAAATGCCACTGTGTTGAATCACCAAAATTGACGCACCATCGGTGACTGAAAACTGCACATCGAGAGAGTCTGGGGCACGTTCCACACTACCCTCGACCACCATGCCGCCCGCGCGAATAAATACACCCTTTGGCGATTCACCCGCGGCAATCTGCGACGGAGTATAAAAATAATTAGCGTTCTGACCGAGCATATAAACAACGAGACCCACCACCACTGTGGCAGCCACGACAATCAGAATAACCTGCTGTAAACGCTGTTTGCGCAACGGGTGCATCATGTTTCTCCATTAGATTTTGCGGTTCGCGCACTATCAGCGGCGACATCCTTAAGTGCTGCCCTGCGGTCAGCTAAGGGTTTGATAATCAACCAGACCATCATCGCCACTGATACCAATACAGCGGTCCATACATAGGGGCCATGGCCTTCCATAATGAACATCTGCTGCAGGTTTTCAAACTGAAACTTCATGACTGAGGCTCTCCCAATACAAGCTCTTTCACCCAGGTGGTTTTGCGTTCACGGCGCAGTATCTCGGCGCGGGTAAACAAAAAGAGCGCGACGACATAGAAGCAATAGAATCCCAGTATCATCACTAACAAAGGCTGGAACATATCTGGGTGCATGCTGGGTGCCGAGGTTAACTTGATGGTCGCCGGCTGGTGCAAGGTGTACCACCAGTCAACTGACTTATAAATAATTGGAATATTCACTGTGCCTACTAGGGCCAATATGGCGCTGGCTTTATTGCCCGCCTCATTACTTTGGAATGCGTACTGCAACGCTAGCACTCCCAGATAGAGGAACAGCAGAATCAACATAGACGTAATCCGCGCATCCCAAACCCAGTAGGTTCCCCAGGTGGGCTTACCCCAGACAGCGCCAGTAAATAAGGCCAAAAAGGTTAGTACAGCCCCTATAGGTGCGGCCGATTTCATGACCATATAAGATAGCTTCATCTTCCAGATCAAACCTACAGCACCGGCAATCGCCATAATGTAATAACCGGCAAGCGCTAAAAATGAGGCTGGAACATGAAGGTAAATAATGCGAAAGCTATTGCCCTGCTTGGCATCCTGCGGCGCAAAGCCCAGACCCCAAACTAAACCGGTGCCCAACAATGCGAGCGCCAGCAGGCTGAGCCAGGGCAACCAGCGCCCGGTGGTCTGATAAAACCAGCGCGGCGATCCAAGACGGTGAAACCACTGCCAGCTGGGGGACCAATTTGTTAGCCAATTCATATCTCTCGTCTCTTATGCTCTTTGTCTTCTGGTTTAAATAACCTAAACAGTTTAATTAATACTCGTTAGTCGCAACGCGCCGGCTGCAGCTAGAGGGCAAAGGGCAATCGCCGCCGCCAACATGGCGCCCAAAATAGCCAGGGGACCAAACCAGGCAAAACCATCAATCGCGCTTTGCACGGTGGCACTGCCAAAAATAATGACCGGCATATACAGGGGCATCACCAGCAGTGACAGTAATAGACCGCCTTTGCGCAGGGATACAGTCAATGCAGCGCCAACTGAACCTACCAGACTCAGGCAGGCTGTGCCTATCGCCAAGCTAGCCATCATGGGAACATAGCCCTCTGCAGGCAGTGACAGCATCAGCCCTAATAAAGGTGACGCCAGAGTCAACGGCAGACCCGTTACCATCCAGTGGGCCGTTATCTTTCCCAGTACAGGCATGGCCAGTAATTGAGGGCTAATTAACAGCTGTTCCAATGAGCCGTCTTGGTAGTCACTGGCAAACAAACTGTCAGTGGACAGCAGCGTTGCCAGCAGCGCCATTACCCAGATAATACCGGGGGCAATCTCGGCTAAACGGGCTGATTCTGGTGTGATGCCCAGAGGGATCAAGGTTGATACCATGACAAAAAATATCAGGGGACTCGCCGCTTCACCTCGTCGCCTGTAGGCCAATAATAGGTCTCGGCGTAAATACGCTGAAAATCCGCTCGCCATTACAGTCCCCTCTGATCAGCATGGGGGCTAATACCATATTTACGCACGCCATCGATTGCCAGATCTTGGTGGGTCGAAAGCAATATTGCCCCGCCCCCCTTAACATGGTCACTCATACATTTTTCGAGAAAGCTGACGCCCTGCTTGTCGATGGCAGTAAAGGGTTCGTCCAGATACCAGAGTCTGGCATCTGTCGTTAATAAGCGCGCGAGAGCAACGCGTCGATGTTGGCCTGCAGAGAGGTTATAGCAGGGAACATCGCCGTAGCCGGCAAGCCCGACGGCGGCTAGGGCATCCTGCGCAGACCTACTGCTATCAGCGGCCATCCAACGTAAATTTTCTTCCGCGGTGAGGGTCATCTTAACCCCAGGCTGATGACCCAGATACAGAATGTCAGAGAGGTACTCGTAACGACACAGACCAATATCCTGCCCTGCGTAACTAATATTTCCAGACGTCGGCTGCAATGCGGTAGTGAGCAGACGCATCAGAGTCGTTTTGCCCGCGCCATTGGGCCCTTCGATCTGCACGATCTCGCCTCGACCGACGGTGAGGTCGATTTGTTCGAAGACATTGCAATCATCGCGCTCAAATTGGAGGCGTTCGACTGCGAGAAGTGGAGTATTGGGCAACTGGTTTATCCGAGGCTATTTTCGCTCGGTATTATGCCAAAAATAAGGGGGAAAATGTTGAGTTTAGGTCAATTAGTTATCGGGGCTGAAGGGGCCGTGTTTTCTAGCCCCAATCGTCATCAAAGTCATAATCAAAGTCGTACTCTTGCATTTGTTTTTTGACGCGCGTTTCTTCGAGCTTTTCTTCAAGACGACGTCTGGATTCCATGCTCAGCTGTGCCTGCTGCTTATCCGATAGAGACTCGGGTCGCGCTCTACGCAGAGGAGGACCATCCATTCTGACGGCATCGTTCGCTATGCCTTCAATGCCCTCTACATCATCTAGATCGCCTGCCATAATTAAACCTCATACTGAAATATGGAATCGCCAAAAATACCAGTAACCACATGGCGAAATTAAGTCTAAAAGACAGGCCCGTCAAGTAATAAAAGACTGTTTTGAAGAGAGTTTTAGGCCTAAGATTCAGCTTTATGGATCTGAGACCCAAACCAGCGATCTTTCTAAATAGGCTCTGCAGGGAAACTATTCACCGTTTACCAGTCAAAGCCTTACTTTTACCCCATAAAAATAATGCTTTTATAATCCGGAGATTGCAGTGATAACCTTTAGTTTTCCCGCCAGACAATTGGCCCTATGCTTGTCTTTACTAAGCGTTTTTTCCATTAGCATTGAGGCAGAGGAAGATATAGCGACCTTTGCGGGTGGCTGTTTTTGGTGCATGGAAAGTGACTTTGAAAAACTGGACGGTGTGGTCTCTGCGGTCTCTGGCTACATCGGCGGTAATGTGCCCAATCCTAGCTATAAACAGGTTTCATCTGGCACCACCGGCCATACAGAGGCCGTGCAAATAACCTTTGATAACAGCATTATTAGCTTCGAACAGCTTCTTGAGCACTTTTGGGTGAATGTTGATCCAGAGGATGCCACCGGTCAGTTCTGTGATCGCGGCCTGCAGTATCGCAGTGAGCTTTTTTATCACAATGAGGCACAGAAAAGTGCTGCCCTGGCCTCCCTAGATAAGGTAGTCGAGAGCGGTAAACTTGAGACTTCAGTGGCGACGGAAATTACATTGGCCACCGCGTTTTATGTGGCCGAAATATACCATCAGGACTATTACAAAAAGAGCCCGACACGCTATACCTACTACCGCTGGAACTGCGGTCGCGACAAGCGCCTCGAGCAACTTTGGGGCCCCAAAAAACAATAGTCCTAATGCACGACTAGCATATCGGCCTTCAGGTGGTGCAGTACTTTTTCTGATGAGTTACCAATAAACTTACCAGCCAGACCGCGATGGGCTGCGCTGCCGATCACCAACAAGCCTTGATCACCCACGGCATCAATTATCTCTAAGGTCAGCGTTCCAGTGCGAACCTCTGCCTTGTCTGCATCAATATCCAATCGCTCCAATATAGCGACCAGCCGCTCCCGAGACTCCTGCAATGCCTGAGCCCCAATATCACCCAAAAAAACGGTCTGCGTGGGAATGGGAGGCACATAGGCCATTGCCGCGCGGCTCGCATTCCAATCTGGAATCACCGCAACCACCTGCAATGGCACTTTTAAGCTGGCCGCTAACGCTTCCGCCTGTACGATGACTCTATCACCCAGCGCGCTGTGCTCCGGGCTTTCATCTAGGGTGCTAACAGCCGCAATAACCTTATCAATGGGTTGCCTAGGCGCATTGAGCAACCAAACAGGACAGCTGGCCTGGCGCAACAGCTGCCAATCTTCGGGGGTGCGCAATACCTCAGAGAGCCAAGACTGCTTGCCCGCGACTTTGATAATTAAATCTGCATCAATATTTCGAGCCTCCTGCAATACCGGCTCATGCCAACGCTTGCCCCAGGCCATATTCGATGAAAATCGATCGGCAAACTTGTCTGTGAGTACCCGCAATTTGATCTCTGCATCATCGAGAATGGCCTGTTTAACCTCTGGATAGTTATCAAAACCTACATATTTATGCAGCTCCTCAACCGGATCGTAGACCGACATTAGAATGTGAATATCAGTCTCGCCGCCCTCAATGAGCTCTAAAGCTTGGTTTAGCAGCATTTCGTCCGTATCAGAACCGTCCATGACAACAAGAATGTTTTCCATAATAGCTCCCAAAAATTTTAATCATTACTCCTCTGTGTATTCAGCTTAGGCCATTGTAAAAATACTTTGCTTTTACCGACTCATCTCCATGATGTAGATCAATTCTCTGTCTATACTTACATTGGCGTTATTCAAAGGAAGCAAGGTCGTCAGCTGCATGACCTCTACGGATGGGAATATTAAGATGCAAGCACCAAAAGTCAGTATTAAGCCCACTAATTGTCATGATTGCCGCATGAGCGCACTCTGCCTACCTCTGGCGATGGAGTATGGCGACCTAGATCGACTTGATAAGGTTATTCAGCGCACCAAACCTCTGCATAAAAATCAATCAGTGTTCTATTCCGGCGATACCTTCTCTTCGGTATACGCTATTCGCAGCGGCTCAATTAAAGCCTACTGTGTCAGTGATGACGGTACCGAGCAGGTGACCGGTTTTTATCTGCCCGGGGAGATCTTTGGCTGGGACGGCATTGCCGATGACACCCACAAGAACACCGCGGTAGCGCTGGAAACAACGGCCGTGTGCGAAATTCCCTTTAACAAGTTTGAAGAGCTCAGCGCCAGCATACCCACGCTACAACGGCACTTTATGCAGCTTATGGCTCGCGAGATCACCAGTGACCAGCAACTTATTACCCTGCTCGGCAAAAATTCTGCCGAAGAGCGCATTGCAAGCCTGCTGTTGAGTATCTCTGGTCGCTTGGGACGTCGCAAACTCAGTCCCACAAGATTTCGTCTACCCATGTCACGGGCCGATATTGGCAACTATCTTGGCCTTACCGTGGAGACAGTGAGCCGAGTCTTTAGCCGCTTTCAGGCGTCGGGCTATATCAAGTGCGACAAAAAGGAGGTCGAAATACTTAACCTGTCTAGCCTGTCCAATCTGGTCCAAACTTGCGCTGAAGCCTAATCACTTATTGAGGTAGCACCCCCGCCACTCTACAATGGTGAAAATCATTGGAAGCGCACATGAAAATCTACCGAGTCGGCGGCGCCGTTCGTGACAAATTGCTCGACTACCCCAGCGACGAAAATGACTGGATTGTGGTCGGCAGCTCACCTGAAGAAATGGTTGAGTTAGGCTATCAGCCTGTAGGACAAGACTTTCCAGTGTTTATCAACACAAAATCCGGTGAGGAATATGCACTGGCCAGAACTGAACGAAAGTCTGGTCATGGCTATCAGGGTTTTGCTTTTCACACCGCCCCAGATGTGAGTCTCGAAGACGATCTTGTTCGCCGCGACCTCACCATTAATGCGATGGCCGAAGATCATGACGGCAGCATTATTGACCCCCATGGCGGCCAGCTAGATTTAGCTAATAAGGTACTTCGCCATGTCTCCGATGCTTTCACCGAAGACCCATTGCGGGTTCTGCGAGTGGCCCGTTTTGCTGCGCGCTATCATCACCTTGGGTTTAGCATAGCCGCCGAAACGCTTCAATTAATGACGGAAATTTCCGCCAGTGGCGAATTACAGCATCTGGTTGCCGAGCGCGTATGGAAAGAAACCGACCGCGCACTCTGTGAACGTTCACCGGATGTTTATATTCAAGTACTGCGGGACTGCGGTGCCCTGGCCCTGCTTTTCCCTGAAGTCGAAAAGTTATTTGGCGTGGCTCAGCGTGCGGATTACCACCCTGAAGTCGATACAGGCATTCATATTTTAATGTCTCTACAACAGGCCGCACGCCTCTCAGACAGTTCACCCATCCGTTTTTCGGTGCTGGTTCATGATCTGGGCAAAGGCATTACGCCAGACCATGTACTACCCAGTCATTCAGGCCATGAAGCCCGCGGATTACCCCTTGTAAAAGATGTGTGCGACCGACTTAAGGTCCCCAATGAACATCGCCAGTTAGCCATGGTGGTAACCGAGTTTCATCTGCTCTGCCACAAGGCATTCGAGCTAAAACCAGAAACCATACTCAAATTGCTCAAAGCGATTGGGGCCCTTAAGTCGAGCAGTCGATTGGACGACTTTTTAACCTGCTGTGAAGCCGATGCACGGGGTCGAACAGGGTTTGAAGATCGAGATTACCCCTCTTCTGCGTATCTACGTCAGGCTCGGGAAATCGTTATCAAAACTGATATTGCCGATCTGGTTGACGCTGGTATCAGTGGCGCAGAAATTGGCCAGCAATTAAGCCTGCGCCAAACGGCAGCACTGACAGAATTTAAAACACATTATTCGGAATAATTTATGAGCAATAACAATCAGTCCCCCGTCGTTTTAATTACCGGCGCGGCACGTCGTATTGGCGCAGTGATCGGGCGAATTTTTCACAGCCATGGTTATCAGGTGGTTATTCATTACAACAACTCAGCCGCGGCCGCCGACAAATTCTGCGAAGACCTTAACGCTCAGCGGGATAATAGCGCCCTACTGGTGCAGGCTGACCTCAACGATATGGCTGGCTTACAAAAAATTGCCGATCTGGTGTGTTCTATAGGCCGACTGGATGTACTGATCAACAATGCCTCTAGCTTCTACCCCACGCCTCTAGAAAATTGTGATGACCAACAGTGGAATGACCTGATAAACAGCAACCTTAAAGGGCCATTTTTTATCGCACAAAAACTGGCGCCATTGCTCATAGAAAGTCAGGGTTCAATAGTGAACATTTCAGATATGCACGCCCGTCAGGCATTGCAAAGCCATCCGATCTATACCATCGCTAAGGCCGGCAATATCGCCATGACCAAGTCCCTAGCCAAAGAGCTAGGGCCCAATGTGCGGGTTAACAGCGTTGCACCGGGCGCCATACTCTGGCCAGAACATGAGTCAGATGATGAGGTAAAACAGAATTCCGTACTGAGCAAAGTGCCCATGGGACGACTGGGCACAGAGCAAGATATTGCACAAACGGTTTACTTTTTAGCGGTTGAAGCCACCTACATGACCGGCCAAACCCTGGCCGTCGATGGCGGCAGCTCCAACAGCCTGTAAGCCAATGCGTAGATNNTTAGGCTCAATAGTCCTTAGGTTCAATTATCCGGCAGCATCAAGGCATTTTATAAACACTAAAAGGCGCCTTTAGCCAGCAGCAATAGGCAGCAGAGTTATCTCCACACGGCGATTAAGCTGCTTGCCCTCAGCGTTGCCATTACTGGCAATCGGCTGGGTTTCACCAAAGCCAGTGGCATCTAATCGATCAGCCAAAATATCCTTGGAGCGCAGATAGCCAGACACTGACGAAGCCCGTTGCCGGGAAAGTCCCAGATTAAAATTCTCGTCACCATCACTATCCGTATGCCCTGCTACAACCACTAACGTCTTATCGTACTCAGCAATCACCAGTGCCACAGAATCTAACGCTGGATAGAATTGGGCGCTGATATCCGCACTGTTACTCGCAAAAGTAATATTGCCCGGCATAACCAGATTAATATTGTTACCGACCCGCTCGACGCTAACCCCAGTGCCCCGCAACTGCTTACGTAGTTTGGCTTCCTGAGCATCCATGTAGTAGCCGATACCACCACCAATGGCCGCGCCACCGCCAGCGGCCGCAAGAATACGCTTATTGCGCTTACGACTGTCTTCATCTTTATTGTCGAGGTAGGCAATAACGGCGCCCACACCCGCACCAATGCCCGCACCTATAGCGGTTTTGCTGGTTTCTTGCTCACCGGTGTAGGGGTCAAAAGTAGTGCAGGCCTGCAATAGAACCAGCGTGCTTACAGAGGTAAGGCCAAGCAGAATTTTGTTCATGATTACTCCATTGATGGGTCTGGGCATCATTGCCAATGTCTGACGATCCTGTGATCGACCAGATGAGTATAGACCGGCGTGCAAAATCTGCGCGCCGTTAAGGGAATTTATAGGATTTTTGTGTGGGACGGCTCGCCAGATATTGGAATCGACCCATTAAATAGCGCTAGCTAATCAGCTTTGGTCAGATTCTCGCCGCGCCACATAAAGGTTACCGGCCAAAGCTTCTGTTTGTTTTTATCGTAGTCTGCCCAGTGCTGAGCATAGGTCTGCCCGGTTACCGGATGTTTGATGTCAGAGGCAATCTCGGCCAGAGGCAACAGGACAAATGCATTTTTAAGCACCTCAGCTCTCGGCAGTTTTATACCATCAACCTCACCAGCCACATCGTCGGCAGTCAAAATATCTATATCCAGACTTCTGGCACCAAATTTTGGCGCACTGCGATCACGATCGTTTTGATCTTCAATGGTTTTGAGTACTTTTGATACCTCACCCACCGCCAGTGAAGTGTTTATACCCACCACTAGGTTGTAGAAGCTATCGCCCTCAAAGCCCACTGACTCACTTTCATAAACCGAGGAAATACTGAGGTCACCAAAGCCTTCTGCCAGGGCGTCAAGCGCCGCATCGATGCGCCGATGCCGATCAATATTGCTGCCCAGACTCAGGTAAATCAGTGCCACTAGGTTCGCTCTCCTCGCTCAATAATAATGCCCACATCTTGAGAGCCTCGCAGGGCTCCGGGCTTACTGACTCGCAGTTTCAACCAGGGCACAGAAAACTCTTCAGTCACTATGTTGGCCACTTCTTCCGCCATGCGCTCAACCAGCAAAAACTCAGCGTCTTCAATAAAGGCAATAAGGCGCTTGGCAATAGATTTATAGTTCAAAGCATACTGAATATCATCTGTTTCCGCGGCCTTGCGAATATCATGGGCCATTTCCAGGTCCAGACTCACGGTCTGCTTAACTTCTCGCTCCCAGTCGTAAATACCAATAATGGTTTCAATACGCAGGTCTCTTATATAAACAATATCCATCAAACTGTTTCCTGTACCAAGCTAGTTAGTTGATCCAGCGGCCAACGGGGGGTGGCGCTAATCAATAATGGGTTTTTCTGCCCGGCTAATAAGCGCTGACAACCTGCGTAGGCAATCATGGCGCCATTATCCGTGCAAAATTCATGTCGTGCATAAAACACCTCGACGCCCTCTTTCGCAAGCGCGACTTCGAGTTTATGCCGCAGACGGGTGTTAGCGGATACTCCGCCCGCAATCACCAAGGTTTTCATATTGGCTTGGCGCACGGCTCGAGTGCACTTAATCACGAGAGTATCGACCACCGCCTCTTGAAACCCAGCACAGATATCTAGGATAGTCTGATCATCAGGTAGCACATCATCGCCGCGGTTTTTCTCGATTAGATTGCGCGTAAAGGTTTTTAAACCGGAAAAACTAAGGTCCAGACCTGGCCGATCGGTCATAGGCCGAGGAAAACTAAATCGATCAATCTGGCCACGATCGGCCATTTCGGCCAATACCGGACCACCTGGATAGTCCAGATCCAGCAATTTGGCGGTTTTATCGAAGGCTTCACCGGCGGCATCATCAACCGATTCGCCCAGCAACTCATATTCACCAATACCAGCAACCGAGACTAGCTGGGTGTGGCCTCCAGAGACCAGCAGTGCAACAAAAGGAAACTCGGGAGGCTTATCTTCAAGCATAGGAGCCAGTAGGTGACCTTCCATATGGTGGACACCAATAACAGGGATATCCAGGGCAAAGCCCAATGCAGTGCCCATGGCACCACCCACCATAAGCGCTCCCATCAAACCGGGGCCTGCGGTGTAAGCAATTCCCTCTAGCTCGTTTTTATCGACGCCCGCCTCTTCTAATACCTTATTCAACATGGGCAGTATTTTGCGCACATGGTCTCTAGAGGCCAGTTCTGGCACTACGCCGCCATATTCTGCATGGAGTTTTACCTGGGAATAGAGCGTGTGCGCTACTAAGCCACGCTCACTGTCATAAACAGCAAGTCCGGTTTCATCGCAGGAGGTTTCAATACCGAGTACAAGCATGGAATACAGGCCTTGGTTGCCAATCTTTAGGGGTACAACTTTAAACCCTCTGCGGCCCAGTGTGAACCTGTAGTTTCGCTGGTTTGAAAGAGCAATAAAAAGCGGGCAAAAACCTTTGCATCGATGGGGTGATGTGTATAGACTACGCGCCCTTGAAGAGCTGACAACAGACAGGCTGTGTCGGCAGACTAGATTCACTACAGGATTAAGCATTTATGCCAAGCGTTCGAATTAAAGAAAACGAGCCCTTTGACGTTGCACTACGTCGTTTTAAACGTTCATGCGAGAAGGCTGGAATACTAGCCAAAGTTCGCAGCTGTGAGTTCTACGAGAAACCTACGTGGGAACGCAAGCGTAAAGCAGCAGCAGCTGTAAAGCGCAACCAGAAAAAAGTATCTCGCGAATCACGCAAGTTTACTCGACTCTACTAAGCCAACTCTCCCACCAGAGTTAGTATTAGTGAGTTATAGCAAAGAGCGCCCAACCGGCGCTTTTTGTGTTTCTGGAATTCAGAAAACAAATCCTAAAGGAGAATAGCAATGTCGATGAAACAACAGATTAACGACGCCATGAAAGCAGCCATGCGTGCCAAAGACAAACCTCGTCTCGGCGCCATCCGTTTGATTCAAGCTGACATTAAGCGCATTGAAGTGGATGAGCGTATCGACGTTGATGATGCCCGTGTACTGGCCATTCTCGACAAAATGGTTAAACAGCGTCGCGACTCTATTACCCAGTATGAAGATGCTGGTCGCCAAGAACTCGCTGACATTGAAATTGCTGAAATTAGCGTTATCCAAGATTTTCTGCCCACTGCCCTGAGCGATGATGAAATCGCCGCAATGGTTGCTGCAGCTGTTGCCGAAACTGGTGCCGCCTCAATGGCAGACATGGGTAAGGTGATGGGTATACTCAAACCACAGATTCAGGGCCGCGCCGATGGCGGTGCCGTTAGTGGCTTAGTAAAAGCGGCTCTAAATAGCTAAGCACGTTTATTTCCACGCCGAAGGCGTTACACTGATGTTCTCGAAAATTAACAACCTGTAGCGCCAATGGCTGGACTAATACCACAGACTTTTATTGATGATCTGCTCGACCGCGTCGATATTGTTGACGTGGTTAATACGCGCGTACAGCTCAAAAAAGCCGGCAAAAACTACAAAGCCTGCTGCCCCTTTCACGAAGAAAAAAGCCCTTCCTTTACCGTTGCCCAAGATAAGCAATTTTATTACTGCTTCGGCTGTGGCGTCGGCGGCAATGCCCTTGGCTTTGTAATGGAGTTTGATCGCCTCGACTTTCTGCCCGCCGTGGAGATGCTCGCTAAAAATGCCGGCTTAGAAATTCCTCGAGAGGCCGCGCCAGATCGAGCAGCCAGCAAACAAAAAGACAGTCTCTACTCCATGCTCACAGAAGCCGACCGCTTCTTTCGCCAGCAGCTCCGCGCCAACAAGGCCGCTAGTTCAGCCGTAGATTACCTTAAAGGCCGTGGACTAAGTGGCAAAATCGCCGCACAGTTTGGTGTGGGATACGCCCCTCCAGGCTGGGACAATCTACTAAAAGCCTCAGGCACAGACCCTGAGAAAATAAAGCTGCTTGATGAATCTGGCATGATCATCATCAAGCCCGAAGAAAAAAAGCAGTATGACCGCTTTCGTCACCGCATTATGTTTCCTATTAGGGATCAGCGCGGCCGCACCATTGGCTTTGGTGGCCGGGTGCTCGATGACAGCACCCCTAAGTACCTGAACTCGCCAGAGACTCCGGTATTCCATAAGGGCCGAGAGCTTTATGGCCTCTACGAAGCCCGCCAAGCGCTCAAAGAAATCCCCTATTTGATTATGGTCGAAGGCTATATGGATGTAATCGCCCTCGCCCAATACGGTATTCACAATGCCGTGGCCACACTGGGCACCGCCCTGACCGAAAGCCATCTGCAAAAGCTGTTCCGCTACACCTCAGAGCTCGTGTTTTGCTTTGATGGCGACAAGGCTGGACGCCGTGCTGCAGCTCGCTCATTGGATATTGCGTTACCAGAAATGAAAGATGGTGTGTCGGCCAAGTTTTTGTTTTTACCCGACGGTGAAGACCCCGACAGCATGGTGCGCAAATTGGGCACCGAAGACTTCCAAAAGCAAGTTGAGGCCGCCCAGCCCCTGTCGGAGTTCCTGTTTGAACAGCTGAGCGACGGCATTGATGCCAGCACCGCCGACGGCAAAGCCAGACTGAGTAAAGTCTGTGCGCCGCAGATTAATCGTATTCCTCAGGGGGTATTCCGCCAGCTAATGCTCGAGGAGCTATCGCGACGCACCGGCATTTCAGCGGATAACCTGCGGGACTATGTTGCCAGCCATAAGGCACCAGAGCACCGCAGCGCAGCCCCAGTCGCACAAAAAGCACCGACCTTTGCCTCAAACCCAGACCCGCAGAACTATGAGCATGATTATGAACGGGACGAACAGCCACCGGAATACCAACCGGGTAATGAGCATGAGCTGTTTCCGGATATAGGCACTGAGCGCAGCACCAAAATACGTCTGTCTCCCATTAAGTTTCTCACCGCCCTACTGCTCAATCATCCAGGGCTGGCCGAGCATGTGGACGACATTGAGTTTTTAAAGACCGCGCCAGATGCAGATATGACATTATTCCTAAGGGTGCTAAAGGTGGTTCAGGAAAACCCTAACTACAAGCCTTCCCATATCTTTGCCTACTGGCTTGGCACTCACGGTAATGCCCAGGAAACCAAGGTTTTGCAGGCTCTGGCCGCCAGTGAACTCTATCATCCGCCAAAGGGTACTGGCCGGGATGATCATCAGGAGTTCTGTGACACCCTCAACCATGTCACTAGAAGTGCATTTGATGCCCTTCCGGCGGCCGAAAAAGCCATTCATTTACTGGCCCAAAACACACTCAATGAGAGAGAAATCAAACAGTTACATAAGATCCGTATGCAGCTTGCCGATGATCCTCAGTCAAATGAGTTAAAAAACAAGATAAAACAACGACTTGTAGTCTAAAGTTATAAAAAGAAATTATGCAGAATAAACCCCAAATTGTCAGGGACAACGGGGATTTAATTCGATATAATTGCGCGCTATTTTTCGCCCTCCAAACAAGTATATTTGTCCTATGACCGAAAACAAACAAAAGCAACAATCCGGCATTAAAGACCTTATCGCCAAAGGTCGTGAGCAAGGATATCTCACGTACGCCGAGGTGAATGACCACCTCCCTGAAGATATCGCCGATCCGGAACAGGTCGAAGATATTATTCAAATGATTAACGACATGGGCATCACCGTTTTTGAAACGGCACCTGATGCTGAGCAGTTGTTGATGATGGCCGGGGACAACACCCCAGATGAAACAGCCGCCGCTGAAGCCGCTGCCGCTTTAGCCTCCGTCGAGTCCGAACAGCACCGAACCACCGATCCAGTGCGCATGTATATGCGTGAAATGGGATCTGTTGAGCTGTTGACCCGTGAAGGCGAAATCGAAATTGCCAAACGTATTGAAGAGGGAACCCGGGAATTAATGTCCGCGGTTTCTGATTGGCCTGGTACCGTCGCCGCTGTAATGGTCGAGTGGGACAAGGTTGTTGCAGGGGACAAAAAGCTGACTGATATTATCAGCGGTTACCTCAACCCTATGGAACATGTTCCCTCTGCCCTAGCTCAACAGCAGGCCGCAGAAGCCCTAGAAGCAGAAAAAATTGCTAATGGCGAAGAGATTGACGAAAAAGAAGAGGAAGAAGAGCACGAAGGTGGCCTAGACCCAGAAATCGCCACCCAGCGCTTCGAAGAGATTCGCACCCAGATGATCAAGGCAGATAAAGCCGTTGCCCGTTATGGTCGTATGGAAAGTGCTGGCATTAAGAATATGGAAGAGCTCGCTGAGCTGTTCAAGTTCCTAAAGCTAACACCACGGCAGTTTGACCCTTTGATTACCATGGTTCGCACTGCAGTAGAAAAAATTCGTAAAGAAGAAAGAAACGTAATGCGCCTGTGCATCCGTCATGCACGTATGCCTCGCAAAGAGTTCCTCAAAGCCTTCCCAGGTAATGAGTCGAACATGAAGTGGACAGCCGCTCTTATTAAAGAGAAGACTGACTGGTCTCAGGGCATTGCCAATCAAGAAATCGATATTGTTAGAGCGCAGCGTAAGCTATCTAAGGTTGAAGCAGCTAGCGGCTTAACCATTGCGTTTATTAAAGATATAAACCGTCGCCTTACCATTGGCGAAGCCATGGCGCGTCGAGCCAAGAAAGAAATGGTGGAAGCTAACCTGCGTCTGGTTATCTCCATCGCCAAGAAATACACCAACCGTGGTTTGCAGTTCCTCGATCTTATCCAGGAAGGCAATATCGGTCTGATGAAAGCGGTAGATAAGTTTGAATACCGTCGCGGCTACAAGTTCTCGACCTATGCCACCTGGTGGATTCGTCAGGCGATTACAAGATCCATTGCCGATCAGGCACGCACCATTCGTATTCCCGTGCATATGATTGAGACTATCAACAAACTCAACCGTATCTCTCGTCAAATGCTTCAGGAAATGGGTCGTGAACCCATGCCAGAAGAATTGGCAGAGCGCATGGAAATGCCTGAAGACAAGATTCGTAAAGTACTTAAAATCGCCAAAGAGCCCATCTCCATGGAGACGCCCATTGGTGAAGACGAAGATGCCAGCATTGGCGATCTGATTGAAGATACCACTATTGCACTGCCCGTCGATGAGGCTACTAAGCATAACCTCACAGAGTCGACTCGCGATGTTCTAGGTAGCCTAACGGCTCGAGAAGCTAAGGTACTGCGTATGCGCTTCGGTATTGATATGAACACAGATCACACGTTGGAAGAAGTAGGCAAGCAGTTCGACGTAACCCGTGAGCGGATTCGTCAAATTGAAGCCAAAGCGCTGCGCAAGCTGCGTCACCCCACTCGTTCAGATCATTTACGTAGCTTTATTGACGAATAAAACTGTTACAGGTATTTTGCAGCCTAGCTGGAGAATAGAGAGATCCCTCGTCGCTTCACTCTGTCGGGATGACATAAATGGTCATCTCGTACCCAGAGCGCTTCACGGGGCATGCTAAACGAATTTGAGAGATCTCAGTGACTAGCAGGAAGATCCCTCGTTACACTCA
>DDDD01000011.1 GCA_002335945.1 Porticoccaceae bacterium UBA1989
CTGCCGCAGTCAAGATTGTGGTCAAATAGTTGCACGACAAACACCACCAGTGCATGGGCGAGTTTTTCGGCTTTGGCAATACCGAGGTCCTCTTTTAGCTGGCTAAAACGATCTACTTGCATCTCTAACAGCATGCAATCTTGTCCACTGTGGACTGAACGGCTAATTCCGCGGCTAATCAGCTCATAGACAAAGTTGGGCTGAATGGCACTGTATTCAGCTTTCTTTTGCTCTTCACTATGGGCCATGGTTGCTTCGAAAAGTTTGTCTTTGTTGATGGTAAACTGCAGAGCCGGTTCACTATCATATTGAATCTGATGGATCTCGAGGAAGGCATCTATCTCGTTGTCACTGGCATCTTGCGTTTTTACAACTGCTTCGAAAGGCATGATTTCATCGGATAAATCCAGAGGCACCATGTAAGCCTTGAGTTTTTCACGATCTCGAGCGGCGATGTTGTCTATAACCGGTAGGCAGAGCATCTCATCTGGGTTGGCAAAACCAAAGATAGTGGCGCAGGCATCATTGGCATAGACGTAAGTGCCCTCCTTGACAATTGCAATTGGAAATCGGGAAATATCCATCAGGTGGTGAGCGCGCTTTTCGGCTAGTGCCAGTTTGCGCTCCAATTCCCGCGATTGGCGACGTTCTTGAATCCCTTGTAATGATCGCTCGACAACCTTGATTAAATGTTGGTCCTGATCTTCTACTACCACGTCAACCGCGCCAAATCGCAACCCTTCGACAAGACTTTTTGGGTCATATTTAGGGCTAATTAAGATGACCGGCACATCTCTCTCCGCGCGGCGTATGCGTCGGAAAATATTTTGTGTGGGAATCGTGGTGTAATTTTGTCCGGCCAGCAAAAGATCCCAATTGCGCATGGAGATATATTTCTGCAGCTGTTCTTCGGTTGTCACCAATTGTGCCTCGACCAGAAAGTCGGCGCTGCGCAAAATACTAATAAAGCGATTGGCCTCATCATTTGATTTATCGACGATTAGAATATGCAGTGGTTCATCGGGGCGCATAAAAGTGTTCATCCTTGATTTTTTGCATAATTCAATAAAAGGTTATTTTGAAATGCGACAGATGTTCAGTGGTTTCAAGTTCTTCGCCTAATAATGCTGTGCTGTTTTTCACCGGCGTGACAATAAAGATTTTGCAGCCTTCAGTGTAGCGCAGAGGCGGGCACAACAATGTGACGCCTTCGCTGAGATCACTTGTCTTTGAAAGAATGATGGATTGTAAAAACTGGCAGTCTGAATTCGGCCCGCGCGGAGTAATGCGAATGGCTGCCGGCGTACAGTAGCGAGCCGGAAATTGCACGCCACAAATGGTGTTGAGTGAGGGGGAAATATGCTTCCAGCGGACAATACCCGCCATCCATTGATTGTCACCTTTTGAGCGAATGGCAATAAGCTCACCAGGCTGCGGTTGCACTGTTTTATTGGCTAGTTCGATGCAGGCGCCGCTTAAGCTAACATTTGAACGTACCCCATAAACTACCTCTAGCCGATTATTTTTCTTGTCTGTTGGTGTAAAGATGATCGGGTCGTCTGGATGGCCATTTAAGGTCTCAAATATTGTTCCCCAGGCATCCTCTTCGCGCCTAAGGCCGCTGTTTACGTGTTCTTTTCTTGGTGATGTCTGCCCGCATAATCTGAGGAATTTCTCAAAGCAGTCTGTTCTCGACAGCATGCACACAGCGGAGGTTAATCCATGCGTAACTGACAGTTGCGCATGATCTTTGATATGAGTCTCCTGACGTTTTATTTTCTTCCCCCACTGCTTGATGAGATCCTTAATCACACGTTGCGAAACGCGATCAGAAAATAGTGTATTGCTGCTGTCAGCAATCAGGCTGTTTAAGAAGCGCACCAGATTGGATGTATCGAGAGTGATAATGCCATGATGTTTTTCACATTCATCAGTGTAGACGGCACCGTGATTACTTGAAGGGTCCACCGTGAAAAGCCCGCTTTTTCCGCCACGATGAATATCGGCAAAGGACGACCAAAATTCTAGCTCACGATAAACAAAGCGCATCTCATAATGTGAAAAATGGTTGGGTCTTGTGCAGCTAAAAAGCAGCAATTTTATGTAAACGTTTTTTATTGATGTGTCGAATCCCAAGCTATTTGAAAGATCTTTGCTGGCTACTCCAAGCCGTTCTGCAAGCAAATAAAGCGTGTGAAGTTCGCGCCAGAAATAAGCCGGTTGTTGCAGGTAATGGCTGAGACTGTTCAGTTGGATTTTGCTGAGAAGTGTGCAGGCATTAAGAATCGTTTTGGCGATATCTAAAACCGCAGCTTCCTCCTCGCGGTTGTTTTCGCTTTCAGATTTTAGTGTGTGCCCGAGTTGAAAAATGACCAGTTTATAGCCTTCAAACAGTCGTTTGGCCAATGCTTGACCGAGGGAGATAGCTTTGGCGGTGTCTTGGTTAAGCTGGTTCTGTACCAACGCTTCAATTGACTTGAGGACCGTCGGCATCAGACTGTCGAGAATTTCCATCTTGATCTGTGGCTGATTATCAAGCTGGGTAACGGATGGCAGCACTCGATACAGTTGGATTGCATTGATTGCGAAGTTAGTCGTCGATAGAGTTTCAATCCATTGCTCTGTGGATTGTCTATCGAATAGCTCAGCGTTTGCCTCAGGCACCAGTTTGTCGGCAATAGGTGGCTTTACAAGGCTCAGCAGTGCTGCAATATTATTATCTGGAGCGGGGCACATAAGAGTTAATCTGAAAATCATCCTGATGAGTTGTTATTAACATGCGCCCCAAGTATCTTTTGGGATCGATTGAGGCTTTTTTATCCTTTTCGTTGTATTTAAGTGTAGTCAATTTTCTCGCTCAGTCGCGCTGATTCAATAACGAATTAATTAAAACAGATGAAAAAATTTACTCGGCGCTAAGACAAACTGCTCTAATCGGTGGGAAGTTCGGGTATCATAGCGGCCTTTTTAGACAATCGAGACGACATAGCAATGGCAAACTACTCAACCAACGAATTCCGCTCCGGGTTAAAAGTAATGCTCGACGGTGATCCTTGTTCCATCTTGGAAAATGAGTTTGTAAAACCAGGTAAGGGTCAGGCCTTTAACCGAGTTAAGTTACGCAATCTTAAGACCGCTCGGGTTTTAGAAAAGACCTTTAAATCAGGTGAGTCACTGGAAGCTGCTGACGTTATGGATACTGATATGCAGTATCTCTACAACGATGGCGACTTTTGGTATTTTATGGAGCCAGATACGTTTGAGCAGCATCAGGCGAACGAGAAAGCTGTCGGTGATGCGCTAATTTGGCTCAGTGAGCAGGATATGTGTGTAGTCACCCTCTACAACGGGGCGCCGCTGTCCGTTACACCGCCGAACCACGTTGAGCTGGAGATCGTTGAGACCGATCCTGGTCTGCGCGGTGACACCGCTCAGGGTGGCAGCAAGCCAGCCAAATTAATCACCGGTGCAGTCGTGAAGGTGCCTCTTTTCCTCGATCAGGGAGAGATTGTAAAGGTCGATACGCGCACCGGAGAATATCAGGGGCGCGTCAGCGGCAAATAGGCTGTGAACAGCGTTGATCTATTTTGATAAACCCCTGGCAACCTGGCGTTAGCCTTAGCACTTTGCGTCAGCGTAGCCAGCTTCTCGCTGAGCTGCGGCGTTTTTTTGCTCAGCGTCAGGTGATGGAAGTCGATGTACCGTTACTGTCTACAGCAACGGTGAGCGATCACAATATTGACAGTATCGTTGCCGACAATGCTGGCGTCACCGGCTATTTACAAACCTCTCCCGAATATTTTATGAAGCGGCTGCTGGCGGCGGGCAGTGGTGATATCTTTAGTCTTGGCAAGGCCTTTCGCAGTGGCGAGAGTGGCAGTCGGCACAATCCCGAATTTACACTATTGGAATGGTACCGCTGCGGCTGGGACGAGCATCAGTTAATGGATGAAGTGGCAGAGCTGATTGCTATGCTACTGCCAGAGACGTCTGTTCGTCGAATTAGCTATGCGGATGTGTTTCTCGAGCATTTACAGATTGATCC
>DDDD01000122.1 GCA_002335945.1 Porticoccaceae bacterium UBA1989
GGCGGCGGGAACTGTACTTAGATAGTAAGTTACTGATTAATATAGGGTTAATGAGTTTAAAACTCAGCTTTTGTTACATCCTTTGTTACATTAACTAGTCGTAAATTTAGCTTTTAACTACACCATACTCTAATCAGTAATTGCCCCTAGCACGTCGACAAGAAAGTCTTCCATATCCCAGGCGTCAGCACTAAAGCTGTGCCCCATGCGAACAACCACTAATTGCCGTGACGGAATAATAAAAGTTGACTGACCATAATGTCCCCGAGCAGCGTAGGCATCCTCGGGGACTCTAGGCATCATTTTGTGTGCGCTGTTTTGATTGAGCCAAAATTGGGCAGCATAGGCACGGGCTTTTTTTGATGCCTCAGTGGCGTTGTTAGAGAACTCTACCCAGCCTTTAGGCAAAATCTGCTCACCATTGACAACACCATTATTCAGGTACATTAGACCAAAGCGCGCCCAGTCTCTGGCTGTCGCATAGAGAAACGCCCCACCAACATAGGTGCCACCGCCATCCATTTGATAGTGCGCGTTCTCCATACCTAACTTATTAAATAGCGCGCTTTGCGGGAAATGGTGATAAGCCTCCTCGGAGGTGAAACTATCGCGAATGATACGACCCAACAAAACAGGACTAGCGGTTTGATAAGCCCACCTGGTGCCAGGCTCAGCGGTTACCGAGTATTGTGAAGCAAATGTAGTGAGATTTTGGGCCTTCATCAGCATAAAATTGACATCGGAAATCGGGTCTTCCTCATAGCCCTCATTAAATTCAAGGCCGCTGGTCATCTGCAATAAATGCTCTACCGTGACCTGGCTTCGCAAATCAGCAGGGTTGTCCCACCCTTGCAGACCAGAGGTATTCGCTAAATCAATCTGACCCCTGCCAACAAGAATACCTACAAGAGCACTCGTAGCACTCTTAGTCATAGACCAGGAATTTAAGGGTACCTGCGGCCCAAACCCCTCAGCGTAGCGCTCGGCAATTAACTGACCTTTATAAAAGATCACAACAGCGCGGGTATTTTGCCGCTCTTCATAGTTAATAGCGGTATCGGAAAAAGCGCGATCCATGGCTGCATTGAGTTTGGCAGTATTCACGCCGGTAGGTGCATTAACAAATTCGGGCCAGGCAAGATTCTGCTGCGCTGTTGCTACAATATTCAGCTCGAGAAAGGCGGGTCCCTCTAAATCCACGATTTCATCACCCTCAAGGCGCGCACAGCCAAGCCCCGGGCGAAAAACAGTTTTACTTATGTACTCAATAGGCCAAAATCCAAACTGAGTAATGACTGTATTGCCATCTATCTGGGTCCGCGTCAGGCGCCGCTGTAGCTGAGAGATATCGGTGGCGTAAATATCATTATAGTCTCGCCCAGCAATAAAGATTCCACTACAAATAGTATGGGAGACGTACCCCGCCGGTATTGGCCCCAGACGTTTCAGATAGCTCAGTCCATATGCGCTCAGGCCCGCCACAAGCAGCAGAGCAATCATTGCTATGGTTTTATATAAATATCTCAGTTTGAACATAGTTATTATTATCTCTAAAAAATAGGTCACTCGCCGATACAAACTAACCTGCCAATAATCTCTAGCCCAGTTACGTTTGTTGCAGACTTGTTCAGTTTTAACTCCGACTCTTTTTATGCCTCCCCACAGGCTGGCGCGGCATAAAACACCACAATAAGACATGCACTATGCCACTATCATACTTTTGCAAAATTATATTATTAGCAATAAAGCTGCGTGATCATGGTCATTATTTGCTATTTTTTCTATTATAATCAATGCTTTAGATTATATGTAGTAGATGCAATATCTAGGTCATAACCATAGCATACTTGATTAGGATCTATCGAGATGTTAGCATACTTTATGCCACAACATAGTGGCACTATTAAAGACTAAATACGACTGATTTAAGTCGCTAAGTGAAGATTTTGTGTATCGACTTTATTTATTGGTCAAATAATCTACGAGGGGAAGAATCTTTATGAGAATTAAACATCCATTGGCTGCGGCCATTATTGTCTCGTCCATTGGTGCGCCTACTCTCGCCAATGCCAACGAAATAGAAGAAATTACCGTTACTGCAACGAAACGACAAGGGGTTGAAGTTCAAGATGTAGCCGCCTCCATCTCTGTCTACGGTGCAGAGGAATTAAAGAACGGTAGAGTTGAGTCAATGACTGACTTGACCAATATTGATCCCAGCTTAAACTCGATCTCAACTCAAAGCACTTCATCGACCCGAATTGGTATGCGCGGTTTAACCACCCCCGCCAATAACGTCGGTTTTGAAGCCGCTGTGGGTGTGAGTATCGATGGTGTGCCGCGCGCGCGCACTGGTATAGCGCTTTCGGAGATGCCAGAACTGGCTAGCATGGAAGTGCTGCGCGGTCCGCAGGGTACGCTATTCGGTCGCAACACCAGCGGTGGTGTGATTAATATCAACACGGCCAAACCCAATCCTGAGGGAGGTGGTTTTGTCGAATTCTCAGCGGGTAACCTTAACTCCCAATCAGTCCAGGCTGCGATTAATCTGCCGATCAATGAGCAGTGGACTGGGCGTATTGATGCTAAAGATCGCCAGCGCGATGGCTTCCTGGATAATGTCCTTTCAGATACGGATGTTAATAGTGTTGATCGCCGCATGGTGCGTGGCCAGCTCACCTTCGAAGGTGAGGACAGCAGCCTGCGTCTGATCGCTGACTGGGGTGAAGACCAATCTATCTGCTGTGCTGCTATCTTAGAAGTTGTCGGAACTCCACAGGCTGTTGCCTTCTATAGCTCTATTGCCGGCGTGCCTGCATATGGTAGTGCCGATCTAGACGATCTTCAGGTCAGTTCTAATATTACCCCTACTAATGATATTGATGAATGGGGTGTGTCGGCGGAGTATAATCTTGATATTGGCGACAATATCTTTACCAGTATCAGTTCCTACCGCGATTGGGAATCCCTCGCCACACCAGATGGTGATATGAGCGGCTTAGATTTAGTTGGTCTCACACAATATTCCGCAGATACCGTATTTACCCAAGAGCTCCGACTTCAGGGTGAATCCGGGGCGGTAAACTGGCTGGTCGGTGCTTTCTATATGCACGATGAGGTTGAGTGGGTAAGAAATGCCAGCATGGGTTCAGATTTTGAGTTATTTGCTGATACTCAGTTAGCGGGAGCAGCAGGAATGCAAGCCTTTGGCACTTTGCCAACAACTCCAGGTCAACCAGGATTTACACCATCTATCATGGCGGCAATCAATGGCCCAACAGCTGCAACCACCTATATCGCTTCTCCTACAACTAATATCAATAATGATATGGAGCTAACTACAGATGCCTTTGCAATTTTCGCCCATACAGAAATAACCCTTAGGGAAGATCTGACAGCCACCCTGGGTATTCGCTACTCTGAAGAGGATAAAGAACTCTCCTATGTGATGTCCTCAGATGAAATCGCGCAACCTGATGGCTGTGCCATTGGAGCTGCTCTCAAAGCCAGTGGAAGTCCATTAGCAGCGTTGAGCTCGTTACTCTGCACTCCAACTGGCGATACTAATCTCAATGGCAGTGATGAGGGCAAAATAAGTGATGATGCAATCTCCGGGACTGCCAAGTTGGCCTGGGCGGTAACCGAGGATGCACTGCTCTATGCCAGCTACTCCCGTGGCTTTAAGTCCGGAGGGTTTAACCTGGATCGCTCTGGACTGAATGCTGCGGCTCCATCGGCTTTGGATCTTGCCTTTGATGCAGAAGAGGTTGATGCCTATGAACTGGGCTGGAACAGCCAATGGGCAGATGGTTCCATTACGTTTAATGGCGCAGTCTACTCTCAGGATGTCACTGGCCTTCAGGGACTCACTTTCACTGGCGTTAACTTTATGGTGGATCAAGATGACTTCAAGGTTAAGGGTATGGAATTGAGCCTTAGTGCCCGTCCAATGGAGGCGTTGATGCTGACTGCCAACTATGCCCATGTGGATGCAGAGAACCAGCGAACAGGGAAACCGCCACAGGGTCAGCCAGAAAATACTATGACCGCCTCGGCGACTCTGTTCTTCCCAGTTTCCGACTCCCTAGTGGGAACCTTCCACCTCAATGCACGCTATGCGGATGAGAGTTTCCAACAAGCAGGTGCTGGGACAGTGGCTGACTATTATGGCGACAGCTACACTACGGCCAATGCTCGTCTCTCAGTAACCGATCAAGAGGGTTCATGGAGTGCGTCAATATATGCTCAGAACCTAACTGACGAAATAGCTCCTTTAGAGGGATTCTCGCAAGTGTTTCAATCAGCGAAGTCAGGTAACATTATGACATTCCCTGGCCCACCACGTATGTATGGCGCAGAAGTTCGCTTTAACTTCTAATTCCATAACAGGTGTTAAACCTGAGAGGCCTCCACAATGTGGGGGCCTTTTTTTGGCTTTAATCAAGAAAGTCGTCCCAGCACTGCTCTGTGGCTGTAAGGCCGTTATTGAAATCTAGGATATATCTGAAAATCAGACCATGCAAAACGGGGCCATCCCAGTGATATTGACTAACACAGGATACTTAATTAAATGATGAGACTATGGCGGCGATACCAACATTGAAAAGCAGCAGCAAGGCTACCTTGCGATACATTTCTGCACCGTATAATTGGAAGAGGTGATTGCCCAATTTGTCGCCCAAAATCATGATCGGAAGGGCCAATAAATAATATTGGATAATTTCGTAGCTTAGATATCCAACAGCAAAATATGACAGCAAAACCAATATCGCAGATCCCATCAACATTAAGTGCATCAAAGCCCTGGTTCGTTTGAGGTCTGGCTCGGTTAACATTGCATAGATAAGTATTGGCGGCCCTGGCATGGCCAGAAATCCATTCATAATGCCGGCCGTTAACCCAAAAAGACCTTTAAATCCTCTATTGATTGGAGTCTGTGACGGACGGGCAATTAACGCAACACAGGCTATCAGCACCGCTAACCCTGCCGTCAGCCGAAACCATCTCGACGATATCCATGTCAGCAGCAAGACGCCTACTACAGTTCCTGTCACAGTCCACACCATTAATGGCACAAGGGGCCGCATAGCAACATGCTCAGATATTGCGCGCCTATTGATCAGACTTATGGACAGTACCAGGGCCGCACTTAATACAACGGCCTCTCTAGGCAGTAAAAATAACGACAGAGAAGGTACTGCGGCCAAAGCAAAACCAAAGCCGGTAAAAGCACGCAAAATCGAAGCCATGATTACCACAACCCAAATAGTGGCTAGCTGGGTGAGATCAAAGTTCATAGAAGCGTCCTACCACTCACCTCTATTACTGTACATGACTCTGAGCAAGCGCACTGCCGCAGAGGAAAAAGTGCAATGCCGCCCAGATACCCAGCAAGCTAAAACTGGATAACGCAATAGCCAAAGACCCATCACCATGGACAGGCTGTAGCCAGTCACTCAGGCTGCCCACCATAAGAGGCCCAAGACCCAAGCCAATTAAATTAAGACAGAGCATTTTTATTGCCGATGCCACCGCTCTGGAACCGACCGGAGACAAGGTTTGAATCAGCGCCAATGAGGGACCTAGGTAGCTATTGGAAACAAAGGCCGGAATCACCAACAACCACAGCACCGAATTAATATCAGCCATGGAAATGCCAAAAAACCAAAATGGAATAGCAAGCAACTGCAAACCACAGATTAGCCATACCCCGTACTGAAAACCCTTGGGTGCCAAACGGTCAGCGAGCTTGCCTACAATTAACGCACCTGCAACACCTAAAATACCAAAGAATAAAGCCATCATGGCGCCAACGTCTGACTGCGCCATGTGGTGGCTGCGAACAAAAAACGTCGGCAACCACTGGGTAAATCCGTAGGAAATCATACCAGTAATGATCGACGCTATAATCAAATGCCGCATTGCAAGATTGCGCCACATTGCCAAGGCGGTATGCAAAACTGGTGTCGACTCAAGCGACGAGCCTGGCCCCTCAAATGATCCTCTGGCTGGCTCTTTTAAGCCATAGGCCATTACCGCTGCCAACAGCAAACCCGGAATGCCCATCGCCATTAAAGCAACACGCCAACCATAGTGCTCGGCAATAAAACCGCCACCGGCAAAACCCAGCATCATGCCCAGATTGGCACCCACCATAAGAATTGCCATAGCAAAGGCACGACGATGGGCAGGAAAATAGTCAGCGATAATTGAGTGGCTAGAGGGATTGACGCCAGCTTCACCAACACCAACGCCGATGCGCAGCAATAGCAGCATAATAAAGCCAGAGGCAAAGCCACTCAGCGCAGTCATAACTGAAAACAAAACTAGGCAGACAATAAGAATAATCTTTCGATTGTACTGATCGGCCAGACGCGCAATGGGAATACCCAGAGTCGCATAAAATAATGCGAATGTCAGACCTCCCAGCATACCTAACTGCATATCAGATAGACCAAACTCCGCTTTTATATCGGGAAATAAAATGGACAGAATCATGCGATCAGCAATAGATAAGGTAAAGGCCAGCACCAATAATGTTAACGCTGATCTATGCCCCTTTAATGGCAGCTCAATATCAACCGCCGCTGCTTGATTGTCTGATTTTCCTAAAGCCATTTTGTGCGCTACCTGTTTATTATTTAATGTTAATCATTCAATTTAACGAGAAGTCGCAGCAAAAGGACCCATTCGGCCCAGGCTTTCCGAACCAAACCAGGAAGGCCAGGTAATGGTCACCGGTTGATCACAGCACGTTAAGCGGGATTGTTTCTTTAACGCTTTTCGCCACAATGACAGATCCACCAGCACTAACCCATAAAGGCCATAGTGCTCAAGAACCGTTGCCACCTTTAGATCGCCAGCCATAACATGGGACGCGGTCATGCTGGGGAGTACATTTTTTGATGGCTCTACCCGCAGGGGCAGAAGTCGACTGGAAAGCTGTTTTTTGGATAGTAACAATTTTTTTTGCAGCAGGTGCGGGACGCAATGGTGATCAATGATACCCATACTGTGCAGATTGGCCTGCAGGCAATCTATCTGCTTTTTCTGAACAGAGTCGGCACTGGGTAAAAAACCCAAACGCAGGGCATGACTAACCCAGTGCCGTTCATGACTCCATTTGGAGCTCTCATAAGCATCTCTTGCCCGCAGAAGACGCCTACCCATATGCACTCGAGGGTCAGGGTACTTTATATAGGGTTGGACCTCTTTGAATGTGGACTGATCGGGTAACTCAGCGAAAACCCGCCATTTTTCACTGATATCTTTAATCAAGACGCCCCGTTCTTTACAAAGCGGCGCTAATTTCTCAGTTATCTGCTCCAGCAGACTCCGCGAACATTCTAGCAATAGGCTACAGCTATCATCATGGCTAGGGGCTTTATGTAATGTCCCATCTGCAGAAACTCTCGCATCCTGAATAACAAATAGATCTGCAAAAATATGGCCCTGCTCCGAGAGGATATACGTGAGCAGCGGATTTTCAGAAACTCCGGCAAGGCATGTTATTACCAGCGGTTGGAGTGCTTGTGCAGCACCCTCGCCCACTAATTGGATAACACCGCGAGATTCTAAATAATGCGCAGAGTCTTCGCACAGGTATTGTTGATTGCAGTGACCTTCTGTAACAGAGCTCATTCTTCCTCACCAAACTGTTGCTGGTGATGGGCGGCAGAAACCAGCTCAACAAAATTACTACTTGCCACTAGAGGCCCTCCCTGGTTTTCCGAATGGCCAGTGGCATAGCTACAGACCTTTTGACACAGGCCGCAGTTATCAACGCGGTCACGGTAGAATTTGCATCTAAAACCATCAACTTTATAGCGCTCGCTGGTTCCTGGAGCACTGATAGCTTGGGCAGGGCAAATCTTTACGCAGTCCAGGCAATGGGTACAGTCATCAATAGGATCGATTCGATTGGTGGTCTGCAGCGGCGCCTCTGTCAGCAGGCAAGTCAACCTTACCCGGGTGCCATATTCTGGCGTGATCAATAAGCTGTGAGTGCCAATAGTACCCATGCCAGCAGCCTCTGCAACATGGGTGTAGGATAGCGAGGCTTTCATCTGACCCGGTCTAAAAGGAAGTCCTCTACTGGGTAAAGCGATACTGCGAAAGCCCTGCTTTTTCAATAACCGAGCCAGATCATAATTAGCTTGATCCACCACTCTATTAAGCTGATTAACATGGGGAGAGAGCAAGTCTCCAGTTTTAGGACCTGCGCCGTACTTATCTGGCCGTTTAATCAGATTCATGATTTCGGAATCATATTCCATACCCAGCACAACACAGGCCTTAGCGGTGGGAAGAAATGTTTTTATGGCATATAAAAAATCGTCATGGGAGTGCTCATCAACCGCCAATACACCCATTAAGTCTGCCCCGATATCCAAACGAGTCTGTTCAACCCAGGCACCGCCAAATGGTTGATTATGCATTTTTAAACTAGTTAAAAGATCCAAGAGATGCTCCCACTCAGCCCAGTCTACAGATTCATTAATTGGTCTATATCGATGCGACAGGCCCGAAAAGCATCGTAATCTAGGTCAGAGCCTATGCCTGGCCCGCTCGGCAAAATCGCCTCGCCATCGACAATTTTCATAGGGTTGAGCAAAATATCGGAAATCAGCTTATCAGGGCCCGGAAATTCACCCGCTGGATGCACCATAGGATGGGAGCAGGCGAGCATCAGCTCATGGAGAGAGGCCGCGCTGGTATTGATGCCATTACCCAACTCCACTTGAATACCAGCAGTTTTGCACAGTGCAATAATCTCCTGACATTTCTGGTAGCCACCATTTTTAGCTATTTTTAATTTCACCACATCCGCTGCACCAGCCTCGATAATCCTGAGTGCATCCCTTGCTGTATGCAGCGATTCGTCAGCCATTAAAGGGGTATCTATGGCGTCTCTGATTCTTGCCATACCTTCTATATTCCAATCGGCAAGAGGTTGCTCGATATGATCAAGATCAAAGGGCTCGATCTGGCGAATCAGCTTGATAGCACCGCGTACGTCAGTGTCAAAAATACCATTGGCATCCACACGAATAATGATGTCTGACCCAACCTCTTCACGCACTGTGCGGACACGCTCCACATCCATACTTTTTTGGCCCAACTCACCGATCTTAAGCTTTACAGTCTTGAAACCTCTATTGACATATTCCTGGGCAGCCATAGCCATATTGTCTGGAGAATCAGTGCCGATGCCACCCACAAGAGGAAAGCTCTCTCTTGTCTTGCCACCAATAAGATCAACCAGTGGTCGCCCGACAGTCTTTGCGGCAGCGTCAAATAAAGCCATCTCAAGAGCAGCCTTAGACCAGTTATTTCCCATCCATTGCTTATCCATTTGATGGATGATTTTAGCGACATTAAAAACACTGTCGCCGATAACCGCAGCGCCAAATACGCGATTGAGCAAGAAGATATAACTAAGAGGCGTATCTGGCCCATACCAGCCAGGCGTCATAAATACCTCGCCAATGCCCTCCACACCGTCTTCGGTGCGCACTCTCACTAATAGACCATGGTAATCCATACCCTCATAATCGTGGCCTCCCATGCTATAGGTTTTTTTCGGTGCGATTTTTACTACATCAACGTGCACACTGGCGATCAAGCCCTCACTGCTTGCATCGTGATTTATTGTCTGGGGCGGCAATAGGCTCATGATAACTCCAACTATTTTGCAGATATTTTTATTATATAATAATATAATCTTATAGTGGACTATAATATAAATCAAGAGTTTGGTAGAATCCGATAATATCCGACCTATCGCTTGGACAATATTTTTTAGGTAGACTCAAAGAATCAACTAAATCACCAACGAGCCAATATGTCAGACATCAATATCCTAATTTCTCAAGATCAGCACAGCTCGATGGGGCTGAGAGAGAGAAAAAAACAAGAGACGCGCTGGGCTATTTTTGACGCCGCGATCAGATTGATGGTGGTTAGGGGCTATGACAAAGTAAAAATTGAAGAAATCTGCCAGGAAGCGGATGTTTCCAGCGCACTTTTTTTTCACCACTTTTCAACCAAGTCTTCGCTGGTGGATGCCTATTTAGAAATAAATGTCTTCAACGTTATCGACGCTAAGTTGAAAGCCCTACCAAAAGCCAGTGCCTCAGAAAAACTGCAAGTTATTAGTCAGCACCTGGATGATGTTCACAAGAACAATGGCTTATTTTTACCCTCTGCCTTCAGCGTATTCGGCTCCGGCGACAAGCGTTTAGAGCTCACTAATACTAAGTCAGGTATGTCTGCAGTTGTTTTTAACATTATTCTTGCCGGTCAAAAGAGTGGCGAATTTAAATCTGATTGGAGTGCGGAGGCTGTTGCAATAAGCCTGGTTGCCACCTGGATTCTTATACCTCTATCTGCAGATAACTCTGAGTTTTCACCCAGGCCAAGTTCAAAAATACTCGAATTAGTTCTCGCCGGCCTCAAGGACAAGTAAATTACAGACTGCATATCAAGCAATAATTAAGCCCATATGTTAATTGGGGGGGGATTTTATTCAGCGCCTCACCGGCTACAGGGATATGGCAGATTTGTTTAGACGCCACCACCAAGAAATGTCTGATAGCGGTCCAACGTCACTACCTCTGTTAAGGGTCCAAGTCGACTGCCAGAGTTAATAGCTAAGGCTCAACAATAAGCCCCTTCAATAAATCATAGATAATATCGATTGCGGCATCTTTGCTCAGATGCTGATGTTCACGAAGCCTGTGCCACATCTCAAAAGAGGCGACCGCATCCACCGCTTCACGGCGAGATCGCGGTAATGATGTCAGCTCAGGTAGCCAATCCTCCAAATCCTTGCGCAATCGCCTATTTGCTCGTACATAATTGTCACGCATGACAGGAGAACGCCACCGCTGATTCAGTGTACAAAGAATAACATTGCTCAGTTCTTCATAAGCGAGAGCATGTTGTCCAACGGCGTGCAAAAGGCGCTCCCTGAGCGAGCCTTCACGGTTTCCACCGATAAACTTGGCGTCGTAAACGGGCCGTTTTAACTCGTCAACCGCGGCATAAAGGTCATCCACGCCCTCAAATAGCCTGAATAATGTGCGAATACCAACTCCTGCGCGGTCTGCAATCTCCTGCGCAGTTGGCGCGAGAACACCCTGATCCATCAATTCACATGCGGCATCCACCATGGCCTTTCGACTGCGTCCAGCGCGTAAATATCGGCCATCAGTTAATTCTTTGTGTTGCAATATTGTCTCTCCCACCACCGTTTTGGTAACCATTTTTCGCGCCGACTCTTTGTCTAGAGCCATACGTTAGAACCAAGGGCTGCGTAGAGGATTGAACTAACTTCTGGCACGGTGAAACCCAAAACGTCATATGGTATGACAATACAGAGAAAAAGGCTACCTTCGCGAAACTCTCGTAAGGCAGGAGGCATATGGTACGAATGGTTTCACGTAATTAGCTTGCTAAGTAACTTTTTGCGTCGCCAAAGTTGACGTTGCCGATGGAAAAGCAATACCTGCGACTAAGCTAGTCGTTAGTGTTAATAATATGCGGATGCTTAGAGCATTGATGTCAGTCGATTCTTCACGATCTCCTCAGCATCTACCATAATCGTATTGACCAGATCTTGACAGGTAGGAACATCATGGATAAGGCCACCACTCATGCCAAAGGTAATCATACCTGCGTCTTTGGCACCGGTGGACCACGCGATCTCTTGCTGTTTACCGCTAACCAGAGGGTGGATCTGACTGAAATCACCCCCTGCTCTCTCAATCTCAAGCACTTGGGTAGCAACCTTGTTTTTGTAGACCCGGGCGGTATTGCCGAATGTCCGGAAAATTAGCGCAGTATCGGTTTCGGTCATATCAACGATGGCTTTCTTAATGTCTTCGTGAACCGGAGCCTCTCGAGTGGCCACGAATCGAGTGCCCATATTGATTGCATCCGCACCCAGTGCCAGTGCGCCAGCCAGACCGCGTCCATCGGCGATACCACCAGATGCAATAATAGGAATACTCAGCTTGGACGCCGCAGCCGGGATCAACACCAGGCCGCCAATATCGTCATCGCCCGGATGGCCCGCGCACTCAAAGCCGTCGATGCTTATGGCGGCAACACCCAGTTTCTCGGCCTTCAATGCATGGCGAACGGTCACCGCTTTATGAATCACCTTAATACCCTGAGCACTGAACCGTTCCATAAAAGGCTCTGGGCTGCGACCTGCAGTCTCCACGATCTTGACACCGTTACGGCAGATTACATCGACGTAATCATCATAATTGATTTGTGTCGCCACCACTCCAACCGTCAGATTGACAGCAAAAGGCTTGCCAGTCAGTGAGTGGCACTTTTGAATTTCGGCCTCCAGCAATTCAGGCGTTGGCTGTGACAGCGCAGTCATTATGCCCAGTGCACCAGCATTGGATACTGCCGCAGCCAGTTCTGCAGTTCCTACGCGCATCATTCCCCCGCAGACAATCGGGTGCTCAATACCGAATAACTCAGTAAATCTTGTTTTCATATAAAATTAACCTAAATTCCTTGTAGATAAACCAATGCATTCACATAAACTGCATTAGCTACGCTTTGCCTAGAGTGACGATAATAGTCAACAGATAGCCTTAGCTTCAGGCGAGCAGTCTAGAGTTTAAACTTATAATTGGCACATAATATGCCAATTTATTGTCAATGTAAAACTGCCCTTGTATTGCAACAAGATGGCCTAAATAGCGTATCTCCTTAGGTCGCTATTGAACAGCTTGAAAGCATCCTCCTAGCGCCTTGATCATTAACTTTTGTTTTATCCGCGAGTTTCAAGCGCCAGTTCAGAATAAATTTTTGCGAACTCTCCATGTTTGCTAGGCAATACAAGCTTGGCCGGGTTATACCACGGCATTAATGTGCCCAACCATTTACCTAGCGACAAAAACAGCAGCGAATAACTACCCAGGGCTTTAAGCTCAGAATCTGCTGCACCTTTGACCTTTGGCGGTGAATGTTTGGCAATAAAATGAGCGAATTTAAAAACATATTTAAAGAAATGATATTGACCGTACATGCCAACTATCACACGATAGAAATAATCGCCAAAGAGATGCTTGTATACATTGAAGGACACGGTTCGGTGCTCTATCTCTTCAGTTAGATGCCAGATAAACAAACGGGAGAGATCTGACATGGGCGCATTAATGTCGATAGTCTCTATAGCAGTTCGGGCAGTAGCACAGATCGCCGCCTCGAACCCTTCTGCGTAAGCCAAATTAAACTTGAGCGACTTAGTCTTGGTAAAACGCCGAAAGTCAGCCTCCATTTGATCTTCTATTTCCTGTAGTCCTGCCAAGGCAGGGTAGCAATCCCGCAAAAGATCATTCAACATGCGATGCTGGCGAAAGTGTTGTGCCTCCTGACCAATAAACTGTTTTACCTCAGCAGCGACCTCTTTATCTTTGGTATGCTTTAATCCTTCGCGCATGGTGCGAATTACGTAGGGCTCTATATAGGGTAGGGTCATGGAAAGCCCCAGATTTAGGGCCCCATCCGGGATGTTTTTCTTTAATTCTTCAGCATCAAACTCAAACTGCATGATGCGTACTGGCATGTCGTTCATAGCTGTGTTTCCTTGCAGAGTTAATTAGAGTGAGACTGGCTCTATGGCATCGCCACTGAGCCAAGGATTGACTAATATCTTGGCGTGATTTTCCGGATCTCTTAATGAGGAAAATGCTGACTCAACGCCGTCTAAGCCAACTTTGCCGGTGATAAATGGCCGCCAGTTAATTCCATCATCTGCTAATACATTGAGGGCCTCGGAATATTCTTCGGGCTGATAGTAAAAAACAAACTGAATATTTAGCTCCTTTTGCATAGCGATAAACGGGTTAAAACTATCTTCCTCACCACAAATCCCAGCCACAACGATACGGGCTCGGGCAGGTGCTTCGGCACAGATCTGCGCTAACAAGGTTTTCGCACCGATACATTCAAAAACAACAGCATTCTCAGTCTCCTCACCAACTGCGGACACAAGGGGTTCAAAAGCTGATTGCTCCGCCGGGTCAATGACAGTATCTGCCCCCATAGCCGTTCCCAGTGCGCGTCGTTTGGGGGAATAGTCAGAGGCAATGATTGTTTGTACACCCCGCATTTTTAATATCGCGATGATGGCAAGACCAATAGGTCCGCAACCCATCACCATGGCACTATCAGCTCCATTGAGGTTCGCTTTGGCTACAGCATGTATGGCCACGGCTAACGGCTCCGCAAGTGCTGCTGCTTCTGTACTGGTCGAGTCTGGCACTGCAAGTAGTAGAGATTCACTCAATAACATAAATTCAGAGTAGGCACCTGGCGCAGTTGGTGATGCACCGACAAGATCTTGGCCCTCTTCCGTTTCGATAAAAGGGATGGAGCAAACACGCTGACCAATCTTTAACTGCCGCTTTGTCTCGGGACCAAACTCAACTATTTCGCTGCAGTATTCGTGCCCCAACACCCAATCCGGCGCAGCTTCCCCCATACCTAGGAGCGTGTTAAAAATATGTATATCTGAGCCGCAAATTCCGCAGGCCAGATTCCGAACCAATACCTGACCTGGACCCGGAATTGGGCATGGTCGCTCCTGTGTTACAAACTTGCCTTGTTGGATTACGGATACACGCATAAATTATTCTTGCTCAAAGAAGTTGAGAATGTGGGTAGCGAATACTTCAGGCTGTTCCAAATGCATAAAATGCCCGGCATCAGGAAGGATCTCGATGTCGAGTTGATCGCTAAAAAAAGGTTTCATATTGGAAAAATGCTCGGCGCCAATGCAGCCGTCGTTCTCACCTGCCATGGTTAACGTTGGAACTGAAATCGGCTCCGCAAACAAGTCGGCGACACGCTTTGTGTTTGCCGAACCAAACAACGCCCGGTAGTAACCTAACGCCGCTAACAGATGCTCGTCTTTACTCAACGCCCGCTTAAACTCATTTATGTAATAGGTCGCATCAGCCTCGAATAGCCCTGGAGACCAATCTCTACAGAGTTTCTCAATAAGTGCATAGTTATCCTTTTTAATCTTTCGCTCGGGGAACCACGGCAATTGGAAAAAAAACATATACCATGACTTTCGTATTTGTGCCGCGGTAAGTTTCATTGCATGGGGGTGGGGTACCGCTGCAGTCACTGCTTTAATCACTTTATTAGGTGCCAGCGCACTGGCCGCGTAAACAGCGGTAGCGCCCCAATCATGCCCAATAAGATAAGCATCTGGTGCGTCAAAAGCTTCGATCAATGCCAAAATATCACGGCCAAAATCTTCCATGCTGAAGCTGTTATTGGCGGGTATTTCTGTGGGCGCATAACCGCGAGAGAATGGTGCAACAACCCGGTAACCTCGCTCGCTGAGCCGCCGCATCAGGTCGCAGTAGGTATATGGCGTATCCGGAAATCCGTGCATGCAAATGACCAGCGGCCCTTGGCCCTGACTCAAATAGCCGAACCGCAAACCATTAGCGTCAATAAATTCAGGAATCATCATTTTGAACATTGCTCTAGGCGAATTTCTGTCAGAGCGTCCTCATAACTAAAGTGAGGTTTCCAACCTAATTCATCACAAATGCGAGTACAGTCAAAACGGTTGTCGTAACCAATCAAATTGATCATTTCCAATGGCAGCGTGAGCATTTCTTGCATGGCCTGTAACTGCTCAGGGTTCTCAAACTGACGAGCTGCGGCAATCAATTCGTCCCGATTAGCAGAAGGCAATTCTTCGAGGCCTTTTATGGCGGCCAGATCATGGAAGTATCTTGACCAACTCACGTCAAGACCATCACAAACTGTATAAATACGCCCGACAGCCTGTGCAGAATTTGCTGCAAGTATAAAAGCCGAGACCAAATTGTTGACATGTACAAGGCCCGCATTGCCACTACCATCCCCTACTACCGGCAATATGCCTGCCTCTATTGCCTCTAGTAGACCTTCAACCCAGGGGCCACTTCCCACTCCATAGACATTCGCTGGGCGTATTAACGTTAGCTGCATGCCCTTGCTCTGATAATCCAGAGCCAATTTTTCTTGGGCCATTTTTGCCCAGCTATAGGGGCCCTGATGCTTGCCGTGAGGTAAGTCTTCATGGCACAGCCTGGTTTGTATTTGATCGCCATAAACGACAATGGATGCCGCCAGTACCACTTTGCAATTGTTGGCCAAAGCGGCATCAAATACGTGCTGGCTACCTTGTACCGTTATGACCTCGTGATCCTTGTAAGCCCCCATACCCATCACTGCCGCCAGATGAAATACTGTTTTTACATCTTGCATAACCGCATTAACATCCGCAGCCCTGGTTATGTCTCCGCGATGTACCTTGACCCGATTGCCCCAGTGCGACGGCACATCTTCTCCGGGCAAGGCAAAGCTAGCCACCTCTAATCCTTGAGCTAATAACTCATCAATTAGGGTTCGACCAATAAAACCGGTTCCGCCTGTGACCAATATAGGGCTTTGCATCGCCATCAAATTGCGCTCTCGCTAGCCTTCACCGTGAACGATAAGGTTGTCACAACTCTTACCTTCGGCTTCGCACAGGGCTCTATACATGGTTAAAATTGCCCGCGCATCGACCATGCTGGTAACATTATTATCATCGTCAATATTTACATTGCTGCCATAGATCGCGAACCACACCACCGCGTCTTCTTTTGCTTCTGCCGATACGGTTAAGGTATGCAGTGAATGGGCAGGTTCAAATAAATAGGATCCAGACTTATTCACCTTGTCTGGGTACTCCTCGTAGAACCACTCACCTGATAGAGTCACGGCAAACACCGGACCAGTATGGTAGTGAGTATCAACCGCATAACCAGGCTTCAGCCTCGTCCGCAATATCCACAAGTTTTGGTTTAGATCGACCTGTAATAACTGTATGGTTGAACCATCAGGAAGGCTAACCTCTGGCAAGTCTTCCTCATGAAGCAGTATCGCTTGTTTATCGTGCAATCGCGGGACCACCCCACCACTCATCATCGCTTCGAGCTTTTCTGCTGCCGTAATATTAGTCATTAATGCTTTCTTATCAAGAGAATTCGATTGCCAGTTTAATTGCGTATCGATGGCGCGGCTTGACTTATCATGAACTCAAATTGACTTATTGCGAGCACAGCTCCAATAGCAACGAATGCATTTGATGCGTATTAATTGAGCCCGTAGGAATCGAGCCGATATTGGATGTCTCTAATCTGTATGTTGTCGTCGCCACTGCTGCGGCGACAGCCCTGTCCAGCGTTTGAAGTGCCTGCTGAATATGGCAACTTCAGCATAACCTAACTTTAGTGCTAAGTCGGTGATGCCAATGTTGCTCGACCGCAAATGTTGGCAAGCGATATCTTCGCGGGTTTGCTGTAGCACTTTACTGTAGCTTGTGCCCTCGGCGCTTAATCTTTTTTGCAGTACTCGCGGGTGTAAATTCAGGCTGGCGGCCACCTGGGGTAAACTGCAATCACCGGTTGCCAGTGCACTGGCAAACAGATACCTAAGTAGCGAAGGAAGACTGTTGGGATATAACTGTTCCAGCATTTTGATTCGTTGCTGAAAATAGTCACGTAAGATATCCGAGTCCTGGTTTAACTGGTAATTTGAGAAAACCGTCGGGAACTGCACGCCATCGAAGTCACTGCCGAATACTAATAAGTTCTGGTAGCCCGATACCTTTTCATAGTGCGGTGGTTCTGGCTGTTGCAGATGAATACTTATTCGGCGATCAGACGAGCCGTCGTTGACCAAATGGTTATAAAGTTGACCGATGCTCATCTGCAGCACCTGTCGCAAACCCCAACCATTAGTGAAGTCCAGATAAAAACACCAGCGGGTCAGGTCGCCTAAGACCTGCTCCTCAAGATGTGCCCCCTGTGCGTGCAACGCCAAATGTGTATTGGCATAGCGGAGAGAATCCCTGAGGGTTGGCTGCATACTGACTCCATAGGCCAGCTCACCTAACGCTATAGCACTGTGACTAGACCCTAGGCGTAAGCCGAACAGCGGGTCTTGACAGTGCTCAGCCGTGATATCCAATAGGTCGGCTACCCTTTTGGCCGAGACATAGGTATCAGGATTACGTAGTTGCGCGGCTGTAAGCCCTGCTTGTTTCAGTAACAAGATTGGATTGTGACCTAACCTGAAAACGAGGGCCGTGTAACCCATCAAGGCGCCAGTACGGACTAAATGCATGGGGAGTGGTCCCTAATATCGCTTTTTAATTGGGCGTGTAAACGTATTCATCGCCGTCTGCAAATTTCTCAGCCATCGTTTTATCGATCATCACTGGCATCTGGGTAGTCGGAGCATACAGTGGCCCTCTGGAGGAAGCCTGATGCGCTGCCAGCAAGACTTCCAACTCTTTCACTTTATCTGGTCGGCTTGCGGCCAGATTGTTCTGCTCGGTGGGGTCTTCCACCAGATTATAGAGCCACTTTTGCAGTCCGTCTGTGGGACGGTCGTTTACCTGTAGTTTCCAGTCATTGTGGCGCACCACCTGGTAATGATCGTTCTGCCAGAAGAGAGTTTCGCGATTCCAGCTCTCGAGCCCCTCACCGGTCGCGAGGGGTAGCATATCCACACCGTCAATCTCCACTCCCTCAGGTATCTGCACACCAGCCGCATTTGCCAGAGTGGGCATCATATCGATATGGGCCACAGGCGTATCCACTGTAGTGCCAGCGGTGATTTTAGCCGGCCATTTAACAAACATAGGCACCCGTATACCACCCTCAAAGTTGGTAATCTTCCAACCGCGGAACGGGCTGTTCACGTCAGCAATGCCTATATAGCCAGGGCCGCCGTTATCGCTGGTAAATGCGACTATGGTATTGTCGGATAACCCTTCTGCCTCCAGGGTGTCCAGAATGCGCCTAACACTGCGGTCGAGGGCACGAATCATGCCCGCGTAGACCCGCTTGCGGTGGGGTTTTATATCGCCCACCGCTTCGTAGTCTTCGCGAGTAGCCTGAAGCGGCGTGTGGGTGCCCCAGTGGGCCAGATAGAGGAAGAAGGGTCGATTCTTGTTGGCTTTTATCACCTTGATGGATTCGTCGGTCCAGTAATCGGTGAGATAGCCGCCGGGCTCAAATCGGTCCTGATCGCCGGAGTTATAGGAGGCAGCGTAAACCATTCGCGCCCAAAGAAATTTGTCGATTGGATCAAAGGGTAGCCTGGCATTGACCACATTGGGGTGGTCTTCTGGGAGATAGAGGCCGCTGGCCATCAACAGGCTATCATCGAAACCTTGCTGGTGCGGCGCCATGCCGTTCTCTCGACCCAGGTGCCATTTGCCTATATGAGCGGTGTAGTAACCCTGGGCCTTAAGCATTTCCGCAATCGTTACCTCGGAGGCAGGAAGGCCCTTCTGCTCATAGGGCGGCTGATCAGCCTCCAATGCCTGGTTATAAAAACTGGATGGCATGTTATTGTCCAGGCCATCCGTTAGTCTGGCAACCGTTTTCCCCATACCGGAAGGTGTGGGAGTAAACTCAAATCCGGTACGGGTGGGATAACGTCCAGTCATCATCATTGCCCGCGATGGTGCACAGGTACTGGCCCCGGAATAGGACTGGTTGAACACAGCACCTTCGGCGGCCAACCGGTCTATGCTTGGGGTCTTGAGCTTGCCGTCAGCTAAACCTCCACCAAATGTAGAGATATCGTTGAAGCCCAAATCATCGGCCACGATAAGGATAATATTGGGCGGCTGCTCTCCCTCTCCAGTCATCCGCTCTGCGGGGCCCTGCTGCCAGGGGACTGTCCGGTTTTCGGCAACCTCGTGTTCGTTTGCAGACTGATATTTGATTACCGCCAAGAGTAGGTCACCACGCTTAAGCCATGCTGTGACAGCAACAATCAGTACAACCAGCAGCGGAACTAGCAACTTTTTCAATTAACGCCCTCTTTAATTTTTTGTTATCTTACCTGCCGACAAATTTATACAGCTGATATTTTAGAGCCGTCTCCATTTGCCTATTGGCACTAAGTATGTCATTATAAATTAAAAGATTCTACCCTCACTAAAGAGCGCTTCGCCCCATGACTAACTATATGGACTAGGTAACTTATTTATTCGAAGGGGTTAAAAATGTTAGACGTTTTGAAGCAAACTGCCGCCGCCATGACTGCACCTGATCAGATGTTTGCCATCACCGAGGCCGAAGTCTGTGGCAATATGATGAAGACCTGGGCAAATGCGCCTGGATCGCTACGCGACCTATGGCTGAGCACCACTGTGCATGGCGAGAAAGACTATCTGGTTTATGGGGATGAACGCTGGACTTATAACCAAGCTCACGAACAAGTAGCGCGTATCGCTAACTGGCTTACATTCCAAGGTATCAGGCAGAATGAGGGTAAGAAGGTTGAGAT
>DDDD01000103.1:0-1773 GCA_002335945.1 Porticoccaceae bacterium UBA1989
TATAAAAAGTACCAGTCGTTATAAAAAGCACCACCCATTACAAGCAAGTAGTACTGCACACAAATTATTGACTAGGAGAACGACACAGCATGGCTGAACTGACCTGTTTTAAGGCTTACGATATTCGTGGGCAGCTAGGTACCGAATTAGATGAAGAGATTGCATACCGAATTGGCCGCGCCTACGCGGAGTTTTTAAAGCCCAAAAATGTGGTGCTTGGCGGTGATATCCGCCTTACCAGCGTCGCCCTTAAAGCGGCCCTTAGTGAAGGTATTCGTGATGCCGGTGCCGATGTTATTGATATTGGTATGGTCGGTACTGAAGAGGTCTATTTTGCTACATCGCACCTAGAGGCCGACGGAGGTATTGAGGTAACAGCCAGCCATAACCCGATTGATTACAATGGGATGAAACCTATTCGTGAAGGTTCGCGCCCCGTTAGTTCTGATACAGGATTGTTGGATATTAAGCGCCTTGCCGAGGCTAACGAGTTCTCTCCTATAGATACGGCTAAGCGCGGAGCATATAAGCAGCTATCCGTGTTGGATGCCTACCTTGATCATCTGTTTACCTATGTCGATCTGTCAAAGATTAAGCCGATGCGTCTAGTAATGAATGCGGGTAATGGCGCGGCAGGGCATGTTGTGGATGCGCTGGAAGCAAGATTCAAAGCGCTAAACCTGCCCATAGAGTTAATTAAGATATTTAATGAGCCCGATGGCACCTTTCCCAATGGGATTCCCAATCCGCTTCTCCATGAGAATCGCGCGCCTACTATTGACGCCGTGCTTGAGCATAAGGCGGATATGGGTATCGCCTGGGATGGCGATTTTGATCGCTGTTTTCTGGTTGATGAGAAGGGCAACTTTATTGAGGGTTACTATATTGTCGGCTTGCTGGCTGAAGCCTTTTTGCTTAAAAATCCTGGTGCTAAAATCGTCCATGATCCACGCCTAACCTGGAATACTATTGAGATGGTTAAGCAGGGTGGCGGTGAAGCTATTCAGTCCAAGACGGGCCATGCTTTTATTAAGGAGCGCATGCGCAGCGAAGATGCAGTGTATGGCGGTGAGATGAGTGCTCACCATTATTTTCGCGATTTCTTTTACTGCGACAGTGGCATGATTCCTTGGCTACTGGTGATGGAGCTGATTAGCAGCAGCGGGAAACCGCTTTCTGCATTGGTTAGCGCGATGGTTGAGGCCTATCCATCTCCGGGTGAGATCAATCGTAAAATAAGCGATCCGGCAGCGGCGATCCAGCGAGTGCGGAAGCATTATGAATCTTCGGCACTTATTGTCGATGAGACCGATGGTATTTCTATGGAGTTTTCCGCCTGGCGCTTCAATCTCCGCATGAGTAATACTGAACCTGTGGTGCGTCTGAATCTAGAAACTAGAGGTGATAAAGAGTTATTAGCTCAGCGCGAAGCCGAGTTGTTGGCGCTGCTGGAGCCTGTATAGCCAATGGATATTTTTGTCGTCAATCTAGATAAGTCGACCGAGCGATTGGCAGAAATGTCCAAGCGCTTGGAGCAGTTAGATTTGCCGTTTACCCGAGTGAGTGCTGTGTACGGTGCCAGCTTGACGGATGATGAATTGAACCGTCATTACAACAGCGCCTTAAATAAGCGTGTTTATCGTCGCCCGCTCGCAGCTGCGGAAATTGGCTGTTACCTGAGCCACCGTAATATTTGGCAGACCATAGTGGATGATAATCTGAGTATGGCGTTAATTTTAGAGGATGATGCTGAGCTGGGTGCGCAATTGCCCG
>DDDD01000103.1:1788-4534 GCA_002335945.1 Porticoccaceae bacterium UBA1989
CAGATTAAAAAGCCATTAGCGCGGTCTATTCCCCTGAATCAAGATTTCAGTCTTTGTCAATACAAAAAAATCCCCTCAACAAGCACTGGCTATGTGGTCTCCTTGGCTGGGGCGTCCAAGCTGCTGGGTGCGCGGGAAATGTTTGGTCGCCCAGTGGATGATGATGTTCAGTTTTATTGGGAGTATTCCGGTGAGGTCTATGGCGTTAAGCCCTATCCAATTTTTATCGCCGATTCTAGTTTGGAAAGTACTATTGGTCCGGATGGGCAAACTCGCAGCCGTAAAAGTCTTGCCGGGACACTGCGTGGACCGCTGTTGCGCCTGGGTTACGAGTTTTTGCGAATTTATCATAATTTTCGACGTCAAAAGCTCAAGTAATAGCGTTTAAATAGTCTGTTTAATGAATTGAAATCAGCCACTTTAGTACATGGAATCTGTATAATCCGGCGTCTAAGATTTCACAAAGGAGAGTGAGCATGGAGAGTTGGTTTTTACTCCAAACAAAACCAAGGCAGGAAATTAGAGCCATTGAAAATCTCGAACGGCAGGGAGTCGTCTCTTTCTGCCCACAAATATCCGTTGAAAAGCTGTCGCGTGGCAAGCGTGTTCAGGCCCAGGAGGTTCTCTTTCCGGGCTATCTGTTTATTAGCTTTAATTACGAGACCATAACCTCGACAACCATCCGATCAACCCGCGGTGTCAGTCATTTTGTCAGCACCTCCGGAACGCCTGTGCAGGTGCCTCAGCAGCTTATTGATGGGCTGAAAGCCCGTGTGGCTAATGGGGGGGTTGAAACACCGACCAATATGCCCAAAAGCGGTGACAAGTTAGAGATACTTGAGGGTCCATTTCGGGGGCTGGATGCTATTTTTTCCCAGCCAGATGGCACCAGTCGCGCCATTGTGCTGATCAACCTGCTCAACCAGCAGGTAAAGGCAACGTTGCCGTTTGCTAGTTTAAATGTCGTCGATAAAGCAGAGAGCAATCAAAGTAAGGAGCGAAGTAGTTAGGGTTGATGGTTCGGTGAAATTAACAAACTCAATAGGCTGTTTGATCCGCCGCTAACTATCTGTTGAGCCAGCTGGCACTGTTATTGTTCCCTTAGATTTAGAATTACGCAGAGAGCACTAATGGTATGGGCTGAAGCCAGCCAGCTGCTGTATCAGTTTGTCTTGAGTGCCGCGGAGGTCATTAGCTGTTAGCGAGCGCCTTTAATTTACCAGTCGAGTTACTTATACTGATCGCCGAGTTGATTTCCTGTATTATGCAGCGTTGAATAGCCGCGGCTGAAATGGTCATACACTTAGTATACAAGCCTATTTTTCTTCTATACGACGGCGGTTTCGCGCCTGTACGCGACAACGGTCTTAGGGCGTAACTTTAAAGTACGGGATAATCGGAAGAACTGAAATAATATGACCAATAATTCAATCAGCATTAAACGCGGCCTTCTACTTGCTAGGTCAATCCTCGCTTCATTTCTATTAGCATCAATCTCAATGCCCTCTATAGCCCAGGAAGAGGCCGACATGTCGGCCGGCCTGCAAGAGGCGATGAGCTTTTGTTCCAATATGACGGATGAAAACAAGCGCATGGCGCGAGCAGCTGGTTATGATATTGGTAAGCTTTGTAAAAGCCTCAGCAGTTTAGACTTCGATGCGGGTGGTACCGAAGCAGATGCCGGTGAGTTGATGTTGCCGCGCAAAGACAAGCCTGGGCGCGCGACTGAATCTGATGATGAGGCTTTTGCCGATAGCGAGTCTGATGCCGACTCGAGCAGTACAGATGACCAATCCTTTCAAGATATGGATAAAGAGTCTCAGGAATTACAGCCCTTCGGCTATGAATTATTTGCCGGTGAGCCAACAACTTTTGCCCCCGCTAACCAGATTCCTGTTTCCCCCGACTATTTGCTGGGTCCAGGTGACAACTTAAAAATTCTTTTTTACGGTAAAACCAACGACTCTATGAGTCTGGAAATCAACCGAAATGGCTCAGTAGACTTCCCTCAGCTTGGCCCGGTCAATCTCACAGGGATGACCTTTGCCGATGCCAAGAAGTTAATTAAGGTACGCATCTCAGAGCAGATGATCGGTGTTCAGGCGAGTATTAGTCTCGGTGAGCTGCGTTCCATACAAATATTTGTGCTGGGCGAAGCCTATAAGCCTGGCGCCTACACGGTATCTGCGCTCTCTACGATTACTAATGCGCTGTTTTTGAGTGGTGGTGTCAGTGATATTGCCTCATTGCGCAATATTCAGCTGAAGCGTGCCGGTAAAACCATCGCTACTTTGGATTTATATGAATTGCTGCTCAATGGTAATACCAGTGATGATCAGCGCCTTCAGGCATCAGATGTCATCTATATACCCACAGTCGGTAAAACAGCATCGGTGGATGGCGAAGTAAGACGTCCCGCTATCTACGAGTTAAAGGGCGCCACGACAGCGCAGCAGTTAATTAAGATGGCGGGTGGCATGCAGCCTAAGGCCTACCCTAATCGTGCCACTATCCAACGTTCAGATTCCGACGGGTTTATGACGGTAGTGGATTTAGACTTGACTTCGTCCGCGGGGCTTAAACAGCAGGTCAGTAATGGTGATTTGCTTGTTATAGATTCAGTGGTGGAGCGCAAAGAATCCATCGTGTCGGTCTCAGGGCATGTATATCGCCCAGGTGAGTTTCGCTGGAAGCCGGGCTTGCGCGTCTCTGATTTGATAAAAGATGTTCGGCAGTTACGCCCAGA
>DDDD01000103.1:4539-6495 GCA_002335945.1 Porticoccaceae bacterium UBA1989
AACAACAAAGGTGGGGATGCTGATACGGTATTTTTTGCTCGAGATGAGATCGTTATTTTTTCGAGGGAGGAAGGTCGAGCAGAATTACTTGAGGAGCTGGTCGATGAGCTTAAGCTTCAGGCTCGATCTGGAAAGATGGCTAATGTCGTGTCAATAACTGGCAATGTGCGCTCTCCAGGTGACTACCCCTTAACTGAAGGTATGACAGTAACTCAATTGATCTCTGCGGCTGGTGGATTAAACGAAGCGGCCTATACCCTAGGTGTTGAGTTATCTCGCTACGACTTGAGTAATCCAGAGCAGGCATCCTCACGCCATTTCCCTCTGAACTTGGCCGTGGCCTATTCGGACCCAAGCGCCGATATGGTACTGAACAGTTACGATGTTCTATCTGTAAGAACTATTCCAGAATTTAAAGAGAGTCTGTATGTAAAAATTGAAGGCGAAGTCAGGTTCCCTGGCGCTTATAGCTTTAACCGTGGTGAAACGCTAGGTGATGTTATTCGACGGGCAGGTGGTTTAAATAACTTGGCCCATGCTGGTGCGGCGGTATTTACCCGAGAAGACTTGCGCCTTCAAGAGGCCAAAAAGCTTAAGGAAATCCAAGAGCGTCTCAAGTCAGACATTGCTACGGCTGAGTTGGAAAAGTCCAATGACGGCGAGGCGGTTAATACTGCCGCCGCAGATAAGTTAATCGCAAACCTAGATGAAACTGAGGCACTAGGTCGTCTGGTTATCGATTTGGAGCGGATTTTGGATGGCAGCCTTGACGACGTGCAGCTTAAGGGTGGGGATACGCTAGTGATTCCAGAGTATCGTCAGGAAATCTCGGTGTTGGGTGAAGTGCAGCAGCCAACGGCCCATCTGTTTAACGATACCTTAAGGTTGCGCGACTATCTAGATTTAAGCGGCGGCACCAAAGAGGGCGCTGATAATAAGCGTATATACGTGGTTAAGGCGAACGGTGCTGTAGCGCTTCCAGGTCGCTCGGGTTGGTTGTCTCGAAGAAGTTTAAATATTGAGGCAGGGGATACTATTATTGTGCCCCTTGATGCTGATAAGCAGAAAGCACTTACGGTCTGGGCCGAAGCCTCACAAATCATCTATCAGCTAGCGTTGGGTGCTGCGGCATTTAATAATTTAAGTAAATAATTGGTCTTAAAAGGAGTTTAACCAATGAAGATGAGAGGTGTTTTTAGCCGGTATATAGCAGTGTGTGCATTCGCATTTCTGGCTGGGCAGACTGTCGTTAAAGCAGAGCCTTGGGTGGATACAAGGGATGCATGGCTGCGTGCTGATATCGAGCGACTTGCACAGGCTGGTGTTATCAAAGTGCCCATTAATACCTGGCCATTAATGTGGGGTAGTGTTATGAATGACCTCGAGGCTGCCGAGATTAAAGCTATCCCAACCTCATTGCATGGAAGCCTCGGTCGATTGTTGTCGGCAGGCAAGGATGCGACCAGAACGAATGAACCGCGCCAATCGGTAAGACTATCGGCAGCCACTGAGAGTCAGACGTTCCGTCATTTCGGTGACGATTCTAGAGAGGGGGCGGAGTTTAGCGTGCGTCGTAGCGGCCTGACTAAACACCTGGCCTATAACCTAGAGGTAACTCAGGCGGTTGATCCATGGGATGGGGATAAAACTCACTACGATAACAGTTATTTTGGTTTTGTGGTGGGTAACTGGATTGGTTTGGTAGGCAATATAGAAAAGTGGTGGGGTCCAGGCTGGAATAGCAGCATTATGCTCAGTAATAATGCTAGACCTACCCCCGGTTTTACATTGCATAGAAATTATTCAGAGGCTTCTGAGTTGCCCCTGTTGAGGTTGCTAGGTCCTTGGACGACTAATCTGTTTATCTCGAAACTCGATGACGAGCGGTTTATTGAAGACGCGAAATTAGTGGGATTGACGGTGGGTTTCCGTCCAATCCCCTCCGTTGAAATTAAC
>DDDD01000022.1 GCA_002335945.1 Porticoccaceae bacterium UBA1989
GCGATTACCCATCTGTTTCCAAAGATGGCGCTGGCCAATGTCGCGGGCAGTTACTACCGCAAAAATTTAAACTAATCGTTACCGATTACAAGAATAAGAAGAGATTATTATGACTCAGAAAAAACCCAAAAAAGTATTGATTACCGGTGCCAATGGTTTTATCGGCAACACATTAATGCGCTACTACAAGGCCAACAACGTGCCTGTCGTTGGCGTTGATTTAGTGGGTAATGGGGACGATATTGTTAAGGGCGATATAGCCCAGCCCGATAGTATTAGCGATCTACTTAAGAGCTGCGATGTTATTGTTCACACCGCAGCACTGGTCTCTAATTCGATTGCCGACCGAGATATGTGGCGGGTCAATGTACTGGCCACCCGCAATCTAATTGCCGCCGCCGAGCAACATAAGGTGCGCCGCTTTGTACAGCTGTCGTCTATTGTTGCCTATGGCAATAGCGCCGAGGGCGAGCTGGATGAAGAGCAGCCCGTGCATGCCGATGGCGGCAGCTATGTACTAACCAAGCTGGCTTCAGAGCACACCGTGTTGGCGGCCCAAGCCAAGGGTTCGTTGGAAGTGGTCATTATTCGTCCCGGTGATGTCTATGGACCGGGCAGCAGACCCTGGGTGATTCTCCCGTTAGAAGCCATTGCTAAGGGTCAGTTTATGCTACCTGCCAAAGGTGAGGGATTTTTCCGCCCTACCTATATCGACGATCTGGTGCGCGGCATTGCTCTGGCAGTATCCACCAAAGAGGCAAGCGGCGAAATCTTTAACCTTTCCTGTGAAGGCTATATGACCACCAAAGAATTCTTTAGCCACCATTTCAAGTGGGTCAATAAGCGCGGCCCAAAGTTGGTGTCGACCGGCTTTGCACTCTTTGCGGCTAAGGCCGCCACCAAAATTGCCAATCTCACCGGCGGCGTTAATGAAGCCTCAACTGCAACCGTCGCTCAGCTGTGCACAAAAAGCTGGTTTAGCATTGCCAAGGCCGAGCGTATTTTAGGTTGGAAACCAGAGGTATCGTTTGATGATGGTATTGAACGTTCAAGAGTTTGGGCTGCGGAACAGGGTCTTATTAAGTAATTAGGCTATCTATTAAAAATCGCTTTTAAACCCTTAAGTAATTAAGCCGTTACGCATTCGCCTGGGTGCGATAAGAACCCGCTGTATGCCCAGTCCACTGCTTGAAGCTTCGATAAAAAGATCGCGCCTCAGCATAGCCCAACTCAAAGGCAATGCTCTCTAGACTCAGCGCTGTATTTTTTAGGAAATACAGCGCTAACTCTAAACGCAACTCATTGAGTACATCCTGATAATGAGTGCCCTCTTCGCCCAGCTTGCGCTGCAATGTACGACTGCTCATTCCCAACTTTTCGGCAATCATCTGACTCGAGGGTGCCTGCTGTTTAAGCATTAGGCGCAGTATATTCTTGACCTGATTGGACACCGTCTGATTCTTATCCAGGCCAGCCAAAAGCTCCGTGGCATGTTCAAGTAATGTCTGCAAGATTTGTTCATTGGCCTGAGGTAAGGGTAGGTCCAATACCGGTTCACGGACGCGAATACCACTGGCAGGCTGATCAAATAAAACCTCGCAGCCAAACAGCGCCTTATAATCTTCCAATAACGCCGGATCCTCTGGCGCAGAATGTTCAAACCACACCGCGTCCCAACCATCGAAATTAAGAAAATTACGCGAATAAGACACCCAGGAACCCAGTACATTTTCTACCTCATGGCGCTTAACCACAGGGTCAGTAAAGGCACAGGCCCAGCGCTGCAGTACATAGCCATTATCAACCTCAATGGAAGTCACGCCCATATCACCGACAATTTTTTCGTAGATGGGAATCTTGGCTTGAATCATGCGTAAAGTAGAACAGTTCATGGAGATGTAACCCAGCACCGAATACGAGGCGGGTTCAACAAAGCGAGCGGAATGCAGTCCAAAGCAGGGGTCATTACTGGCCGGAATAAGCAGCGCTAAAAAACGCTCCATGGCGGCACCAGAGATATGTTTGTTATTGTTTTCCAGTAACGCGGAATCAATGCCCGCAGCGTCCAGTAACGCCATATAATCTACGCCACAAGACTCTGCAGATTTTAAGTACTGGGTAATCGCTGGCACAGATGCCAGCCCATTGATCGCTGTTGTGTTCATAGCTTATACCGGAGGCCCATTGCTGGCCGAAATAGTGATTCAATTGTCTTGTCATGACAGTGAATATTTTTACCTGTACATTAGTATAACGATGATTAGGTAAACCAAACATACAATTTTAATAAGGGGATAAGCATGCGTCTGTGGAACGGCTGGGGAAATGAAAATAGTGAACTTACCATGGAGCTCAACAATGGTTTGCGTGGTCTGTTACAGGCCCTAGTAGGTGAGGCCAAAGGTCTGCCAGACGCCACCTTGGAACAGGTCATTGCCCGCGTCCCCGACACCAGACTGGCTGCTCATGCTCTAATTAGCCTCGACCCAGAAACCCGTGTACGCCATGCCAGGGGCCAGAGCCTGCCCGACTGGATTGCCATGCACAGCGGTGAGGTTGATACCTTTCCCGATGGCGTTGCCTTTCCAGAATCTTCTGCCCAGGTGCGAGAATTACTCACCCATGCTAAGGCCAATGATATTGATGTGATTCCCTACGGCGGCGGCACCTCGGTGGTTGGGCATATTAACCCTGATCACAGTGAACGGCCTGTACTAACCATTGATATGGGCAAAATGAATAAGCTCATTAAGTTCGATCGCGAAAGCCAGTTAGCCACCTTTGGTGCGGGAGCCGCAGGTCCAGAGCTTGAAGCCCAATTAAAGGCAGAGGGTTATACCCTTGGCCATTTCCCTCAGTCTTGGGAACTGTCCACCGTCGGTGGCTGGGTAGCCAGCCGCTCTAGCGGGCAACAGTCATTGCACTATGGCCGCATTGAAAACATGTTTGCTGGGGGCAGTATTGAAACCCTGGCAGGCACCTTAGATATCCCCACTATTCCCGCCTCCTCCGCTGGCCCAGATGTTCGCGAGATGATTCTTGGTTCCGAAGGTCGCATGGGCATTATTACCGAAGTCACTGTACGGGTAACACCATTGCCAGAGACAGAGTCGTTTCAGGTGGTGTTCTTCCCCTCCTGGGAAGTGGGCTTAACCGCCGCTCGCGGACTTATTCAGCAGCGCATTCCACTGTCCATGGTGCGTCTGAGTAACCCTATAGAAACCACCAGTCTGCTGTATATGGGCGCCGGTGAAGATTCCAGCGGTGTTGTTGCCCTGGAAGCCGCGTTAGCAGAAAAAGGCATAGGTGCTGGCAAGGTCATGATGACCTTTGGTGTGACCGGCGCACCCAAACAGTGCGCCCTGGCCCATGAGATGGCCATAGAACAGTGCACCTCCCTTGGCGGCGTAGCCGATCAAGCGGGTCTGGGTGATAATTGGGCCCATGGCCGTTTCCGTGCACCCTATTTGCGTGATCCACTAGGAACAGCCGGTTACGCCGTAGATACCATGGAAACCGCAATGGATTGGTCAAAAGTGCCCCAGGCAGTCGACAAAATAGAAAGCGCTATCCGCAACGGCCTTTCCGATGAGGGCGAGCAGGTGCACGCCTATACTCACCTCAGCCATGTCTATGGTCAGGGTTCGAGTATCTACACCACCTATTTATTCCGTTTTGGTGACAGCTATCAGACCGCCATGGCACGTTGGGAAAAACTCAAAGCAGCTGGCGCCAATGAAATAGTTGCCTGCGGCGGCACCATTAGCCATCAACATGGCGTGGGTACAGATCACCGTAACTATTTAGCGGCCGAAAAAGGCGAATTGGGCCTAGCCGCCATTAATTCTCTCTGTGAATTATTTGATCCCAATGGTCAGATGAATCCCGGAAAACTTCTACCAGACAGTAAATAAACTATGGAACGATCGAATCTACTCGCCCAGATGCGCAAAGGCGAACAGCTTGACTGGGATATTATTGTGGTTGGCGGCGGCATTACCGGCGCCGGTGTGCTCCGCGAGGCAGCTCGACGGGGTTATCGTACCCTGCTGCTCGAGCAGCAAGATTATTCATGGGGTACTTCCAGCCGTTCATCAAAAATGGTCCATGGTGGCCTGCGCTATCTGGCTGCCGGTGATTTAAAACTCACTAAGCATTCGCTGCTAGAGCGTGAGCGTCTGCTGACGGAAGCCCCTGGGCTGGTCGATCGAATTACCTTTTACTTTAGTCTTACCAAAGGGCTGTTTCCCGGCCGTCTCGCTATGTCGGTGATTCTACTTATCTATGATTTTATTGCTGGCATTCGAGACCATCGCTACTGCAGCAATAAAGTGCTGCAAGAGCGTTTTGTCGGACTCAATGACAAGCATCTAAAAGGTGCCAGCGCCTATACCGATGCCATGGTTGATGACTCCCGCCTAGTATTGCGAGTACTACAGGAGAGTATTGCCGCCGGTGCCTCGGCACTGAATTATGCCAAGGTTAAAAACCTAATTATTGAACAAGACCAGGTAGTTGGAGCTGTGCTGGATGATGCTGAAAATGGCGGCAGCATAGAACTCCGCGCCCCCGTGGTAATTAATGCCACAGGTGCCTGGGCAGATCGTCTGCGCAATAAGCTCAACCCAGAAAAACGTGTGCGCCCGCTGCGCGGTAGCCACCTCATTATCGCCAAGAAATTAATGCCTGTTACCGATGTGCTCACCTCATTGCATCCAGTCGATCATCGCGGCGTCTATGTGTACCCCTGGGAAGGCGCTACAGTTATAGGCACCACGGATCTGGACCACCAGGAAGATCTGGATATCGAAGCGAGCATTGCTCAGTCTGAAGTCGACTATCTAATCGAATCCTTTAACTTCCAATTCCCCAACGCGCAAATTTCAGAGAGCGATATCATTTCCTCATGGGCCGGAGTGCGTCCAGTGATCGGGTCCGAGAAATCCAAAGACCCCTCTAAAGAACGTCGAGATCACGCCGTATGGTCCGATCAGGGCCTGATTACTGTGAGTGGCGGTAAGCTCACCACCTTCAGATTAATCGCCTTAGACGCTTTAATAGCCGCTCAGGAACGTTTACCCGAACCACAGCCGTTCACCGACGACCGAGTATTTAGCCCACCTACCATGACAGCTGAGGCCCTGGTGCCTAGCAACCCTGTCTGGGCTCAACGGCTATTGGGTCGCTATGGTTCCAGTGCAAAAACGTTGCTGGATGAAGCCTCTCCCGCCGAACATCAGCGTATTGGTGTCACCGACTTTTGCCTTGCGGAATGTCGCTGGGCTCTGCGTCATGAATCCGTACAGCATCTCGATGACCTACTACTGAGACGCACTCGATTAGGTATGGTGTTGGTTAATGCCGGAGAAGAACTCTTCACCGATCTCGAAAAAATGTGTATGGCTGAGCTGGGTTGGAACAAACAGCAGTGGCAAGATGAATTGGCACGCTATCAGGATATTTGGCAGAGGTTTTACAGCTTACCTAAAAAGTAAATTCTCTAAAAAGCACCTCCATTAAAAATAACAAAAAGACAATTGCTATGGGAAACTCAAACTACGTACTGGCCATTGATAATGGCACCCAAAGTGTTCGTGCGATGGTCTTCGATGGTGACGGTGGACTAGTCGCCAAATCTAAGGTTGAGATAGAACCGTATTTTTCTACTCAGCCAGGCTGGGCAGAACAGCAACCGGATTACTTTTGGTCGGCGCTCTGTCAAGCCTGTCAGGAACTTTGGCCTCAGTTAGATTTTCCCCGAGAAGAAATTCAAGCGGTCTCAGTCACTACCCAACGCGCAACGGCAGTGGCCATGGGTAAGGATGGCAAACCAGTGCGCGCTGCCATTAGCTGGCTCGACCAGCGACAGGTAGACAGCAAACCAAAACTCGGCACCTTTGAATCCCTGCTCTTTACGCTGGTAAAAGCCAAAGACTCCGTCGACTCATTTCACGCCCAGGCAGAAGCCAACTGGATCGCCCAAAAAGAGCCCGAGCTCTGGTCAAAGGTCGACAAGTTTTTACTACTCTCTGGCTATCATAACTATCAGCTCACCGGCCGTTACACAGATTCTATTGCCAGCCAGGTTGGCTTTGTTCCCTTCGATTTTGAAAAGTTGGAATGGGCCAAAAGCAAAGACTGGAAATGGCGTGCCCTACCCGCTATTACGCGTGAAATGTTACCCGAGTTAGTGGCCGCTGGTGGCACCCTGGGCCAGATAACCGCTGCTGCCAGTGACCAGACCGGTATCCCCGCAGGCCTGCCACTGATAGCCTGTGGTTCCGACAAAGCCTGCGAAGTACTGGGTACTGGCTGTCTTGATAACGAAACCGGCAGCCTAAGCTATGGCACCACCGCAACCTTCAATATCACCAGCGACAAATACCTAGAAGCCATTCCTTTTTATCCCGCCTATCCAGGTGTTATTCCCGGCACCTTTAATGTCGAGATGATGGTGCAGCGTGGCTATTGGATGGTCAGCTGGTTTAAACAAAACTTTGGACTATACGAACAGCAGCAGGCGCAGGAACAGGGGGTCGCGCCAGAGTCTTTATTTGACGACCTACTTAAACAGGTACCCGCCGGCAGTATGGGACTTATGCTGCAACCCTACTGGGGTGGCAGCCAAAGTGAATCGGGCCCAGAAGCAAAAGGCGCCATGATTGGTTTTGGAGAGGTACATACCAGAGCCCATATCTACAGAGCCATGATTGAAGGCTTAACCTATGCCTTGCGCGAAGGTAAAGAGCTGGTAGAAAAACGCAGTGGCCAGCCATTAAAACGCATGATGGTTTCCGGTGGCGGTTCTCAGAGTGATGAAATTATGCAGATTACGGCGGATATTTTTGCCATGCCTGTAGAGCGGCCTCATACCTATGAAACCTCAGCACTGGGGGCAGCGATTGCTGCAGCTGTCGGCTGTGGAATCCACTCTGACTTTGCAACCGCCGTGGACAGTATGACCCACCCCGGCGACTGCTTTATGCCAGATGGGGAGAACCAGAAAATTTATAATGAGCTTTACACCAAGGTGTATAAAAAAATGTACCAGAGCTTAAAGCCTAGCTATGAAAAGATACGATCGATTACGGGTTACCCCGCCTAAAAATTACCTGCTCTAGAAACAACTTGGGCGGAGCTATTTATTAGCGCTACTAAATAGCGCGAATAAATAGCTCCGCCCAGACATCTTTTACTTCTTCTCTTAACTTCTTCTAATTACTTTTTCTATTTTCTTTTCTGCTTAACTCTCTTAATAAAGAGTATTTATGCAACAGAAGTCGTGCGCTGATTTTGCACCTCATTGTAGTAGGTAATAATATCAGTAGTTTTACCCAGAGCCGTTGCAGCCTGAACATCAGCTGATGACATACCAACAGTTAATTGCGCATCATTAACATTGAGATCCAGATGCAGAGCACCCGCCTGAGTATAGGCAGCAGCCCATTCCGTAATAGCCAAATCAACATCAGCAACCACAGCGCTAAAGTTGGCTGAACCACTATCCGCAGTGGCAGTTTTTATATCCGAAACTGCAGTGGCGACATCCGCATCAAGCGCTTGCCATTCAGTGAGAATCGCTTGCAAGTTAGTTTCAATCTCAACCGTTTGCGCAGACATGGCCGCAAAGTTTTTAGACAGTATATGTAACGTAGCTACGTCTGCCGTTAACCCCGTGATCTGCGTTTCATCGGCTTTAATCGCTGCGTTATCCGCCTTAATTTTAAGACCATCGATAGCAATGTAAGTACTGGCCACTGCAATCGCAGGCCCAAGTACAAACCAAACCAGCGCGCCTTCAGGGAACGCCGCAATAGTGGCAACAATACCCAGTGTCAGAGCAACACCATCGACGATACCTAGAGCCACAATCGATGCAGTCAGACTTTTTATTTCAGCATGTAGCGTATCAATATCTGCATTAATCTTATCAATCTGCGCCTGATCAGCGCTGGCTGCTTTAGTGGAATCAGTGGCAATAGTTTGCAGGTTAGTGGCTAGCGTCGGCAACTCATCTTTAAAGCCTTTAATGGCATTAAGCGCACCAGTAATAAACGTAACAATTAGACCTAGGGTACTGCTCACATTGGCCAAATCTGTATTCAAGCCACTCAGAGCGCCCTTATTGGTAGGGTCAGTTTCTAGGGTCTGCGCCTGCATCTTGGCATTGGCCAATAGCTGGGTAATGCTATCGTTATAATTTTTTATTTCATCGGGCACATTGAGTAATCGCGCCATAACATTATTAACCCAGGTCAAAGCGCCTGCATCTGCCGCTTCATAGGCAGTGACAAACTCAGCCCAGTCTGGCGGGTTTTGATTAAGCGTTGGTAAACTTGATGAAAGAACACTGGTGACCAATGTATTGACCGCCACAACATTTTGTTTATAAGAGGTTTGTTTTACTGCTAGTGATAGAGCATTTTTTTTGATTGCTTGTGCTAGAGCCATGATGGCGTCCTCTGTGATTATATTTATGTTTTTTTGCTTCTTTCACATCTAAGCGCGGCCAGACTAGTGACTTGAAAAAGTAAAAACAGGAACCAG
>DDDD01000183.1 GCA_002335945.1 Porticoccaceae bacterium UBA1989
AGACACAAAAAAGGGGTGCCAATTGGCACCCCTTTTCTTGTATCTGTTAGGCCAGCACTTGCGCACTGACCCGATCTAATTAACTCAAAAGAGTCGCTTAGAAGTTGTAGCTATACTTTGCGTACCAAAATGCACCGCTGAAGCCCATTGGTGCGAACTGGCTGTACTTGTTACCGTAAGAAGTTGCGTCGTGCAATGTGTCGCCCGCTTCGTCCAGTACGTTGTTACCGCCAAGCATTACTGTTGAGCTTTCGTTGACGTTATAAGATAACTCTAAGTCAACAACCATCTCGCCTGAGTAATCAAAGCCTTCGTTGCTGTCATACCAGTCGCTGTATGAGCTAACACGAGCAAGCATTCTCCAAGAATCCATGACGTGATTAGCAGACAGGTTCCAACGAGTGTCTGGAGTCATGCCTTCGATGATGCGCTCACGCTCAGCATCGATAGTCGAACCAGCTTTAGTAATTTCAGTAGTCGTCTTGTTGTAGGCTAGGTTCCAGTCAGTGGTACCGCCCATCCAATCAGTGCTAGTTGAAATAACTACGTCAATACCGCTTGTGTTGGTATCGAAGTCGTTGGTGAAGAAACGGAACTGAGACATATCACCAGCACCAGGTACATTGGCTGCTCTTAGAGCAGCAATGTCAGCGGCTGTTAAAGTGATGTCAGCAGACAGGTTCAAGCGATCTTCAACGTCAATATCAAAGTAATCAGCAGTGATGTCGAATTCGCCTACAGTAGTGTAGAAACCAAAAGTCATGTTAGTAGAGTCTTCTGGAGTCAACTGCGCGCCGCCGTATAACAAAGCAACTGGGCTAGTAGCTGGGATTACACCCTTGTTCACTAACTGGCCTGTTGTGTTATCGATGGTAGTAGAGATGTTTGACGCATTAGACTGCCCTGGCGTTGGTGCTTTAAAGCCAGTGCTGTACGTCGCACGAATACCAGTATCATCAGTCAGGTGATAGTTACCACCGATCTTGTAGTTGGTAGTTGTACCAAAATCTTCATAGTCTTCAAAGCGAAGCGCAGAAGTTAATAACAAGTCATCCGATGCATCCCACTCAGCTTCTACGTATGCCGCATAGTTACTACGGTCAAATACGCCCGCGATGCTCTTAGCGAATCCAGGGAAGCCGTTACTTGAAAGGCTGAACCCTTGATCGCCTAGTACACCGGCAGTTGAAGAGGCTTCATCGCCTGCTCCGATAGTGAACTCTTCAACGCGGTACTCAGCACCAAAGGCCATGCTTACAGACTCGCTCATGGAGTAAGTGAAGTCAGCGTTTACTGAAGTTTCAACTTGACGATATAGGCCTGGATCGAAGTCACGTGGAGACGCTGGACCCATACTTGCATTAACAGTGTTGTTAATGAAGAAGTCTGCTTCGTTGCTGCCGTAGTAAGAACTTACGTCCCAACCTAAGCCATTAGCCGTCTCACCACGTAATCCAAACAAGAATGCCTGGTCAGTCATGGTGCCACCAAAGCGTGGCGTGAAACCACCAGGAATAGTTTCCTGGAAGCTAAAGCAGTTATCATCAGCTGCAACTGCTGCCATAGCGGTTGGGTCAGGGATATTACCCGTTAGAGCAACAACTGGACAGTCTGTACCAACACCAACACCATCCATATCACCGATAAGAAGGTTTGTTCCATCGCCGTATACACCACCACGGTTGGTAGGGTTACGGAAGTAGAATCCGCCATCGATGTCTTTAGTCGTTGAGTTAGCATAACCATACATTTCAGTATCGTTGCCCAAGTCAGCGCCAAAGTTAACGAAAAGCTTCATGTCGTTATCAACGTTAGGACGGCCCCATTTCATCGCTGGAGATGGAACATTTGTGTAGCCATCTGTAACCAGAGCAGCAGCATCTGCACGCTGTACTGAACGATCGGTTTCATCAGTAGAACCAATTTCAAACGTAGTGTTAACAAAGCCGTTAGAACCAAGAGGTAGGCCAAAGTTAGCTGAAACATACGACATTGAACCGTCGCCTTCGCTATATTCGCCGGCACGAACCTGGATGCTACCGCCTTCGCTTGCATCTTTAAGATTGAAGTTGATTACGCCAGCAAGTGCATCAGAACCATACTGAGATGCAGCGCCGTCGCGTAGTACTTCAATGTTTTTCAGGGCTAGGCCTGGAATAGAAGATGTGTCAGGACCCTGTGCGCCGTCTGAAATACCACCAGCAGCCCAAAGGATTACTGAAGCACGGTGACGACGCTTGCCGTTAACCAGTACTAAAGTGTGGTCAGCTGCCATGCCGCGAAGACCTGCTGGGCGAACCATTGTGCCTGCGTCACTGATCGGCTGATCGTTAACGTAGTAAGAAGGTACTGAGTTACGCAAAAGGTTGGTAACGTCAACATCGCCTTGGTTAGTAAGCTCAGAACCGCTGATAACATCAACAGCAGATACAGAGTCAATTACCGAGCGTGCTTTAGCACGTGCACCAACAGTTACAATTTCTTCTACCATTTCTTCAGCGACAGCAGAAGCTACTGGAAGCATAGTGCTACCGGCAATCACTGCGGCTGCAATGGCGTTTAATTTCCAAAAAGTATTATTTTTCATAAATCTCCCCCGAGATAATATCGGACTTAGTTTAATTTTATTGCCTTACTGTGGCGTTTGATTTTTTATTGTTATCAAGCAATCAATTCAGAAGGAATCTGAGCCATAGCGGCCATAATGGAACGAAGGTTCAAACTCAAACTTCTCGCGTAGTCTACTCTTATTCAAATGGAAATCACACGATAAATTTACATGTCGTAATTGCGACATTTCATGTCGGAATTCGCCTATTTATGCAGGCTCTTGACTACTTAAGGGCTTAGAGTGAAATAAGTGTTTTTGACAGTTTGCCAGGGATTTCCCGCACCAGTCTTGGCAATAAAAATCCGGGCAGCATCGTTTGTAATTCACGATAGATTTGGCGAGCTTCTGTTGTATCAATATCAAAGTGGCTGGCGCCCTGAACCGGATCTAAAAGGTGTAAGTAATAGGGTGTGATGGCGCAATCAAAAAGCCGTTCACTCAAATTGTTTAATGACTCGGCGCTGTCATTCACGCCTTTGAGTAAAACCGTCTGGTTGAGCACTTTTATACCTGCACCCTGCAGGCGTCGGACAGCCTCGACAACCTCGGCATCTATTTCGTTACTATGATTGATATGTAAAACCAAAATAGGTGTTAAGCGAGTGCCTGTTGCCCAGCGCAAAAAGGCATCGTTAATCCGCGATGGAATCACCACTGGCAGGCGGGTGTGAATACGCAGACGCTTTATATGAGGTATGGCAGCGATCTGTTCGGCGAGCCAGCCGAGAAACTGGTCATTGGCCGCCAAGGGGTCACCGCCGCTGAAAATCACCTCATTAATGTCAGTGTTACTGCTTATATACGTAAGTGCTTGCAGCCATTGCTCTTTACTCTGGCGATTTTCTTGATAGGGAAAATGACGACGAAAGCAGTAACGGCAGTTAATTGCGCAGGCGGGGCTGACGATGAGCAACAGACGATTGCGGTATTTATGTACAATGCCAGCAATAGGGTTATGGCTAGATTCATCTAGGGGGTCTGTGCTGTATGCCGGGTCTAACTGCATCTCCGCTTTAATGGGTAGCACCTGAGCGAGCAGCGGGTCATTGGAATTACCTTTTTCCATGCGCCGAACGAAGGCGCGTGGCACCCTGAGTGGAAATTGTTGAGCCGCCTGCTGGCAGGTTGAAAGCTGGGTACTGTCGAGCTCAAGTTCCGCGAGCAGTTCATCAACACTGGTAAAAGACTGGCTCAGTTCAGTTTGCCAGTTCGGCTGAATATGCAGAGGTTTGAGCATAAGAGTTCTTGATAGAAAGTAGGCCACTGATTTTACGCTATAGGGCAATGGATAAGTATGAGTACTGACGAATTTTATATGGCTAAAGCATTGCAGTTGGCTGAGCAAGCCGGTGCTGCTGGCGAGGTGCCGGTGGGTGCCATCGTAGTCAAAGACGGCGAAATTGTCGGAGAGGGGTTTAATCAGCCTATTTCTGGCTGCGATCCAACCGCCCATGCCGAAATTGTGGCCATGCGCAATGCCGCTAATAATCTCAGCAATTACCGCCTAAGTGACTGTGATCTGTACGTTACCATTGAGCCCTGCACCATGTGTGTGGGCGCTATGGTTCATGGGCGTATTCGCCGGGTACTGTTTGGTGCGCTGGAGCCCAGAGCTGGTGCCTTACAGAGTCAGCTACAGCTAATGGATCAAAGTCATTACAACCACAGTATTGAATGGCAGGGTGGAGTGTTGGCGCAGGAGTGCGGTGATCTTATTAGTCTTTTCTTTCGGCGCAAGCGGGAATCTAAAAGCCAATAAAACCCGCGCTTAGAAATCGATCCCTATAAAGAGGGAGGTGCGTCTGGTTCCCATTCCGCTGGGACGGGCGGCGGTTCGAAATCATGCTGGGAGAGAGAATAGAGCTGCAGGTAGGTTCTGTAGTATTGAATATTATCCACATAGAGCACCGGCTCATTGCCCCGGGCATAGCCATATTTAACCGTTGAATAAAATTGTTTCTTACTCAGCAGAGGCAAGTGCGCGCGAATATCCACCCACAGATCTGGGTTCTTGCCGTTGCGTGCAGTTAATACCCGTGCATCCTCTAAATGCCCAAAGCCCACATTGTAAGCAGCCAGGGCCAGTAGAGTGCGATCGGGCTCAGTGATTCTCTGGGGCAGGCGCGACTTTAATTTCACTAGATAGGCGGCGCCGCCTTCCAGACTCTGGGCTGCATCGAGGCGATTGCTCACCTTCATTTCTTTGGCGGTATCCAATGTCAGCATCATCAACCCGCGCACACCGGTGGGGGATCTGGCTTTGGGGTTCCAGTGAGATTCCTGATAGGCCACAGCTGCCAGCAGTGACCAGTCCATGCCATGATGTTGGGCAGTTTGGCGAAACATCTGTTCATACTTGGGCAATCGACGCGCCACCAGCTGCCCTAGCCGCTGTGAATCCCCCACAGAAAAATTCTCTGTCTGGGAAAATAGCTGCTGCTCTAAAAGGGCCAGCTTGCCACTCTTTATATAGCTGTCTAAAAATGCATTGGCGGCGTTTAGCAAAGTACCGTCGTTGTGGGTTGCAAATGCCCAGGCAGTAGACTGAGGTTTGGCGATATCAAATGCTTTGCGCGCTCTGGGATAAATATGGCGGTTCACCAGATAGGCCAGTGAGTCCACGACGGTGTAGGTAACCTGGCCCTCGTGAACCATTCTTATCAGGTCGCTCATCTCTAAATCGTCTTGCTCGCGCCAGCGTAAATCTGGCACTGCATCCTTGAGACTCTGGAGCTGCTCACTATGGGATGAATCAGTAATCACCAGTAACTCGCCCTCGAGTTGGTCCAGTGATTTAGGTCGTTTGCTGCCGCGACGGTACACCAGCTGCTGAGTTACTTCGAAAAATGGTTGAGAGAATGCTAGGGATTCGGCGCGGGCTTCAGTGGCCACTAAGTTGGCTGCGGCGAAATCTCCCTGAGGGCCGCCCACCGAGAGCAGTAGTCTGCGCAAGGTTGACTGGGGTTTGACCACCAATTCGACATTTAGACTGTCTGCAAAGGCCTTGGCGATCAGGTAGTCGAAGCCATTTTTGCCACGACCATCTTCAAAATAGGTAGTTGGCCCAGATACCGTTAGCATCACCAGCTGGCCTCTCGCATGCACGCGCTCGAGGTCTGACATATGGGCACTGCTGGGTATATAAGCCACAAACACAGAAAGCATAACGATCAGCGCAAGCCGATTTGGTATTTTTCTGATGCTGTGGAAAAACTCGCTCATGGCTGTTTGAGTAACCTCTATACGGCTGGGTTATAAGTGCCCTGTCTTGGGTGACTCAGGATTTAAGAATTGTACATGCTTTAGGTAATTCATTCTGCCTAAGCCGGGATTTTTCAGCTAGAATAACGCGCTTCCCAATAGCTATGTTTTTGAGACCAGCATCCATGATAATCCTCAGCGGCGCATCCTCTCTTTCCGCGTTTCGACGTCAAAAATTACTCTCTAATCTGCAGCGTGCAGTGCCCTCAGTTACCTCAGTGGTAGCGGAATTTGTGCACTTTGCTGAGGTTAGGGAAGCCCTGTCAGAGACAGACCTGACAACCCTCGAAGCCCTTATGACCTATGGCCCGAGCGAAGAAAAAGGCTCTACCGAGGGCACGCTGCTACTGGTGGTTCCCCGTTCCGGCACTATTTCTCCCTGGTCGAGCAAGGCCACGGATATTGCCCACAACTGCGGGCTGCACAACGTGCTGCGGGTTGAGCGTGGCACAGCTTATTATGTGCAGGCGCAAAAAGTGCTAACTGACGAGCAGCAGGCATTGCTGGCAGAGTTGCTCAGTGATCGCATGGTTGAAACCGTACTCAAGGATTTACAGCAGGCTGAAATGCTGTTTACTCACCACCAGCCCAAGCCGATGACCCAGGTAGATATTCTTGCTGGTGGCAGTGGAGCGCTAAAGTTGGCCAATGTTGAGCTTGGCTTGGCACTAGCCGACGATGAAATTGACTATCTGGTTGCCAGCTTTGAAGAGTTACAGCGTAACCCTTCAGATGCTGAGTTAATGATGTTTGCTCAGGCCAACTCCGAGCACTGCAGGCACAAAATCTTTAATGCCAGCTGGACGGTGGACGGCGTTGAAGAAAAAAATTCCCTGTTTGGCATGATTCGAAACACCAACAAACTGGGTGGCGAAAATGTGCTGTCGGCTTATTCCGATAATGCCGCAGTGGTTGCTGGTACTGAAGGTGGACGATTCTATCCGGATCCCATCAGTAAAGAATATGGTTACAGCCAAGAGCCAGTGCATCTGCTGATGAAGGTTGAAACCCATAATCACCCAACGGCTATCGCGCCTTACTCTGGTGCTGGTACAGGTTCCGGTGGTGAGATTCGCGACGAAGGTGCTGTGGGTCGAGGTTCTAAACCTAAGGTGGGGCTGGTCGGTTTTACCGTGTCCAATTTACAGATTCCAAATTATATTCAGCCTTGGGAATACGACTACGGCAAGCCGGGTCGCATAGTGTCAGCGCTGGATATCATGACCGAAGGTCCGCTAGGTGGTGCGGCCTTTAATAATGAATTTGGTCGCCCCAATATCTGCGGCTACTTTAGAACCTTCGAGATGGACTTTGCCGGCGAGCGTCGCGGCTATCACAAGCCCATCATGATTGCCGGTGGTTACGGCAATATCCGTGAAGACCATGTTGATAAGCCAGAATTTAAACCTGGCGCACAGCTTGTTGTGCTGGGTGGTCCTGCCATGTTGATCGGCTTGGGTGGCGGCGCAGCCTCATCCATGACCACAGGCAGCAGCTCTGCAGATTTAGACTTTGCCTCGGTGCAGCGTCAGAACCCAGAGATTGAGCGCCGCTGTCAGGAAGTGATCGACCAGTGCTGGCAGCTGGGTGACATTAATCCCATCGCCTTTATTCACGATGTGGGAGCAGGTGGACTATCCAATGCTCTGCCAGAGTTGGTTAAAGACGGCGGCACCGGCGGTCGTTTTGACCTGCGCAAAGTCCCCAACGATGAACCGGGCATGGCCCCAGTAGAAATCTGGTGTAACGAAGCCCAAGAGCGTTATGTGCTGGCTATTTTACCTGTGGATATAGAGCGCTTTACCGCTATCTGTGAACGGGAGCGTTGCCCCTATGCCGTGGTTGGCGAAGCCACAGAGAGCAAGCAGATTACGGTAGTGGACGATCACTTTGATAACAATCCAGTCGATCTGCCGATGTCGGTATTATTTGGCAAGGCGCCAAAGATGCATCGCACCGCCACCAAACTAGATTTACCTGCCACGGCCTTCTCGCCTGAAGCCTTGGATCTCAGCGAGTCGGTCTTCCGCGTATTGCGTCACCCAACAGTGGCCAGTAAAAGTTTCCTTATCACCATTGGCGATCGGTCGGTGACCGGCATGGTTGCCCGTGATCAGATGGTGGGTCCCTGGCAGATTCCCGTTGCCGACTGTGCCGTCACCACAGTGACCTACGACAGCACCGCCGGTGAAGCCATGGCCATGGGCGAGCGCACGCCGCTGGCTCTAATCAATGGTCCAGCCTCTGGCCGTATGGCGATCGGTGAAGCCATTACCAACATCAGCGCTGCGCGCATTGGTGATATTAAAGATATTAAATTGTCCGCTAACTGGATGTGTGCCGCAGGCTCGCCGGGGGAAGATGAAAAACTCTACCGCACCGTCGAAGCTGTGGGCATGGATCTATGTCCCAAGCTGGGCATCACCGTTCCTGTGGGCAAAGACTCCATGTCTATGCGCACCGCTTGGCAAGAGGCCAATGGCGATGACAGGGCTGTTACCTCGCCGCTGTCATTAATTATCACCGGATTTTCACCGGTGCTAGATGTGCGTAAAACACTGACCCCACAGCTGCGCACCGATCAGGGTGATACAGAATTATTACTCCTCGACCTAGGTGCTGGTGCCAACCGTATGGGAGGCTCTATTTTGGCCCAGGTGTTCTCGGAGTTTGGCGATACAGCCCCAGATGTTGACGATGCTCAGGCCCTTAAAGGCTTCTTCGACAGCATGCAGGCCTCCATAGAACAGGGCGAAATTGTTGCCTACCATGATCGCTCCGATGGCGGACTGTTAACCACTCTGGCCGAGATGAGTTTTGCCGGCCATGTGGGAGTTTCGGTCGATCTGACCGACCTCGACGCCAACAGTATGGCCGTCCTATTTAATGAAGAGCTGGGCGGCGTTATTCAGGTTCGTGCCGACAGCGCCGATGTTTTGGCTCAGCGTTTTGCTGACGCAGGTGTTAGCGTCCACAGGCTCGGCACAGTCAACAGTAATGACAGTCTTGAGATCAGTCGCGACGGTGAGATGCTGTTTGCCTGCGATCGCACTGCGCTGCAAGCCTGCTGGAGTGAGACCTCCTATCAGGTTGCCTCACTGCGGGATAATGCAGAATGCGTTGAGCAGGAATTTGAGCGTATTGGTAAAGCCGATACCGGGCTCTCGGTTAACCTGACGTTTGACCCCGCTGAGGATATTAGCGCGCCCTATATTAAGACCGGTGTGAAACCCAGAGTCGCCATTGTTCGCGAGCAGGGTGTAAATAGTCATCTAGAAATGGCAGCCGCTTTTGACCGCGCCGGCTTTACCGCCGTCGATGTTCATATGAGTGACTTGCTGGCTGGCCGTCGTTCTCTGTCCGACTTCTCAGGCCTCGTTGCCTGCGGTGGTTTCTCTTACGGTGATGTTTTAGGGGCTGGGGAAGGCTGGGCTAAAACCGTGCTGTTTAACAGCCAGATTCGCGATCAATTTCAGCAGTTCTTCCATCGCCCAGATACCTTTAGCTTAGGTGTATGTAACGGCTGTCAGATGCTGAGTAATCTCAAAACATTAATCCCCGGTGCCGAACTCTGGCCACGATTTGTACGCAATCTATCCGAACAGTTTGAAGCGCGATTCTCTCTCGTGCGCATTGAAGACTCACCCTCGATATTTCTCCAGGGTATGGCCGGCACCCATATGCCCATTGCCATCTCCCACGGCGAAGGCCGCGCAGAATTTGCCCGCCCAGATGTATTGGCCCAGCTGCAGCAGAGTAATCAGATCGCTATGCGCTTCCTTGAAAATAATCTCGAGGTCGCTAGCCGTTACCCGGCTAACCCCAATGGTTCGCCTGACGGCATTACTGGTGTAACCTCTGTGGATGGTCGAGCCACATTAATGATGCCTCACCCCGAGCGGGTTTATCGCACCCTGCTCAATTCTTGGCATCCAGATGATTGGGGCGAAGACAGCGGCTGGATGCGAATTTTCCGCAATGCACGGACGTTCACTGACTAAAGGTAAAGCATGCAAAAGATTCCCCATGAAGATGAGCTGGTAAAAAAAGCCCTGCAAATAGGTGCGGTCTACGCAAAGAAGCGGGCCTACGGGGAGGTTGAGAGCCATGATTCGGTTAAGCTCAAGGTTGAGTTTGTCTACAAGGTACTCGTGGAAGATAAGCTGATTCAGCCTCTGGCCAAAGATCAGATTAGTGATCCCAATATGCGCCATAAATTGGCCCTATGGATTTCTCGGCAACTGCCGCCGGACCACCAGCTACTAAAAGACACCAAATAGCCGCAACAAATAATCGTCATCCTGAGCATAGCGAAGGATCTTAAGTTAGCTGCAGGAGGTCCTTCGCTGCGCTCAGGATGACAGCGCGGAAACTTAAAGCTCGGTACTCAGCATGAAGCCGTGCCTTGAGAGGTCCTTGAGATCAATCAGGGTCCGCTTATCGGTCTATAATTTTCAGATTGAGAGAGCACCCTGTCTGAGAGCAGCGAGTTGTGCGAACGCTGAAAACACCTATACCCATGGGACCGATCTCAAGGGCATATCCAAACACTTCCCCCACCCCACTCACCAATAAACCTCCAGGAAAACCCCCAACCTGTGCTATCCTCGACCACGAGTTGACTAGGCAGTCGCTGTGTTAATTTCTCGATCATTCGCTTGCGTTTGAACGGGTGTGACGCGGAGGAAAGTCCGGGCTCCACAGGGTAGAGTGCCAGGTAACGCCTGGGAGGCGAAAGCCTACGGCCAGTGCAGCAGAGAGTAGACCGCCGATGATTCGTTCGCGAACACAGGTAAGGGTGAAAGGGTGCGGTAAGAGCGCACCGCGCTGCTGGTAACAGCAGTGGCATGGTAAACCCCACTCGGAGCAAGACCAAATAGGTTCCCGCATGGCGCGACCCGCGTTGGGAACGGGTAGGTTGCTTGAGGCAAACGGCGACGTTTGTCCCAGATGAATGACTGTCCACGACAGAACCCGGCTTATCGGTCAACTCAACTTTTTGTATGTGTAAAAGAAAAGGGCTAGCGAGAGATCGCTAGCCCTTTTTGTTTATTGCGTTTTGATCTAAAAAAATAAAAATTTAAGTAAAATTGTTCTTAAAATGGCTCAAAGCTAGAAGTTACTTTAACTTGTGGCGTTACCTCTCTGTTTTATATTGTTAAATATTGTTTGTTCTTAATCACCCTTGAACCATTCTCGCAACAATCATGGAACTTACTGATTTTATTCACTTTTTTGCCTTCTACTGCGCTTGACATTGATCTGTGTGACCCATAGTCTGCACAAATGGGTAAAAGTGGCGAAAAGTGGTTAATTTTGGTTATCTTGAACCAACTTATGACGAGAATGGCTTAAAAGGGTAAGAAAGTGTTTAGAGGTAGTGATCCAATCAATATGGACGCAAAGGGCCGGATGGCAATTCCGACTCGCTACCGCTCCCTGCTCGAAGATATTTGCGCCAATGATCTCGTTATCACCATAGATATGAAGTCTACCTGTTTGACCCTGTCACCGCTCCCCGAATGGAAAAAATTCGAAGAAAAAGTCTCTGCATTGCCTGCTATGGATGAGCTGGGTGAAATGTTGAGTCGTTTTGTTGTAGGTCAGGCCAAAGACTTGCAGGTTGACGGCAGTGGACGAATTTTGATCCCAACCGAATTGCGCGGCTATGCCGAGCTGGATAAGAAGCTGGTGCTAGTGGGCCGTACTCAGCGTTTGGAGATCTGGTCCGAAGACAATTGGAATGCTGAGCGAGAGAAGTCTCAGGAAAATTATCGCGGCATGTTGATCGATAAAGACAACATGTCAGACGCTTTAAAAAACCTCTCCTGGTAAGCCGGGACATTTGAGGGTAATGGAAGCGATGACTGAAACAACGACAGCACATACCACGGTACTACTGCACGAGGCGGTGGACGCGTTGGTGATAGACCCAGATGGTTTCTATGTTGACGGCACCTTTGGTCGTGGCGGCCATACCGCTGAGTTGCTGTCGAAGCTGTCGCCCCAGGGTTCGGTGGTTGCTATCGATAAAGACCCTCAGGCGATTGCCGAAGGTCAGGTGCGATTTAGTGAGGACACAAGACTGCAGTTGGTGCATGGCACCTTTGCTGATTTGAGTGAGATTGTGGCGCAGATGGGCAAGGCCGGCGAGTTATCCGGCGTGTTGCTCGACCTAGGTGTTTCCTCGCCGCAGATAGATCAGGCCGAGCGTGGTTTTAGCTTTATGCGCGATGGACCATTGGATATGCGCATGGATACCAGTAAGGGTTTGTCGGCAGCGGAGTGGATCGCCAGCGCTGATGAGCAGGAAATTGCGCGAGTGATTAAAGAATATGGCGAAGAGCGGTTTGCTCGACGCATGGCCAGTGCGGTGGTTAAAGAACGTGAGAAAACGCCCATTACAGGCACCGTTCAGTTAGCGGGAATTTTGGCCGCAGCCCATCCGGCATGGGAGCGAGGCAGGCATCCTGCCACCAAGGCATTTCAGGCGATTCGCATCTTTATCAATCGCGAGCTGGATGATCTCGAGGCGCTACTGGCGCAAATAATAGATACCTTAAAAGTGGGTGGTCGGCTGGTGGTTATCAGTTTTCACTCGCTGGAGGATCGTCGCGTTAAGCGCTTTATTCGCGATCAGGAGCAGGGCATTAAGTTGCCAAAAAATCTGCCCATTAGAGATGTTGATCGCGGTGTGAGACTGGTCAAAGTTGGTAAGGCTGTAAAGCCGGCGGTCAGCGAAGTTGACGGCAATGTTCGATCTCGTAGCGCGGTAATGCGCACTGCTGAGCGCGTTGCCTAAGTGGCTAGTCCACTGCGAATTGCGCTGCTGTGGATACTGGTTGTAGTCAGCGCACTGTCGGTGGCCTTTGTGAGTCACCTGTGTCGCGAGAAGTATTCAGAGCTGACAGCCATGGAGCGCGAGGCGAATCAGCTGCAAGTGGATTATGGCAAGTACCTCCTCGAGCAGAGTGCCTGGGGGTCATTGCAAAGAATTGAAAATATGGCAGCCAAGAATTTACAGATGCACAGCCCGCTGCCAGAAGAGATTTTAATGATTAAGCGCCAATAGGCACTTAAATCGGACGTTGTACAAAAGGAATTCAAAGAGCATTGAAAGGCTCTCAATATACATAAAGGGTAAGACAGACACGTGGCCAAAAAATCGCTACAGACAGTTATACCGCGCTGGCGTTACTATTTTGTAATGCTTGTACTGGTCTCTCTGCCGATTGTGGTTTTAGCCAAGATAGCCCAGCTGCAAATCATGACTGACGAAGAGCATGGTGTGGAGTTTCTGCAGAGTCAGGGCGATGCCCGAGCCATTCGCCAAGAGCCTATTCCAGCCTACCGTGGTCTGATCACCGACAGAAATGGCGAGCCCTTAGCGGTGAGCACACCAGTCACCACATTAATAGCCAATCCTCAGCATATTCAGCAATTTGCCAAGCCGCAGCACATAGTGCAGCTGGCCGATGCCCTTGATATTTCAGCCGCGCAACTAAAGGCCAGCCTTAAGCGCTACCGTAATAAGTCATTTATGCATCTGGCCCGTCAGTTACCCACGGCAGAGGCGGAGGCAATTCTAGCACTTGCCATTCCCGGTGTTAGCGGACGTCAGGAGTACAAACGCTTTTATCCCGCCGGTGAAGTGACTGCGCAGTTAGTGGGCTTTACTGATATTAATGATGATGGTCAGGAGGGCATGGAGCTTGCCTATAATGCTTGGTTGACTGGGCAGCCTGGCTCTAAAAAAGTCGTTAAAGATCTAGCCGGTAGAGTTATTAAGGATATCGCCCTGATTAAGCCAGCGCATGCTGGGGATTCATTGCGTCTGAGTATTGATTTGCGTGTGCAGTATGCGGCTTACCGTGCGCTTAAGGCCTCGGTACAAAAGCATCAGGCCAAGTCAGGCTCCGTGGTTGTTTTGGATGTAGACACGGGTGAAGTATTGGCCATGGCTAATCAGCCTTCGTTTAATCCCAATGACCGCACTAACTTGCAGGCTGATGCGGTTCGCAATCGCGCGGTTACCGACATGATGGAGCCTGGCTCCACCGTGAAGCCCTTCACGATATTAGCGGCCCTCGAGAGCGAAAAATTTCAGCCGGACACCTTGATTGATACCAGCCCTGGGTATTTTAAGGTGGCCTATAAAACCTTTGTTGACCCATCCAATTATGGTGTTCTTGATCTAGCGGGCGTACTCAGAAAATCCAGTCAGGTGGGCACTACTAAAGTAGCGCTGGCCTTAGATCCAGATGCTACCCGCCAGGTATTTGAGCGCATGGGCTTTGGTGAGCCAGTGGGCAGTGGTTTCCCAGGTGAGACGCTGGGTAATTTGCCGGGCCATCGCCACTGGGACCCAGTCACTCAGGCCACGTTTGCCTTCGGCTATGGACTAAGTGTGTCCTCACTACAGCTGGCGCGAGCCTATGCGGTATTAGCCAATGATGGCTATCGTAAAGAGGTATCTCTAGTGGCCGTTGATTCGGCGCCAGAAAGCGATCAAGTCATTAATGGCAAAATGGTTAAGCAGGTCCGCAACATGTTGCAGGCTGCCAGTAGCGACAAGGGTACGGGTAAGCGCGCCATGATTGATGGCTATTCCGTGGGCGGTAAAACCGGCACCCTGCACAAGGTTAAGGCTGGGGGTGGCTATGACGACAACCGTTATATGTCAGTTTTTGCTGGACTGTCGCCTATCGACAACCCGCGTCTGGTGACCATTGTAGTAATCGATGAGCCTCGTGATGGTGATTATTTTGGAGGCCTGGTCGCCGCACCCGTATTCTCAGAAGTGACAGGAAATGCCCTGCGCCTATTGCAGGTTACCCCAGACCAGCTCGATGTTAACCGCACCATTGCAAGCCTGTTGCGAGTACCGAAAAAGCGAGGGGACTCATGATGAGCCTTTCGCAGCAATGCTCCATTAGCCTGTCGGTATTGCTTGCAGACTTTGTGGTTCAAGATAATTGCCCTAATGTTGATATAAAAGGCATTACTCTGGACAGTCGTCAGGTTCAGGCGGGGGATCTGTTTATTGCTATAAAAGGCGCTGAGGCTGATGGCACTGCCTTTATCCCTCAGGCTATTGAGCGCGGTGCTGTGGCCATTCTGGTGGAAAAAGAACAGGCATTAGAACCTCAGGTTAATAACAGCGTGCCGGTTATTGGTATCGAAAACCTGTCCGAATATGTTTCAGATATTGCCGGTGTTTTTTACGATCATCCCTCCAAACAGATGATCCTGACCGCAGTAACCGGCACCAATGGTAAAACCACCTGCGCACATCTCTATGCAGAGCTGGTCGACAGATTAAATAAGGGCTCTGCGGCATCTATAGGCACCCTGGGTTATGGCATGGCGGGCGGTGCCTCTGGTGCTGATATTCCTGCCCTCGGCGAAACTGGCCTAACCACGCCAGATGCCGTGGCGATGCAGCGGATTCTTGCGGAGCTAAAAAGCAAAGGTGCCAGTACTGTAGCGCTGGAAGTTTCCTCTCATAGTCTAGTTCAGCGACGCATTGCTGGGCTGCAGGTCGATACCGCGGTATTTACCAACCTGAGCCGCGACCATCTTGATTATCACGGTGATCTAGCCAGCTACGCTGCCGCTAAAGCGCGACTCTTTGCAATGACCGATCTTAAACATGCTGTGATCAATATTGATGACAGCATTGGACGCCTAATACTGGCGAATCTCGATCCGAATATTCGTGCCATCACCTACAGCATTGAAGCTCAGGAAGAGGGCGGCACAACAGATATTTACTGTCGCACCATCGGGCTTTCTCCTGAGGGCTTGCGTGCGGCCATCCATACGCCTTGGGGCGAGGGCGAACTTCGATCGCCTCTACTGGGTAAGTTTAATCTTGCCAACCTGCTCGCCGTTATCGGTGCCGCTATCGCTCAGGGGTTTGCTCTAGAGGATATTTTAAAGGCTGTGCCTAAGCTGCGCGCTGTCTCTGGCCGCATGGAATTAGTGGATGCCGGCGCGTCTCCCTCCGTGGTTGTGGATTATGCCCATACTCCAGATGCCCTTGAAAAAGCCCTGCAGGCATTACGTGTCCACTGTCATGGCAAGCTGTGGGTTGTGTTTGGCTGTGGCGGCGATCGCGATATTGGCAAACGTGCCGAGATGGGTGCTATCGCAGAACACTGCGCAGATCAGGTCGTTGTCACCAGCGACAATCCGCGCAGTGAAGATCCACAGCAGATTATTAACCAGATTGTTCAGGGTACCCGTCGCGAGGTAATCGTCGAGTCAGATCGGCGCGCGGCTATTCGTCAGGCAATTCTCGCGGCGGATAAAAATGACGTGGTGTTAATTGCAGGAAAAGGCCACGAGGATTACCAGATTTTAGGTGCGCAGCGACTACCCTTTAGTGATCAGGGTGAAGCTCGATTAGCCCTGCGCGCGCGAGAAGCACTGGATCTAAAGGGGGGTTTAGCATGATGCCTCAACTGCGCCTCACCGATGCTGCCGTACGTTTTGGCGGCACCCTAATTAATCCAGACTGCCACTTTGATACTGTGACTATTAACAGCCGCACGATTAATGAAGGCAATTTATTTGTTGCTCTAACGGGTGAGCGTTTTGATGCCCATCAGTTTTTACAGGATGTGGCAGAAAAAGCCTCCGGTCTTGTGGTTTCAACGCCAGACAAAACGTTGCCGCTGCCCCAGTGGGTGGTTGCCGATACCACCGTGGCCCTCGGCGACTTAGCAAGATTACGTAGGGATAGCTTTACCGGCACTGTGATTGCCGTTACCGGCAGCACTGGGAAAACCTCGGTCAAAGAAGCCATTGCAGCGATTTTACGCCAGTGCGGAACTGTCCACGCTACCGCGGGCAACCTCAATAATCATATTGGCGTGCCACTGACCCTGCTGTCTATGGATAGCGACACTGATCTGGCCGTGATTGAAATGGGTGCCAGCGCCGGCGGTGAAATTGCCTACCTCTGTGACATAGCCAAGCCAGATATTGTATTGATCAACAATGTGCAGAATGCCCACATTGAGGGCTTCGGCAGCGTTGAAGGTATTGCCTCGGCGAAAGGTGAAATTTACAGCGGCCTCCAGACTGCAGGTACAGCGATACTCAATCTTGATGAGACCTGGTGTGACCAGTGGCGAGTATTGATTGGCAATAAAAATCAGATCAGCTACTCCGTTCACAATACTGCTGCAGACCTACATGCCAGAGATATTGAGATGCTCAGCAATGGCTGCTACCAGTTTCTGCTCTGCGTTGCTGCCATGGCGAATAAGCCCGCCACTGAGCAACTTATAGCGCTGTCAGTACCCGGTGCGCACCAGATTAATAATGCCCTTGCAGCGGCGGCCTGTGCCATCGCGGCAGGTGCCAATGTCCAGCAGGTTGCGGCGGGTCTAGCCTCAGTTGCCGCGGTTGGGGGTCGTTTGGAATTTAAGACGACCTCCAGTGGCGCCGTTGTTATCGATGACACATACAACGCCAGCCCGAGTTCTTTTCAGGCCGCCATTGATGTACTGGCCAACTCTTCCGGTCGCCGCGTGTTGGTGATGGGTGATATGGCTGAGCTGGGTGACGACGAAGTTAGCCTCCATTATCAGGTGGGGGCCTATGCTCAGCAGGCCGGTGTCGATGCACTTTATAGCCTCGGTAGTTTGAGCGCCAATGCCAGTCAGGCATTTGGCGGGACACATTTTGAAGATCGTGAATTATTGAGCCAGGCTCTGACCCAAGAGCTTCAGGCCGCACTCGATTCAGTGCGGGTTACGCCACCGATTACCTTTTTAGTGAAAGGCGCGCGCAGCTCCCAGATGGAAAAAACCGTAGAGATATTACTCACCAGAGGAAATACCTGATGTTGGTATGGCTAGCAGATTATTTGACCCAGTTTTATGGTGCCTTTGCGGTATTTCAGTATCTGACACTGCGCGGTATTTTGGCGGTAATCACCTCTCTGGTGATCTCCTGGGTTGCTGGCCCCATTGTTATTCGCCAGCTCAATCGCTTACAGATGGGTCAGGCAATTCGCAGTGACGGGCCCAAGAGTCATCTCAGTAAGGCAGGCACCCCAACCATGGGTGGCGCGCTGATACTGTTATCAATTTTCATTAGCACCTTGCTTTGGGGTGACCTAGATAATCGCTATGTTTGGATTGTTATCGGCACCACATTTTCCTTTGGTCTAGTGGGCTGGGTTGATGACTATCGCAAAGTCGTTGAGAAAAATCCCCGTGGACTGCCTGCGCGCTGGAAGTACCTGTGGCAATCGCTGTTCGGGTTTATTGCTGCCGGTGTACTGTATTCCACAGCTCAGAGTCCTGCTGAACTCGAGCTGATTATTCCGTTCTTTAAAGACTTTGCACTCAATTTAGGGCCCTTTTATATTCTG
>DDDD01000063.1 GCA_002335945.1 Porticoccaceae bacterium UBA1989
ACAGTAGGTTGGACTCCGCCTTTCATATAGCAGGCAGGACCAGGCACAGCACCGGCAGATTCAGGGCCTACACGCAGTGCTTTGGTAAGCTCTGGAACAAAGGCAATGGAACCACCGCCCGCACCTACAGTGCGCACATCCACGGAGGGCGCGCGAACTCGCACATCGGCAACAATGGTTTCGCGACGCACACGAGCACGGGAGTTTTGAATCAACGCCACATCAGTGGAGGTGCCACCCATGTCGCAGGTCAAAATATTGTCGTATCCGGCGCGACTACAGAAGTAAATTGCTCCAGAGACACCCCCAGCAGGACCAGACATCAGCATATTCACTGGAGACTCCGCGGAGGCTCTAGCCGAGGCCAAACCGCCATCAGAACGCAAAATAGACAGCTGGGTATCAGGACCCATTTTCTCGCCCAACGCTGCCTGCAAGTTACTCACATAGCTGGCCACTTCAGGGCGCACATAGGAATTGACTACGGTAGTTTCGGTGCGCTCATACTCCTGCATCTCTGGCACTACATCGCTAGAGATAGAAATTGGCGTATCGGTAAAAATCTCAGCGGCAATTTCGCTGGCGCGCTGTTCATTGGCACCATTGATATAGGCATTGATAAAGCAGATGGTTAAGGCTTCCACCTCACCGGTGGCATGCAGGGTCCTGAGATCTGCACGCAGCTGATCTTCATCTAACTCCCTAACCACTTCACCCTCAGCACTCATTCGCTCATGGGCACCAATGGTCAATTCGAGGGGCGCTAATAATGGCTTTTTAACAAAGCTGACCCAGCCACCCAGCCCACCCGGACAAAAAGATCGGGCTACCTGCAGGGTATCTTCATAACCTGCAGTGGTCACCAAACCTACCTTTGCACCGCGTCCTGTTAGCACCGCATTAGTGGCTACGGTGGTGCCATGCATCACTCTGCTGACATCCGCTGGATTAACACCGGACTCATCGCAGATGCGAGCGATACCATTGAGCACACCGATAGAGGAATCCTCTGGTGTGGACGGCACTTTAGCCGTATGGGTTTCCCCTGTACCTTCATTTATCAATAGAAGGTCAGTGAATGTCCCCCCTACGTCTACCCCTAGTCTGTAACTCATTTTTATCTCCGAGCTCTTCTATCTGTTATTTATTATTTTTATGTTTTTTCTTAGCTAGCTTTTTTGGCCAAGTGCCCCTGCAACCAGGCTTTTGAGCGGCCACCTGGCGCTGTCCCTGTTAATGTCTGGGCCAAGTCAGAGGCCTGCATTAGTTTTTCTAGGTCTATTCCTGTCTCAAAACCCATTTGTTCCAGCATCATGGCGATATCATCCGTGGCCACATTGCCCGATGCGCCAGGCGCAAAGGGACAGCCTCCAAGGCCAGCAATAGAGCTGTCAAACCGACGAATCCCCGATTCAACGGCGGCATAGACATTGGCCAAACCCATGGCTCTGGTATCGTGAAAGTGACAGCCCAGTTTCTCTGCGCCATGAGTCGCCACCAATGCGGCGGTCAGTTCGCGTACCTGCTGCGGATGGGCGGCACCAATGGTGTCAGCCAGTACTAACTCATCAGCACCGGCGGCAATAAACTTTGCCGCTATAGCTTCTACAACGGTTGGATCGGTTGGGCCATCAAATGGGCATTCAAAGGCCACAGCAATGGTTGCGATTACGGCTATACCATCATGCTTTGCTAATTTGAGAATTTCTAGGGTGATGAGCTCAGCCTCGGCCATACTCATGACGGCGTTTTTCTCGGCCATACCATCGCTGGCATAAAGCACCATGCACACCGTTTTGGCCCCAGCCGCTCGGGCGAGTTCGTAGCCTTTCATATTAGGAATAAGCGCAATGGTCGGCGTAACGAAATCGGCGGACTGTAACGCGGCAAAGACCTGGTCGGTCCCGGCCATGGCAGGCACTGCCTTGGGAGAGACAAAACTGCCCACCTCTATCTGAGGCACGCCAGTCGCTGCGATGGCATGTACCAAACTAATACGCTGCTCTAGGCTGAGTATTTTCGGCTGATTCTGCAGACCATCTCTTGGCCCCACATCGGTGATGACCACTTTTTCTGGCATCATTTTATGATCCCCTGCTCTTTCATCTGTTCTATTTGCTTTACGCTCAGATTAAGCAACTGGGTCATTACCTCATCCGTGTGCTGCCCCAATGTAGGCGCTGGCGTAAACACCTCATCACGACTGCGTGATAACTTAATTGGATTTCCGGGTCCCTTAGTAGAATTCCCATTGGGGTGTTTTAAATCCACCACCATATTGCGATGCAGTACCTGGGTATCGGCAAGTGCCTGACTCAGGCTATTGACTGGGGCACAGGGAATTCGCTGGGCCTCAAATAGCGCAAGCCAGTGAGCACAGGTGTCTACGCTTAATAGCTCATTGAGTTTGGCATTGATCATTTTACGATCTTCCCAGCGCCCAGGCTGGTTATCATATTGAGGAAGATCAAGTTCAGAGCATTTGAGCAACCCTTTGAGGTTCTGCCAGAAATTATCGGTAATCACCGCAATGACTATTGATCCGTCGGAGCAGGTAAAGGTGTTGTAAGGGACATGAACAAAATGACTGTTGCCAATGGGATAGGGATCGTCTCCCGACAGAAAATGCATGGTCGCCATATAGTTGAGCATCGAAATCTGGCAATCCAGCATAGAGATATCTACATGCTGACCCACATCGCTGCGTTCCCGCTCATACAACGCCGCTAAGATACCCATGACCCCAAACATACCACCGCCAAGGTCACCAATAGGGATCCCTGCGCGAACCATATGCTCTGGATCTGGTCCCGTAATCGACATACCTCCCCCCATGGCTTGGGCTACCTGATCGAAGGCTGGCCGCTTGCTGCCGGGGCCATCGGAGCCGAAGCCAGACACGGTGCAGGTGATAATGCGCGGGTTAACCGCTGCCAGAGAGACGTAATCAATGCCCAGACGTTCGGGAACACCGGCACCAAAATTACTGATAACCACATCAACGGTTTTTACCAACTCTTTAAATAATGCCAAGCCCTCTGGGGTTTTAAGATCCACCGCAATGCTCTTCTTATTGCGGTTCAATGTAATGTAATAGGCGCCCATGCCATCGAGAGAGTTCTTCGGGTCAGTGGCCAGCAGTTTTCTGGTGCCTTCGCCATGGCAGGGCTCCACTTTAATCGTCTCGGCGCCTAAATCAGCGAGAATCATGCTGCCATAGGGCCCCGACAACATATGGGTAAGATCGAGAACACGCACACCGGTAAGTGCCTGCTTCATGCTACCTTCCCCGTAAGTGCCAGCCTGCTTAATAGGCCCTGGTCGGGATAGGCATGCAATCTGCCAGGTACGGGCAGCCAGCCAGCAATGCCTATCAGCATTTCATCTACTGACTGTAAAAGTGCTGAATTTCTCTGCAGGCTCTGCTGCCACCAACCCTCTATCACCGGAAAGTCATCAAATAGGGGTTTACTACTGCAAAGCTCAAATACCGCTTGGAGAAAAGACAGGGAGACTGTCGCACAGATATCACCGATATGGGTATCACGCCCTCGGCAATCAGGTTGACTGATAATTAACCGGTTTAATTTATACAACTCTTTATGCACTGAATCAGCAGAGGCATCAATAGCTTTAGTACCTAATAGAGTAGCCTCGCGGACCATCGGGGTGATAACCGGTGCTAGATGGGTATCAGACCAGCGTACAAACATATTGGCTCGGGCCTTATCTAATGCACTCTCTCCCCGCAGTGGGTTCTGGGGAAACATTTCTTCAAGGTAATTAAGAATAACGGTGGACTCGGCCAACAGCTCACCATCGTCAAGTTGCAACACAGGTAACTGACCGAGAGGAAAAGTCGCTTTTAACGCTTCACTACGCAGCTCTCGAGGACAGACAAAATCGATAGGTAAGCCTTTATGGCGAACCTGAGCCCTAACCCTTGTGGAATAAGGTGAATGATCCAATGTGTAAAGCTTCATTTCTCTCCAAGATACTTCCGTAACTCTGACAACGGTAAAAATCGCTACTCAGGTCTTATTTGGCCCTGTAGAATCAGCGCGGATTTGAGGGTATTCGTCAATCAAACCCTAATGGTATATTGTTATACCAAAGTATCAATTACGGTACAACATTAATTATCGGCCCAAGAGAATTATATGAAGAGTTATATGAAGACTCATACAGGCGCCATACTATTTAGCAAAAGCCAGCGCAACAGGGTTTCTGAAGCCCTGCCCTCGCCCCTGTATTACCAGCTTTACAGTTTGATCAAAGGCTATATTCTCGATGGCACATTTCATCTCGGCGAAAAACTCCCCAGCGAAAAAGAGCTAGCCGAGGCCTTCGATGTCTCGCGGATTACCGTAAAAAGAGCAGTCAATGAACTGGCCGCCGAAGATATGGTTGAGCGCGCCCGTGGCAAGGGTACTCATGTTACCTACAAGTACACTCCCAAGCCGGTGCAGGCTCCGCTGCTGGGTGTTCTAGAAGAAATTGACAGCATTGCGCAAAACTCCGTGGCCAAAGTGCTGGATTGTCGCGTGGTAGTGCCCCCGCAAAACATTCGTGCTGAATTTTCCCTGGGCAACAACGACTCATTGTTTCACCTAGTGCGCAAACGCGAGCGCGCCGGTGCTTTCTTTGGCTATTTTGATAGTTGGAGTGCCGGTGTGGATATGCCGAAAAATACTGATATTTTTGTCAACCAGTCTCGCCATCAATATTTTCGCGAGAGCGGCATGACGGTCAGCCATATTAATCAGACGATTAGCGCCGTGCCTGCTAACGAGGCAATTGCCGCTCACCTTCAAGTGCCCGAAGGTTTCCCGCTACTGAGTTTGGTGCGTCGTTCCTATTATCAGGATGATGATCAAGAGATGCTGGTGGACTATTTGGTAGCTCTGTACAACACAGAACTATTTCAGTATCAGATGGATTTAAAGCTCGATTAACCTGGCGGTTCACACTCCGTCACTACCTTTGTTCCCCTCCAATCTGTGGCCTAAACCGCTCCCTCGCCCTGCCCTGACCCTAATCAGCGGCTGTTCGGTCATGTAAACCCTAGCAAATAGTTTACGTTAACGTAAAGGTAAGGTTATACTATCGGAAAATCACTCTGAGCCCGACCTCTACAATGGCTGAATACAGTATTTCTCAACTCTCAAAAGAGTTTGATGTCACCACTCGAACAATCCGTCACTACGAGGAGATAGGCTTGCTGTCTCCTGCCCGGCGCGGGCAGACCCGAGTTTACAGTGCCGCTGATCGTATTCGCCTGAAGCTAATTCTGCGGGGCAAACGGCTTGGGCTATCCCTGGACGACTCCCGTGACATTATCGATATGTATGAACCCGGTAAAACCAATGTCGACCAACTCAAAAAGCTCATCGATGCCATTCAGGCCCAGCGCACCAAACTCAACCAACAGCTCGACGATATAACCAACCTGCTTAAAGACCTTAATCAGGCTGAAACCGACTGTATTGAATCTCTCAAAACTAATGGACAGAAGTAACCTATGAACAGTACCTACCCCAGTTTAAATTTTAATCTTGGCGACGATATCGACATGCTTCGCGACAGCGTCTTTCAATTTTGCGCCAAAGAAATCGCCCCCCGAGCTGCCGAGATTGATAGCAACAATGAGTTTCCAATGGATCTGTGGCGCAAGCTTGGAGATATGGGCCTCTTAGGTATTACTGTGAATGAAGACTATGGCGGCACAGGCATGGGGTATCTGGCCCATGCTGTGGCCATGGAAGAAATCTCTCGGGCTTCTGCCTCTGTGGGCCTGTCCTATGGTGCCCACTCAAATCTTTGCGTTAATCAGCTACACAAAAATGGCAGCGAAGAGCAGAAGCAGAAATATCTGCCCAAGCTATGCTCTGGCGAGCATATTGGTGCTCTGGCCATGAGTGAACCCAACGCCGGCTCTGATGTAGTGAGCATGAAATTAAGAGCCAAAAAACAGGGCGACAAATACATTCTCAACGGCAACAAGATGTGGATCACCAATGGTCCCGATGCCCACACCTATATTATTTACGCCAAAACTGACCCCGAGGCAGGTTCCAAAGGAATGACCGCGTTTATTGTTGAGCGTGATTACCCTGGCTTTTCCCGCCATCAAAAACTCGATAAGTTAGGTATGCGCGGTTCCAATACCTGTGAGTTAGTGTTCCAAGACTGCGAGGTTCCCGCCGAGAATATTCTCGGTGGAGAAGGTCGCGGTGTGGCGGTGCTAATGTCTGGTTTGGATTATGAGCGCACCGTGCTCTCTGGTGGCCCCGTCGGCATTATGCAGGCCTGTCTGGATGTGGTGCTGCCCTATATCCATGACCGCAAACAGTTCGGCCAAGCCATTGGTGAGTTCCAGCTTATGCAGGGCAAGATTGCCGATATGTATGCCGACTTAAATGCCTCGCGGGCTTATCTGTACGCCGTCGCTAGAGCCTGCGATATGGGCCAAGATTCGCGCAAAGATGCTGCCGCTGTGATTTTATTTACCGCAGAAAAATCCACCCAAATGGCCCTGCAGGCGATTCAGGCACTGGGCGGCAATGGCTACACCAACGAATATCCAACAGGACGATTACTCCGCGATGCCAAGCTCTATGAGATTGGTGCTGGCACCTCCGAGGTACGCCGCATGCTGATTGGCCGCGAGCTTTTTAACCAGACTGCATAAACAGGCTTAAGGGATAACTTATGAGCAAAATTAACAGCAAAATTAATCCTAAAAGTGCTGACTTCGTTTCGAATGCTGCGTCGATGCAGGCCCAGGTTAACGATCTAAATGCCACCATTGCCAAGATACGTCAGGGCGGCGGTGCCAAAGCCTGCGACCGTCATGTCAGTCGCGGTAAATTACTGCCGCGTGATCGTGTGCAGGGTCTGCTAGATCCGGGTTCTCCCTTTTTAGAATTCTCGGCCCTAGCCGCCCATGATGTTTACGGTGAAGATGTTCCGGCTGCAGGTATTATTACCGGCATTGGCCGAGTCAGTGGTCAGGAATGTGTCATCGTCGCCAATGATGCAACCGTTAAGGGTGGCAGCTACTACCCCCTTACCGTGAAGAAGCATCTTCGTGCTCAGGCTATTGCGGCCGAGAATAATCTGCCCTGTGTCTATCTAGTGGACTCTGGCGGCGCCAACCTACCCCGTCAGGATGAGGTGTTCCCAGACCGCGAACACTTCGGTCGTATCTTTTTTAATCAGGCCAATATGTCGGCGCGCAATATTCCCCAGATTGCTGCAGTAATGGGTTCCTGCACCGCGGGCGGTGCCTATGTGCCGGCCATGGCGGATGAGTCGATTATTGTGAAGGAGCAAGGCACTATTTTTCTCGCCGGCCCGCCGCTAGTTAAAGCGGCTACCGGTGAGGTGGTGACGGCCGAGGAACTGGGTGGTGCCGATGTGCACTGCCGAACGTCTGGCGTTGCCGACCATTATGCGAACAATGACCATCATGCTCTCGATCTAGCCCGCAAGGCTGTGGCGAGACTCAATCGGGTTAAGCCCGTAAATGGTGATCTCAAAGAATCCGTTGAGCCCGCTTACGACAGCCATGAAATTTATGGCCTGGTGCCCGCAGATTCTCGTAAGTCTTATGATGTGCGGGCGGTGATTGCCCGGATTGTTGATGGTTCTGATTTTGATGAATTTAAAGCCCTGTATGGCACGACGTTGGTCTGTGGTTTTGCACGAATCTTTGGCTACCCCGTGGGTATTGTTGCCAATAATGGCATTCTATTTGGTGAGTCGGCCCAGAAAGGCGCGCACTTTATTGAGCTCTGTGCCCAGCGCAAAATTCCGTTAGTTTTCTTGCAAAACATCACCGGCTTTATGGTCGGTAAACAGTACGAAAATGCGGGCATTGCTAAACATGGCGCCAAGATGGTAACAGCAGTGGCGACGGCAAATGTACCTAAGTTTACGGTATTGATTGGCGGTTCTTTTGGGGCTGGCAATTACGGTATGTGCGGTCGGGCCTATGATCCGCGCTTTATGTTTATGTGGCCTAATGCCCGAATTTCGGTGATGGGTGGCGAGCAGGCAGCTGGTGTGTTGGCCCAGGTGACTCGAGATAAGTATGAGCGCGACGGTGTTGACTGGAGTGCTGAAGATGAGGCCGGTTTTAAGCAGCCTATAATCGATAACTATGAACATCAGGGGCACCCCTATTATGCGTCGGCGAGACTTTGGGATGATGGGGTGATTGATCCAGCGGATACGCGGATGGTGCTGGGGTTGTCGATTTCGGCGAGTCATAATCGGGTGATTGAAGAGACCAAGTTTGGTGTATTCAGAATGTAACTTAGGCCAAAGGCCTAAGTCATCTCGACAGAGCCAAAGGCCTGTGATCCCGACAGAGCCAAAGCCCTGTGATCCCGACAGAGCCAAAGTCCTGTTATTTGGGCAGAGCCAAAGTCCTGTCATCTGG
>DDDD01000133.1 GCA_002335945.1 Porticoccaceae bacterium UBA1989
CGCTCAACAGACCAGGTTATCCCTGCAGCCAATTTACAGTGGGCGCCATCAGACACTAGCAAATACTACATTAGCTATTCTGAAGGCTTCAAAAGCGGTGGCTTTAACTCTGTAGATGATCAGAACCCTGAAATTGCAGCAGACGGAACGGTCCTACGTACTACTCCAGGTATTGGTTTTGAATATGACGATGAGAGTGCAAGCTCGTTCGAAATCGGTGGTAAGCACGTTCTGATGGACGGCGCTATGAACTTGAACTGGGCATACTTCAACAGTGAGTATGAAGACCAGCAGGTATCGACCTTTGTAGGCTTGGGCTTTGTTGTTGCTAACGCTGCATCCTCTGAAATCCAGGGCATTGAGATGGATATGACGTGGCAAGCCACTGATGAACTTCGTCTTGGCGTAGCCATGGCATTCCTCGATGGTAACTATGGCAACTTCGATGCTGCAGGTTGTACTGCAACTCAGGCATCTGCTCTGTTAGGTCTGGGCACATTGACTTCTAGCTCTCCTGTCACCTCAGCAATGGGTTGTCAGCAGCAGTTCTTAGGTGATGGCTCAGCATCAGGTTCTTCTCAGGATATCTCTGGCGGTCAGTTAGGTTCAGATTACTCCGGTTCGATCACAGCTGACTACATCAAGCCTCTGGACAACGGTCTAGTTTGGTTTGCCGGCCTTGATGTTAACTTTACTGACATGTACTACATGACTGGTGACTTGGATCCAATCGATATTCAGGAAGGTTTTGAGAAAATCAACATCCGTACTGGTATCCGTGGAGACAACTGGGACGTAATGCTATTCGGTCGTAACATTACCGATGAGATTACTGCTTCTGGTGCTGCTGACGTTCCTCTAGCCGGTGGTGCTCACTTTAGCTACATGGCGCGTGGTGCAGTTTGGGGCGGTCGCTTCAGCTACAGCTTCTAAACCTGCTAGACAGTTAGATCTAAAAAGGACGGGTATCCCCCGTCCTTTTTTTTGCTTTCAAAAAAGTGCTCTGCTCTGAAGTGCACCTGCCAGAGGTGCACCTGCCAAAAAATGTACCTGCCAAAAAATGCACCTGTCTGAAATTGCGATAGCTTTGACTGATTCAGACAGTGATTACCGATACAATATCGCTATTATAAGACTCCACGCTTACGCAATAACAACCAGATCCCTAGAGAGATCAAAGGCACTATGAGCGCAGCAACACCTATCTTCCAATACTCCCTCAATGCTGGCCGCGCCCTCATAGCGCTTGCAGGGCTGAGTATTGCGCTGATTGGCTCAGACCTAAATTTCAAATCAATAGCAGCCACCGACAATGTTTTAGTCTCGGTGAATCAGCAGCCAATTACATTACAGCAACTTAATTTTGCCGCGCAGCGGATCACTGGTAGCTCTGCGGAAAAGCTTAATACAGAGCAGAAAAACACCATTGTTAAATTGTTGATCGATGAAGAGCTACTATTACAGCGCGCCGAGTTATTGGGCATAGCCAGCGCCGACCCAGGTATTCGCAAAGCCCTGGCACGGGCCGTTATTAGTCGGACCGTAACAGAGTTCTTAGACAGGCCCATTGATGAGCAACAGCTGCACACATTTTATCTTGAGCATCGAGCCCTATTTTCCCAACCGTTGCGCCTAGAGTTACAGGCCTATCAATTTGAGCACTTGGAGCAGGCACAGCAGGCTTTTGCGTCCGCTGAAATTCCAACTGAGCAGCGCTCATTGCTGCCAGCCTCAGCTCTGCCCGCCCATATGCTGCGCCGCTACCTAGGTAACCCATTAGCTGATATAGCTCTAACCTTGGCCCCAGGCGAAACAAGTATGCCTATTCAGCGCCCAGATGGGGTTTACCTATTGCACCTTACTGCCAAACAGCCAGAGCGGCTTTCACCTCTCACCGAGGTTCGCCCTCAGGTTGAAGCTGAATATCGCCGCCGTGGGCGTGATATGGCGCTGCAAACGCGTCTTGTAACATTGCGCCAACAGGCACAGATTACGGTTGACCGCGACCAGTTACTCGGGGTTAGTGATGAATAACGCTGACAATCAAATCTCATTGAAAATTCTTGCATTGGGGGCTGTGCTGGGTATCGCTATTGCCCTGGCAGATGTATTGGGCACAGTCAGTACCACCAGCTGGTCCAACTCTAACCAGCCACTTTCGGCCTCGGTAATTGCTCGCGTAAACAGTACAGAGGTTCGCCTGCTGGAATACCAGCGCGCACTAAAAATGCTGGCCGACGACAGGCGCGATGCCATCACCGACCTTGATCGCGAACTCGTATTACAGCGCCTGATCGACGAAGAACTGCTTATACAGCAGGGTATTAACGCAGGCTTAGTACGCACAGATATGGCCGTGCGCACTGTAGTCCTGCAATCAATTCTGGCCGGCATAATGACCGAGATAGAAGCCAGCGATGGCCAAGAGCAGGCCCTCGAAGATTATTTGACTCGCTTAAAAGCAACCGCCGATATCCAGTGGACTGCAGACTGGGGCCAGCTATGAACAGCCACGAGCACCTATGAACAGCCATGAGCGTATGAACAGCCATGAGGGCCTGTTAGCAGCCATGAGCGACTATGAACAGATGAGCGTTTATGAATAGCCTATCCCGCTTATTTCTATTTCTCTTGCTGCTGAGCCCCTTAAGTGAGGCCCATAATCGCAGCCAGTCATTCTCTCTATGGACCTTCGACGAGCAGCAAGTGAGCATGGTGTTTACCGTTAAAACTCGCGAAGTCACCCGTTTTCTGGCCGTTCAATCACAGACCCCAGAAAGTATTTTGCTCCGCCATCTGCAAGATAATATTCAGGTCCAGGGCAGCAATCAGCCCTGCCCCATTCAAGGGTTGGCTAAAATATTGCCCGCTGCTGCAGGCTATCTTCGTGCCAGTCTCAGCTTTAGCTGTACACCCGCCACAGCGGATACTAACAACAGCATTGAGCTCAATAGCTTTTTTGCCGTCGCCCCCTCCCATGTCCATTACGCTCGTATTGCTGTCGAGCAAGACAGCACTATTGATAGCCCCGCTTCCGTGGAATATCTATTTACCGACGCCGTACGCAGCCATCAACTCAGTCAGACTCAGCTAGCCACCACCAACAGCCTGTATCGTACGATCAGTCAGTACGCGGCATTGGGCATGGAGCATATATTTGGCGGCATCGACCATATTGCTTTCTTGCTGGCCCTATTGCTTTTACTCCGCAGTCTGCGGGACGTAATCTGGATGGTGTCTGGGTTCACTGTCGGTCATAGCATCACGTTAAGTCTTGCAGTGATGGGTATTATCACGCCAGACACTTTGGTAATCGAAGCCGTTATAGGCTTTACGATTGCACTGGTTGCCGCAGAAAATATTGGTGCCCGGACCTCAGCCAATCGTCAAATTGCCCTAGTGTTTACCGCTGGCTTATTGGTTATGCTGCTGTGCGCTTTAATCTGGGGTATTGGCTTGGCAGTGCTCAGCTGTGTTGGCTTAATCATGTTTACCCTGGCCTATTTGCCGCAGTCCAGAGATCAGCAAAGTGCTATCGAGATGCGCCCAATACTGAGCCTAGCCTTTGGTTTAATTCATGGTTTTGGTTTTGCTCAGGTGTTGACTGAGATAGCCCTACCCAGCAACCAGCTGTGGCCAGCATTACTCGGCTTTAATCTGGGTGTGGAAATAGGTCAGCTAATCATTGTGGGCCTGGCTTGGTTAGTCGCCTATTGGATTGGCAAATCCCTACTGGAAAAAAATTCTACCCTGCTTATGGATATGGCATCTGCCCTACTCTGTGGGCTGGGCCTATACTGGTTTTTTGCCAGGAGTTACGGGGCTGCTTAAAATACGTTTAAAAAATTAGAATAAATGATAGAACGTTAAAAATAATATTGAGAGGGGAAAAAGATGTTAAAGCGGATATTAATAACCTTGTTTAGTTTGGCACTGGTGGTAGTCATTGTGTTTACTGGCAACGCGCCAGAACCCGTGTATAAATTGTTTCCAGGCTATTTTGCCGACCCCAACGACGCCTGGGAAGACTCACCCTTAGTCTTTGCCAAGGTCACCGAGGCTCGACTTCCAGAAGCGGTTACCGATGATCGCGGCAGTCGTCAAGCCAGTGCTCGGGAAGCGTTGGCCGTCGACCAAGACAAGCAGATACTCTTTGGTGATACCCATGTGCACACCACTAATTCCGCAGACGCCTTTATGTACAGCCTGCCGATGATGCACGGAGCCTCTGGCGCTTACCCGCCAGCCTATGCCTGCGACTATGCACGCTTTGTCTCCCAGCTCGACTTTTACTTTCTCACCGATCACGCCGAGAGCTTCACCTACAGCCAATGGCGCGACGGCATAGATTCGGTACAGCAATGTAACCGTCTTGCTGGCGACCCACAGAATCCAGATATTGCGGCGTTTATTGGTTGGGAGTGGACTCAGGTAGGCAAGGTCGCCGAAACCCATTACGGCCATCACAATGTATTATTTAAAAATGATGACCCAGATATGTTGCCCAGCCACCCTATCGCTGCAGTAGGTATGGGCGTGGCCACTATTGCTGCCCGTTCATCCGAGGGCAAGCAGTCTTCGCTACTGCGGTTAATTGATCCACGTCATCGTGGTTACTATGCCGCTTATAACAGCTGGGTTGGACAAATGGCCGCGACACCAGCCTGCGACCCAGATGTACCAAGTCCAGAACTACCGGCCAACTGCTACGAAAGCGCAGCAACCCCAGGGGAGTTATTTAGCAAACTCGACCAGTGGGGATTCGATAATATTGTTGTCCCCCATGGCACCAGCTGGGGCTTTTACACGCCACCTAATTCCAACTGGAAACATCAGCTAACCGCCGCGAATAACGACCCTGAAAAGACCAGACTCATCGAAGTCTATTCCGGTCATGGTAACTCCGAAGCCTTCAGAGACTTTAGCGTGCGCCGCAAAGATGCCGAAGGCCTCTGGTACTGCCCAGAGCCACAGGCTAACTACCTGCCCTCTTGCTGGCAGGCCGGTGAAATTATTCGTGAGCGCTGTCTAGCCGCCGACTTTGATGTGGAGGAATGTGAAACACGCGCTATTGAAGCTCGGCATAATTTTGTTCAGGTCGATACCGTCTATGCCCATATGACCGTACCCGGCAGCACCCCTGAAGAATGGCTCGACTCAGGTCAGGCGCGTGATATGTACCTGCCCGCCTTTAACTATCGTCCACACAAGTCTGTGCAATATGGTTTAGCCTTGCAGAACCATGACGACCCAGAGAATCCTGAGCGTTATCGCTGGGGCTTTATCGCCTCGACCGATACTCACTCCTCAAGAGCCGGCCATGGTTTTAAGCAGCAGCAGCGCACTAACACCACCGACTCCACCGGACCGCGAGATCAATTCTGGGGCGACATATTTGCCAGCTCTGCAGTGATCAGCGAGACCGCCCCGCAGTCATTGCGTGGGGATCAAATTGATCCAGTTAGCGCCAAACTCTATGCCTCTGAATTTGAACGCACCACTTCATTTTTAAACACCGGTGGCCTGGCGGCCGTTCATACTGAAGGCCGCAGTCGCGACGCAATTTGGGATGCCATGAAACGCCGCGAGACCTACGGCACCAGTGGTCACCGTATGTTGCTTTGGTTTGATCTACTGCAAAATGAAGATGAATCTTCTGCAAACACGGCACCTATAAAAAAGGTTCCAATGGGCAGTGCCGTGGCTCAGAGCACCAACCCACGCTTCCGTGCCAAGGTTGTTGGTTCATTTAAGCAGCTGCCCGGCTGCCCGGACTATGTGGTTGAAACATTAGAGGCCAAACGTCTCGACAAAATGTCACTGGGTGAATGCTATTACCCCTCAGACGAACGCTATCTGATTGAGCGCATTGAAGTGATTAAGATTCGTCCCCAGGCCTTTACTGATGAGAATGTGGCACAGCTGATCGAAGATAGCTGGCGCACCTTTGACTGCGAGCCCTCACCAGAAGGCTGCACCATCGAGTTTGAAGATCCAGACTTTGCCGCAGAGGGTCGCGATGCGCTGTACTACATTCGCGCACTTGAAGAACCTGTCGCCACCATTAACGGCGGCAATCTGCGTACAACCTTTGATGACAACGGTAACGCGATCGACACTGACCCCTGCTTTGGTGATTTTAGAGTGGCCGCTGAAGAAGACTGTAAACGTCCCGGTAGCCAGAGAGCCTGGTCTTCACCGATTTTTGTCGACTATAAAAAATAATTAAAAAACATAAGGACAATATTATGACTAACAAAACCGCACTGGTAACCGGCGCCTCAGATGGCATCGGTCTCGAGTTCTGCAAAATATTAGCGGCCAAGGGCTACGACCTTATTCTGGTGGCACGACGCAAAGANNAATGAAGTGGCTAAGAGTCTCACAGAGAAGCACACATCCATTAACTGCACGGTTATTAGCGCCGACCTGTCCAAGCCACAGGCAGCCCAGAAACTTTTTCAGGCCACGGTTAAAAAAGACCTGCAAGTGGATTTTCTCATCAACAATGCCGGGCTTTTACAAAATGGCTTCTTTACCGATCTCGACCTGACCGCTCAGGAAAATATGATCACCGTGAATATTATGGCCCTGACCTCGTTGACCCATTTATTTGCCAACGATATGGCCACCAGAGCCGGTGGGCATATTCTAAATGTTGCTTCTCTAGCGGCCTGGATGCCAATTCCCAATCAGAATGTCTATGCCGCCACTAAGGCCTATGTGCTGTCGTTTAGTCAGGCTCTGCACAATGAGCTCAAGGCAGCAGGTAATGGGATTACTGTGACTGCCCTGTGCCCGGGTTACACCGCCACTAAAATGATGGACAACCCTGATCAGGGCGCCAAGCTGGAAGTGCCCGCTGGCATGCTGCAATCGGCTCAGGACGTTGCAGAGCAGGGTATTAATGCTTGCCTAGCAGGCAAACCCACAGTGGTCACTGGCTTTGCTAACCGAGTCACCGCTGCGATTACCCATCTGTTTCCAAAG
>DDDD01000144.1 GCA_002335945.1 Porticoccaceae bacterium UBA1989
ATCACTGCCCAACCTGTAACACTGCTACTTCTCCATTAATGCGTGTGGAATCAGACCTGATTAATAGAGACTGGGAACACCGCTGCAAAACCTGTGATACGCCTATTGATTGGACCTGGACAACGGAAGAGCATGTGGCACCGCCCAATGCTTATGCGCTGTCTAAGCATTCTCAGGAGCAGCAGGCTATAACGTTTGGTGAGCGCTATGGCATTCCCTCAGTGGCATTGCGGTATTCCATTGTCCAGGGTGCACGACAGTCTTTTTATAATGCCTACAGCGGTGCCTGTCGAATCTTCTGCCTTAATTATTATTTCGCTAAAGCGCCAACCCTCTATGAGGATGGCAATCAGAGTCGCGATTTCGTCAATATTCATGATGTGGTTGATGCGAATCTGTTGGCTCTAAATAACTCGGCAATGGACGGTCAGGTATTTAATGTGGGTGGCGGGCTGCCCTATACCATCAGTGAATTTGCTGAAATCGTGCGCAGTGAAGTGCAGCAACACCATCAGCAGCCATTGCCTAAAGCGACTGTTCCGGCAGCCTATCGTTTTGGCGATACGCGCAATGCCTGTTCAAATATCGAAAAATTAAAAGCCTTGGGCTGGTCTCCAAAGCGAACACCACAGGATTCTGTGAAAGAATATGTTGACTGGCTTTATGCCCAAGACAATGTCGAGGATATTCTTAACTATGCCGAGAAAACCATGAAACAACTCAATGTGGTTCGGCAGACAGGCTAATTACCACTAGACGAAGGATTGTCAAAATGAACTGGTACTTTATGCGACATGGTCAGATTAACTCCAACCTCAATCATGTGTATTCGGGGCGCAGTGACGAACCCCTAAACAGCACAGGACTGACCCAGGCCAACAGAGCGGCAGAGGTCATTAAGACTGCCAATATAGACAGTATTATCTGCAGTCCATTGGTGCGGACAAGCCAGACCGCTAATATTGTTGCTATTGAAAACCAGCTTAGTTACCACACAGACCAGGCATTTATTGAAATGGCGTTTGGTCCCTGGGAGGGTAAGAGTGAATCCTGGGTTGCCGAGCACTATCCCTTTGAATGGGCCCTGTGGAATAGCGCCCCCCATAAGTTACAGCTGCCTCGTCGTGAGACTCTACTCGAGCTACAGAGCCGAGTGATCAAGCGTATGAATAAGATTGCTGCGACCAAAAAGACAATCGAGAATATATTGGTGATATCTCATGTAGCGGTTATTAGAGCGGCGGTATTACATTCCGAGAATAGGCCACTGTCTGACTATAAGTCAGTCCAGATTGATAACTGCCAGTTGGTGCCTGTTACGTTAAGAGAAGTTCCCTTTTGGGATCACTGTTTATGACAGCCTCTGCATCGAGAGCTCTAAAAGCCGTATTACTGGTGGCAGGGCTTGGGACTAGGTTGCGGCCTTTAACCGACAAAACGCCAAAATGCTTGTTGCCCATTAATGGCAAGCCTCTGCTGGGAATCTGGTTGGATAAGCTGCTGCAAGCGGGCGTAACTGAGGTGCTAGTCAATACCCATTGGTTGGCCGAGCAGGTTAATGCCTACATAGAGAAAAATACGCCAGAGGGTTTGCAGATCACTCTGTTCCATGAACCTGAGCTGTTGGGGAGTGCAGGCACTATTGCGGCTAACCGCGCTTTCTTTGGTGAAGACCCCTTTTTTATAATTTATGGGGATAACCTCAGTGATGTTGATCTTGGCGATTTCTCAAAAGCTCACCAGATTTTTCGACCCGTTATGACGCTGGGTACCTTCGAAGCGGAGTTTCCACAGAACTGTGGTATTGCCGAAATTGATTCTAAGGGGATAGTTAAACGCTTTATTGAGAAGCCGAAAGATCCTCGGTCTAACTGTGCGGCTGCAGGTATTTATCTGGCTGAGCCCTCTATATTTGATTATTTTCCCGCGGACCATAGTGGCGAACAGTTGGACCTAGGTTTCGATATTATTCCAAGACTGGTGGGTAATATGCGCCACTATCCCATCAATCTGCTTATTGATATTGGTACGCCCGCAAATTACCAAAAAGCACAGCATCAGATGCTTGCCTTAGATAGGGCGACCGCTTGAATTATTTAGATGAACCGCGCCGAGAGGTCGCTGCTGTTTTGGGCCTGCCCTTTGATTGCCTATCAATGGGCGAGGCTGTTACTAAGATCGAAGAGTCTATCACCACTAGAAACCGCTGTTTTTTATCGACGCCCAATCTTAATTTTGCGGTGCAGGCGCGCAAAGACCCAGCGTTTTATAACTCGGTACTCAATAGCGACATGGTAGTCGCCGACGGCATGCCTATTGTCTGGGTCGCTAGATTATTGGGGATTCCATTAAAACAGAGAGTTGCTGGTTCGTCGCTATTTGAGGCTCTGGCCAATCCTGCCGCTGAAAATCTGCCGCGTAAAACGCCTTTACGTATTTTCTTTTTTGGCGGAGAGGGCAATGCGGCAGAACAGGCGGCGGCCAACATTCAGGGTTTTTCAACAGGAATGAAGGCCTGCGGGTTTCTCAATCCGGGCATGGGTTCTATCGAATCTATGAGTAGTGCAGAGATAACCCAGCAGATTAACGATTCTCAAGCTGACTTTTTATTGGTGGCCCTAGGGGCTAAAAAAGGTCAGCAGTGGATTATGCACAACAGAGATAAACTCAATGTGCCGGTGATCAGTCATCTGGGTGCGGTGATTAACTTTGTGGCGGGGAATATTGATCGTGCACCTGATAGGTGGCAAAAGATGGGACTTGAATGGCTGTGGCGGATTGTTCAGGAGCCAGGCCTATTTAAACGCTATTTTTATGATGGTGGGTATTTTCTCTATCTGCTGCTGAGCAAGGTGCTACCCCTAGCTATTTATCAGCGGGTGCTCAAGAAAATGCCGGGCGTAGGGCCCTCACTTCAGATAACCAGTGATCTTATCGACAACTGCCTTGACCTTGGATTACAGGGTTCAGCTATCAGCCAAAACAACCGTTTGTTAAAAACCAGCTGTCAAAGGGCATTAGATGAACCATGTACTATACTCAAGCATGTGCGCATAAATTGCGCCCAACTAGATTATTTTGATAGTGCTGCACTAGGGACTTTATTGCTATTTAAGGCGAGCCTTTTAGGGAAGGGGCAGACCCTACGTTTTTATAATGTTGATACCCGTATCGAACGGCTGATGAGTCTTCATATGGTGCGTGATTATTTACTGAACTAGGATGTTGGAGAATGGACTTTAAGGATGAAGACGCGGCGCCGATGGCTTATAGCTTTCGGAGTCTGGCGACTAATAGGGGATTTTTGTTAGCCTTGCTCACTCTGGGTATCAGCCTGTGGCTGTATTGGGACGGCTTAGCAGAAGCAGTGTTGCGCTGGGAATTACAGCAGGAGTATAGCCATGGGTATCTTATTCCTTTGGTGTCGCTATTTATTCTCTGGGAAAAACGCTTTGAAATAATTGCCGATTACCGCGGGTTTTCCTGGTGGGGTCTGCCCATTATCGTTGTTGCGCTGTTGGTGTTGTTAGTCGGGGAAATTAGCGCCCTCTATATGCTTATCCACTACTCGTTTATCTTGCTGTTGTTTGGGCTGTCATTGGCTTTGCTGGGCTCGGCGACACGTCACACCTGGGTACCTATTCTGCTACTGGGGTTTGCAGTTCCTCTACCCTATTTTATCGAAGTTATTCTCACTGCCAAGCTACAGTTAATCTCGTCACAGTTAGGTGTCGAGATTATTCGTCTCTGTCGTATTCCGGTATTTTTGAGCGGTAACATTATTGATTTAGGCAATTATAAGTTACAGGTTGTTGAGGCCTGTAGTGGTTTACGTTATCTGTTCCCCTTGATGAGCTTGGGCTTTATTGGTGCCTATCTCTATCAGGCTTCAGCTTGGAAGCGAGTAGTGCTATTTGTTTCCACGGTGCCCATCACCATTATTATGAACAGCTTCCGTATTGCGGTTACGGGCATCCTGGTGGATAACTATGGTACGGAAATGGCCGAGGGCTTTCTCCATGACTTTGAAGGCTGGTTGATATTTATGGCCTGCGGGCTTTTGTTGGTTTGTGAAATTTTGCTGATGGAATCCCTGACTAGCAAACGCAGGATTCTTGAGGCCTTTGCGGTTCCGGTACAGATAACGGCTCAGGAGCTGGCCGACCTTAAGCCGATCAATCTAAAAGTTTCTACGCCTCTCTTGATTACCATTCCTCTTCTGCTAATTACCCTTGTTGGTCTCAGCAGCATTAAAGGTCGTGAGGAAAGCGTTATATTGAATAATACCGCGTTAATTGGTTATCCCACACAGCTGGGGGAATGGTCAGGTGTCCATGACAGCATTGATGATCTAGTGGCCGAAAAACTCGGCTTTACCGATTACGTGATGCTCAACTATCAAAACACTGAGCATCAGCCGATTAATTTTTATGTGGCCTATTACGCCTCGCAGCGCAAGGGTATGTCACCCCATTCACCTAAGGTCTGTATTCCTGGTGGTGGTTGGGAAATCGCCGATTTTAGGCGTACCACCGTTGATCAAATGCCGGTTAATCGAGCGCTTATTCGCAAGGGTACCCAGGATCAGATTGTGTACTACTGGTTTGAAGAGCGCGGGGTTCCAGTGGCCAATGAATATTTAAAAAAGTGGAAGCTGTTTAAAGATGCGCTTTTTCTAAATCGAACCGATGGCTCTCTGGTGAGAGTTACCACTCCGGTCTTGAGTAATGAAACGATGGCTGAGGCAGATAAAAGAGCCCAGACATTTATTCGCATCAGCCGGAATCAATTATCGCAACTTTTACCAAGTCAGAGCTTGGAGGGAACAAAATGAGCGACACTACTATGAAGACAGTCTGTAAAGCCTTAACTATCAGCCTATTTGTATTTGCCGTATCGGCATGCAGTGGATCAAAAGAGGAGGCGGCCAATAAATATTTAAATAATGGTATTGAATTATTTAAAGCCGAAAAGTTATCTAAGGCGAGTGTGGAATTACGCAATGCGCTGCAGATAGACCCGAAGCTGGCCAGTGCCTACTATTATTTAGCACTGATCTCTGAGGAGGACCAGAACTGGAAGGCCCTATTCAAAAACCTCACCAAAGTAGAACAACTCGATAAAACCCATGTGGATGCCAGGGTAAAGTTGGGTTATTTGATGCTGTTGGCCAAACAGTTTGATTCGGCCATTGAGCGGGCTGATGGGGTGCTTGCACTTGACCAGGATAACGCTGATGCCTTTATTATTAAGGCCTCGGCCTTTTTGGGTAAAGAACTCTATGACGTGGCCATGGAATATGTGGGTAAGGCGTTGGAGTTTGAGGGCGATGCAGTTGAGATAGCCTCGGTTCAGGCGTCTATTTTGCACAAGCAGGGCAAGTCGCAGGAGGGTCTGGCTATCTTGACTCAGATGATTGATCAGGAGGAAAAAGACTTACATCTAATATTATTGCGCACCGAAATAAATGAGGATCTCAATGATTTTTCGGCGGTAGAAGCAGATTATCGCGTCATGATCAAAAACTATCCGAATGAGCGTGCCTTCTATCTTAAGCTGGTAAGCCTGCTTCGTGATAGCGGCAGGGTTGCAGAGGCCCAGGCAGACTTAGAAAGCTATTTACGTCGCTTCCCTGATGACACCGAGGTGCGCCTGATCATGGTTCAGCTGGTCTCAAGCAATGATGCGGCGCGGGGCGATAAGTTGCTCGATACCTATATTAGTGCCGAACCTAAGAATACGCAGTTGCGCTTTTATCGTATTAATCGTCATATGGCTAAAAATGATCGGGTTAAGGCACTGGTTGAGCTTGATTATATTGCCGAGGGTGATTTTGATGATCAGCAAACCTTCCGGGCGACTGCCATTAAAGCGGGCCTAAAGCTGTCGGAGGGAGAGGAAGACTTAGCGCTGCAGCTGGTAAATACGGTGCTGGAAAAGGACAACCATTTTGAGCAGGCTCTATTGGTTCGTGCGGGTTACTACATTGTTCGTGAAGATATTGAGGCTGCGGTTAATGATCTCAGAGTGGTGCTAAGGAATAACCCAGAATCAGAGCGGGCGCTGGTAATGTTGGCCAATGCCTATGTTACCTCGGGGTCTAATCAGCTAGCTGATGATACCTTTAGAAAGGTGTTAGATATTAATCCTGGTAATGTTCAGGCAGCGGTCCCGGTGATTAAAAGCCTCCTTCAAAAAGAAGACTCGGATCGCTCGGAACGGGTTATTGAAAATGCACTAGTCCATTCACCTGACAATGCCATTTTACTGTCGATACTGGCCCAGATTAAGTTGTCGAATCAAGATATTGAAGGCTCTCAGCAGGTTATATCGCGAATTCAAGCAACAGGGCGTAATCCTGCGTTTGGACATTATTTATCTGGCCGAGCACTGCAGTCTCAGGGTAAGTATCAAGAGGCTATTGAGGATTACAAACAGGCTCTGGCAATTAACGCTGACCTGAATCGTGCTCTAGAAAGCCTCGCTTCGTCCTATCGTCGCCTCGACAAACAGCCAGAGCTACTTGCCTACCTCAAGGATTTCAGTGCCAAAAATGTGGACAATGTTGCCGCTTATTCTGTAATGGCGGCAGTCTATCGCCAGCGTAAAGACTATCAGTCGGCCATTAGCGCGCTTCAGTCTGGATTGCAGCGAAATCCTGAATGGGTGCAAGGCTACAGTGCTCTGGCGGGTAATTATCTGACCATGGGTAACACTGAGTTAGCCATAGATGCCTATCAGCAAGGGTTGCTGCTGGTGCCTGACAGTAGTTTATTGAAAATGTTATTGGCGTCGGCCTATGAAAAAACTGGGGCCTTTGGTAAGGCAATGTTGCTCTATGAAGACGTGTTGGCGATAAACCCCGATCATGATGCTGTTATTAATAACCTTGCTAGTCTGCTGACGGATCAGTTTGCTTCCCCCGCTAATATAAAGCGAGCAGTGGCATTAACCGAGCGCTTTGCGGACTCTGAGCACCCGTACTTTGTAGATACCTATGCCTGGGCGCTGGTTAAATCTGGTTTGCCTGAAGCGGCCGAGCCATTATTTGCGAAGGTGACAGCAATTGCACCCTCTGTGGCTGTCTTCCATTATCACCGCGGCGTTGGTCTAAAACAGCAGGGCAAAGAGCAGGAGTCCAAGCAGGCTCTGATTCTGGCTCAGCAAACACTGTCTGGCGAGGATCGGTTAAAAGACCTTATTGCACAGGAATTAACCAGCTTTTAAGGGGTTATTCCTGTCTATGAGCGAAAGGATTTAGGGGAGTTTCGGACTCTTACCGTTACTCCCACAGGTCAGCCTAGGCACACTCTCCAGAGAATCAGTTAAAGATGCAAAACCCCGAATTCTATGCGTTAATACATTGGCAGAAGCCAGTCTATTGTTTGTTGTCGAATAACAAGGCAAACTAGTATTTCATCGGGCAGGGATAGCTTGCATGAATCTCCCATACGGAAGTGAACACAAGGAATGAAACATGCACGTTCTCATCGTAGATGATCATGCTTTCGTTTGTGTTGGTCTAAAAGCGACACTAAGCGAAGAGTTTAAAAACATTGAAGTGACCACCACTGACCATGGTGATACTGCGTTAACTATCCTCGCCAAAAATACCATTGATCTGGCGATCGTCGATCTATTTATGCCCGGTGGTGCAGGGGGCTTTAACTTTATTGAGATGCTCTGCGAAAGCTACCCGAAGCTTCCCCTAATTGTACTTTCTGCCTCAGAGAATCCCGCACATATTCGTAAATGTCTCGACTTTGGCGTAGCTGGATTTGTGACTAAATCAGCCCCTAAAGATGCCCTGTTTGATGCTATCGCCAAGGCGATGGTCGGAGAGCGGTATGTTCCTGCGTCACTCATCGACTCAATGCCAGAGGTGGCTAGGGTTATAGATGAGGTGGATTCTGGTGCCGATCTGGAAATTATCGCTGGATTGGTTACTCAGAGGCAGATGGATATTTTGCTGCGTATTACCCAGGGTCGATCCAACAAACAAATCGCCCGTGAACTCGACCTTTCTGAGAATACCGTGAAGGTTCATGTGAGTGCTATGTTGAGAGCGCTGGGCCTAAGTAATCGTACTCAGGCGGGTATTTTAGGCCAAAAGTTGGGGTTATCTGAAACCTCAGTATCCCTTAAATAATATTTACTAAAGCCATTTACCAATAGTAGTTAGAGGCAAAACATGTCAATAAAAATTATAAAAAAACACAGTGTAAATCTACTCTTCCCCGTTGCCTTATTAATGCCGGTCTTGACGGCGGCACAGGCTATGGTTACTGAAGACGATCTTCTGGGCGATATTCAAATGGTTCACAGTGTTACCCATATGGACCAAACATTACCAGAAACCCCTGCCTCGGTGACTATTATTGATCGACGTATGATCGATGCATCACCGGCCCTCGATGTGGTTGATTTATTAAGGCTGGTCCCCGGATTACAGACCTACTTTGTCAATGCCAACCGTCCTGGTGTTACCTACCATACGCTGGGGACTCCCTATCCGCGCCGACTCGAGGTGAAAGTCGATGGTCGCTCAGTTTACGAAGCACTTTTTTCTTCAGTGGAATGGAATACTTTAGGGGTAGACCTAGACGATATTGAATATATTGAAGTGGTGCGCGGCGCCAATGCCCCGGCTGACGGCAGTAACGCGTTCCTTGCTTCAATTAATATTATTACCCGTTCACCGCTGCTAGATAAGGGTTGGAATCTTCGGAGTTATGCGGGTGGTAATCACATTCGTAATGGTTCGTTGAGTTACGCAGGATCGGTGGGCGAAGTAAATCATCGCACCAGCCTTAGCGTTCGAAGTAATGATGGGTTTGATGATTTTGGCGATACCGTACTTGACGATGGGGCAGAGACCGTTACTTTTGGCTTTAAAGGCCTGTGGACACCTAGCGCCAGTGATAGTCTGGAGTTCAAACTGGGGATGAGCAACAGCAATATTGGTGTCGGTACCTTCGTGTCGTCTAGCCCCGGCATAGGCACGGATCCCCGCAAGATAGATGTGCAATATCAGCACATGCAATGGAATCATTTAACGGACGAAGGTAACAAATACGAATTTATTGCTTACCACAATGTTTTAAAAATGACCGATATTACCCAGCCGGTTAGTCTATATGGGGCGCTATCAGTCTTTCCCGATGGTCATCCGGTAAAAACGGCACTTCTTCAATTACCAGATAAGGTAATTATTAATGCCGAGAGTTATGGTCGTTCTGCGAGAGTACATACAGAATTTCGAGCAATATTTAATCAATGGGATGATTTTCGTGGGGTAACTGGCATTGCTCTCAGAAACGATCGCGTTTCCAGTGATACTTTATTTGATGGGTTGGGTAATGTTGCTGAAAAGACCTATCGCGCCTATTCAAATGTTGAGTGGAATACCAGCAATCGCATCGTACTTAATGGCGGTGTTGTCGCGGAAAATGATGATACGGGCACCTTCGTTTCCTATCGTGTCGCGAGTAACTTTCGGCTGGCCGAAAATCAAGCCTTACGATTGGCATTCAATCGTGGCTATCGTGCGCCAACGCTCCTTGAAAGTAATCAGGTCAGCAATGTTCGCTACGACGAAAACTTGATACTCGACAGGAGTGTTTTTACAGATCCTGACATCACTCGTGAAAAACTATCGAGTTCAGAAATTGGCTATACAGGTTCTTTTGATGACTCTAGTATCACCTTTGATTTAAGAGTTTTTCGTGAGGAACTAAGAGATGTTATTGATGAGCGCCGAGAACAGTATCCGGATGTAGATCAACAGGTAAACATTCGTGATAACACAGATACTATTAATGTCGAAGGTGTTGAGTGGCAAGCTCAGTATCGCCCCAGCCATAAAGTATTAGTTCATGCTAACTACAGCTATGTTAAATCTGGTGGTGAGACGCTATATAGAAGCACGCCAAATGTTGAATATCGTGATCTTGGTGGTCTTTCGCCGGGCCCCGCTGCCGGATTACTGATGAGCTACATGACTGATGGTGGGGTAAGTCTCAGCACTATGGTTAATTACCAGTCGGCGATGACGCATCCTGACGGGTCTAAGCTAGATGGCTACACCCGTGTTGACCTTAAGGTGATGAAAAAACTCAGCTTAAATAACTCTCCAGCAGAGTTATCGTTTATCGTGCAAAACGCTGGCACGGATTATTTTGAGTTCTATGAAAGTAATGCCTTTAAGACCCGCTATGTCATTGGGCTTAAATTAGGTTTCCCCTAAGCCATGACAGCCTTTCTCTATTCAAATAGTAAGCGCTGTTGCTCCTGATATGATGCCTCTAGGGATTCTGCATAGACTTCGTTGTTTGATCAAATCTCAAGTAGTCTGCATCGCTATACTTTTTTTAATCATGCCTTTAGTGAGTTCTGGTTCTGTGTATGCGGCGTCGGATTTAAAGAAGAGCCGCGTACTATTCGTTACCAGTAAAAAAACAGCTATTTATACTCAAGTAGTGGATTTGGTGAAGCGTAATTTACGGAACCAAAAAGATACTAGCCACCAGTTTACTGTAGTGCTGGGAAAGTCCTTTGCAGACGCTCAGATAAACTTTTCCCCCGACCTTATTGTTACTGTCGGTGCAAGCGCGTCTGAACTTGTCATGAAAGAAAAACCTGTCCAGCCAGTGTTGGCGGTATTAATTACTGACAGCGCCTTTGAAATTCTGGCGAATAAATACTTCGGCTCCAAAGCGAGCGCACATGCAGCACAGGTATCGGTTATTTGTTTGGATCAACCGATCCAACGAAGTATTAAATTGGCTAAGTTGTTAGTCCCAGAGGCAAAAATTGCTGGAATAATGACCGGTCCTTCATCGAAGCAAAATTCTGTAGAGTTTGCTGAGCAGGTTGAATCAGCAGGAATGACGCCTAAGCTGGTTAATATTGAATTGACGGACAACCCGATTCATAAGTTGGAACCTATTATCAGGGATAGCGATGTGTTTATTCCGGTCCCGGATAATCGCCTCGTAAACATTGCGACGGCAAGGTGGATTTTACAGCTTAGTTTTAGATACCAAATCCCCGTTATTGCTTATTCCAAAACCTATCTAGATGCGGGTGCCACGGCGGCCATTTTTTCTTCGGTTGAAAATGTTGCCAGGCAAACCTCTGAATTTATTACAGATGAAAAAATGCGTATTGACGCGGGGGCTCATATGCCGGCTTATTACTCGATCAAGTTCAATTATTCAGTGGTCGGCAATCTGAATATTGATTTAAAGACTGAACAGTTTTATCGCAACGCACTAAAGGCTGATTGGGAATGAGAGATAAGAGAAAGTTATCCAGCATTCATGCCCGTCTTCTGTTGACGACATTGATACCTTTGACCTTGTTGAGTTTGATTTTAGGTTGGTACATTGTTACCAGTCAGCGGGCAGTTTTACTGAGTAATCTTCACGATACTGGCAGGGTGGCAGCTCAGCAAATGGCATCTAACGCAGAGTTTGCTCTGTTCTCTGGCAACCAATCTATGCTTGAAACATTGGGCTATTCGGTTCTCGATATTCCATCAGTGTCAGGTATTGTTTTTTACAATGAGATTGATGAGAGCACGGTTCGAATAGGCACTATTGATGTATCGGCCAAACGCATGTCTGAAGCATTTGGTAGAGATCTGCCATTTTTTATTGATAGCTATTGGTATTTTTATTCGCCTATTACCATTAGTGGTATTCCCATCATGGACTACGATGAGGTGGGCCAATCTGACCCTGAATCACTCGGCTGGGTGGTGGTGGCACTTACAGATCAGATACTCTTAGAGGAGCAGAAAGAGGCGATATTTGGGGCGCTGGTGGTCACTACGCTCAGTTTACTCGTCGCCGCCTGGTTATCCATGCGGATTGGTCGGAGTATTTCACGTCCCGTAGAGAGTCTTACGGAGATTGTAGAAGTGATGGAGGCTGGCGCTCTTGACTCACTGGCGACAGAAGATGGGCCTCTGGAGATTCGCAAGTTAGCCTATGGTATTAATCAGCTGGCTACCAGTGTCAGAGAATCCAATGTGCGTATGCAAAGTGAAATAGCCCGAGCCACGGCGCAGCTGCAGATTACATTGATAGAACTCGAAGAAGCCATGGAAGCTCAGGATCAGTTCCTAGCACGAATGAGTCATGAGTTGCGTACGCCTTTGACAGCTGTGATTGGATTTTCCAAACTGTTGGCCAAAGAGGAAGATGCTAGCAAGCGTAAGGAGCATCTGCGTGTCATTGAAAGCTCATCAACCATGCTGCTAACCATGATTGATGATATTTTGGAATTTTCCAAAGCCCATTTGGGCGGGTTTACGCTAGAGAAAAGAAATTTCAATATGGATCAGTGGTTTACTGATTTGGTCGCTATCCATCGACCGAGCGCGGATGCCAAGAATATCGCGTTAACCTGTAGTATTGCCGATGATGTGCCTAGAAACCTATCTGGCGATCCAGTACGTCTGGCGCAGATTGTCAGCAACCTTATAAGCAATGCACTCAAATTTACGGATCGTGGCTTTGTGGCCGTCGATATTCAGTGCCAATCAGCTGAAGATAATTATGTCGTGCTTGAATGTTCTGTCTCTGATTCAGGGAAAGGTATTGCGGCCGATAAAATTCCTATTTTGTTTGATCCCTTTGCTCAGGAAGATACCTCCATTAATCGCCGCTTTGGTGGCACCGGTTTGGGGCTCGCGATTTGCAAGCGTCTGGCGCAGACCATGGGCGGTGAGATTAAGATTGAGAGTGAAGAGGGTAAGGGCTCAGTTGTTAGTTTTACCTGCCGGCTCTATGAAGTAGATGAGTCAATGCTTGAGAATGGTGATGGAGCCATGCTAACCGAGAAGGTTCTGGCTGGTGTCACTATTTTGTTGGCGGAAGATAATCCCTTTAATCAGAAGTTAATCGTAAAGCTTTTACGGGGCTATGGTGCGGACTGTTTAGTGGCAAATAACGGCCTTGAGGCTATTGAAATTGCCGGCGACCTCCATGTGGATGTGGTACTTATGGATATTCATATGCCGATTGTGGATGGGGTCACGGCCTGTGAGACGATTGTGCAGCAATCTGGAGAAAGCCCTCCTATTATCGGCCTGACCGCTGATATTACGCCAATGGAACAGCAACGAATGCTGACCGCGGGCGCTGTGAGCGTTCAATCTAAGCCTGTTGACGAAGTAAAGCTGGTTAATAGCATTTTAAAATCTCTAAATGATGTCAATGTAATCAGCGAAAATACAGGGGGCGGGCTTTTGGCGTCGGTGATTCCGGTCGAAGAGCTAAAGGCGGCACTCTATGATAATCTCGATAAACTTGACCTGCAGTTGAGATCTGGCGAGAAAAGCAGTCAGAGGCAGATTATTCACGACCTTATGGGGCTTTGCGGGCTATATGGTATGGATGAGCTTAGGGAACTGGTATTGCAGTTTAGAGCGTGCTACGGCACCTCAGAGTTTGAGGATAACATTAAGAAGGTGCAGGATATTCGTCAGCACATCGAAGACTACTTGGTAAAAGACTCTAATAAGGCCTGATATTTGGCTGCAACTGTATTTTAACTAATACTTTAGTATTAACTCGTCAGTGTAATTTCTTTTACCTTCGTACTGCACTATCTTATACATAAGTTGACCCCTTGGCATGATGCTTTAACAGGGACTTTACTGGTAAAAATACACAGACCTACACTGCTGTAAGAAAGACGGTACTGATAGACAGGACGTTTACAGAGCTTAGTTGACAGGGAGTTGACTACAAAGGATAGATGCTCAGTCAGTTACTTTACTTCGTTTGCTACCAGTTGTGCAGTACAGACGACTTGGAAGTCGTGCGCCACGGACGGCGCGGGTCAATCC
>DDDD01000060.1:0-542 GCA_002335945.1 Porticoccaceae bacterium UBA1989
GCCTGTATCTTAAACACAAAGCCACTAAAATTAGCTTCACTAGCCACTACTTCCCGGTCGAGGGTCTGACGCGGTTGAGGCTCGGGAGCCCAGCGCACAAAGTCATTGAGCATCTCGCGAATACCAAAGTTGCCCATGGCTGTACCGAAAAATACCGGTGCTAGCTGCCCAGACAGAAATTCATCCATATCAAACAGATTAGTTGCGCCCTTCACTAGCTCTAACTCTTCAAGTACATCATCCACATAGGCACCCAGCGCTTCGCGGGCCTCTGGAGACTCGAGGCCTTTAATCTGGATATCATCGGATAAGGTATGCCCCTTACCCTGCACATAGACGTGAATAGTGTCGGTATAAAAGTTGTAGACCCCACGAAACTCACGGCCCATACCAATAGGCCAGTTAATCGGTGCCGCTTTAATCTTGAGGACGCTCTCTATCTCATCGAGCAAATCAATAGGGTCGCGGATATCCCGATCCATCTTGTTCACAAAAGACAGTATGGGTGTATCCCGCAAACGGCATACATCCATTAGCTTAAT
>DDDD01000060.1:632-3236 GCA_002335945.1 Porticoccaceae bacterium UBA1989
TTGCGACCCTTTACAGTGCCCGCCACCTGAATCAGGTTGCCTAACAGCAACAATTTTTCCGTGATGGTGGTTTTACCCGCATCTGGGTGAGAGATGATCGCAAAGGTGCGTCTCTTGTTGATTTCTTTGACAAAATTACTGTCTGACATACCCTAAAAACCTTAGTTTGGACCTGCGCTTATACTTATTGGGAAAATACACTTTCAACAGGAATCCAGTGAAAGCGCGCTAGTTTACCTAAGCGCTCGATTCATGTCCGAACAAATCGAAAGAAAATGACTAATTAGGCTTGGGTCACCACAGGTTGAGGTTGAGGTTATACCTGCATTCCATAGCTAAATTCCCATAAGACCCGACCCAGGGCCACCTCGTCAATTAGGAGTAGCCGTACTTTTAAAAGCCAATATTCAACCTATATTTGTTATAGCAGCCCAAGCCAGCACTATCCTTAATTGAACAGGAGAGAAAGCCCAAGGGAATAAACAACTAATAATGGACTGGAGAAAATNNTGCTTGCCCAATCACAAACAGATGTGGATAACATTAAGACCTTGCTCGATAAGCAGCTGCCCAGCTATCGCAAAGCTTATAGCGACAGAACCAGCTGGTTAATGTCATGTCTTGCAGAGTTGGCTTATATTCGCTTTAACCCATTATTTGCTGGTCAGAAAAACAAAACCTACTTTATTGATGAGATTAAAAAACTAATAGATGCAAAGCGTCAGTCTACCTTGGAAAAGCTTATTGATGCCGTGGCCTATGACCCGGTTGAGGAAGAGCAAGATCTAATCAGCAATCTCACATTGCTCAGCTTTGACTTGATCGAGAAATATGATCGCAATGGCACTCAAGCCATTATTGTTGCCAATAAAGACATGGCCATCCTTGCCTTTAGGGGCACCGAAGCCACCAGNNATCCATTCAGGGTTTAATGATGCCTACAATGAGGTTGGGTTAGACATTCAAAATCGCCTCCATCAAGATGACCTTAAAAATATCCCCCTATATATAACTGGCCATAGTCTAGGCGGCGCTCTCGCTACCATCGGCGCTAAAAAATTGACCCATCCGCTGGGGGGGATTGCCGCCTGTTACACCTATGGATCGCCGCGAGTGGGCGATGAGATATGGGGTTCGACCATCAAGGCCCCCATCTATAGAGTCGTTAATGCTGCAGATTGCGTGACTATGCTTCCCCCCAGTGACGAACTTATTTCAATAGTAGGCTGGGGTTTTCGGTTAATTCCAAATGTAGGTAAAGGCATTCAGAGTTTTATTTTGCAGCGATTCAAAGGTTATCTGCATGTTGGCAATATGCGTTATATGACTAACTGTAAAACATCGGACTATAGCGGCGTTAAACTTCTCTATTCTGTAAGCTGGTGGTACCGAATCATAGCTCTGTATGTTAAAAAACTGCGTTTCAAAAAAGTCCTTACAGACCACTCCATTGCTACCTACCGCAAGAAACTTTTAATTATCGCGCGCAATCGCAACTAATCATCTTAAGGAACGAGGCCCCCACTATGATGCTAATTAGCAACACTAAAAAACTCGTCATTATTACAAGCATGGTGCTTCTGACCGCCTGTGTATCCATACCACCCGAGGCACCAGAGCTGTCTACCGAATTAGGTAATAGAATTGCCAAAATAGAACAGTCCCACCTAATGCTTTTAGGTCGTTTCTTTGATCGAAAAAAAGAGGATGTGGATACCTTTATCCAAGACAGGTGGGTACCGGAATTTGCTAAACAATTTTTCTCTGAACCTGCCATTGCCAGCGTATGGGATCAAATAGTCGCCAGTGGTAGCAAGGAGGATCGACTGCAATTTATTCTTAGAACCAGTCCCACACTGCAGCAAAAGATCAATAACAAACGGTTGCAGCTGATTAAGCCGTTGGAAGATCTTGAGCAACAGATCGCCACTCGGATAAGCGCTGACTACAGCCAGGCTAAATCCATCAATAATAGCATTACCAGCCTATTACTCTCGGCGGCCGAAGTAGTGGAAAACCGTGATCGTTATCTGGCAATGGTCGGCGTCAATAGCGACGAGGTGACACAGATTATCGATAGCACGGACAGTATTGTTGGCGACCTACTTGATAGCGCCAACAATATTGAAGACAAGGTAGCCGCCGCTGAAAAATATAAACGCAAACTGAAAGAGTTAAAAGCCTCTCTTTAAGCCGTTGCCAATCACATTGACGTAAATACAAGGAAGATAACGATGACCATAGACTGGGATCAATTCGACACTGCCGTGGGGGATGCCGCTGACCGTAGCGCCAATACCACAGACGATATACTTGCCTCTAAAATCTCCTCATTAACCACCATGACAGACGCTGAGGTTAAAGAACTGCTACCCGAACCCGCTGATGTGGAAGCCTTGGGAAAGCTATTAAAAATAGTCCAGTCGGCAAGCGATAGGAACACAAAAATCAATCAGATTGCGGCCAATGGTGAAGCCTTTGCTGGTGTGGTGTTAGGGCTTGCGAAGAAGTTTGTCTGAGCTAACCGCTTTTAATATTTAACATTCACTCCTCCACCGACTAGTGCATTCCTCAAATAGAGAGCACCTGACTTGAGAGCCCTCG
>DDDD01000060.1:3279-8133 GCA_002335945.1 Porticoccaceae bacterium UBA1989
CGCATTCAACAGGCAATTAGATTTGGCGATTCGGTCCTCTTGCAGTATCGTCTCGCCATTAAGCGCCATCACCCCGTTTTAGGAGCAACTCTATGAAGTACCAAGGCCAAACAGAATACGACCACAAAGGTCCTTCACCGCGCCGAGGTGTGTTGCTGTGTAATCTGGGTACGCCAGATGCCCCTAAAACTGCTGAGTTGCGCCGTTACCTCAAAGAGTTTTTAAGCGATCCCCGTGTTGTTGAGGTTCCTCGCCTGCTCTGGTGGATGATTCTCAACCTCGTTATTTTACGTATTCGCCCGCGTCGTTCAGCCAAGCTATATGCCAGCGTCTGGTCTGAAGGGGGCTCACCCCTGATGGTGCACAGCAAGGCCCAGGTTGCCGGCGTTAAGAAAATTCTCGACAAGAAGTTTAACGATGATGTGCCCGTGGTATTGGGCATGCGTTATGGCAACCCCTCTATGGCATCGGCGATTGCTGAGTTAACGGCTCAGAATGTCCGTGATATTACCGTCCTGCCCCTCTACCCCCAGTATTCCGGCGCAACTACAGGCTCTACTTTCGATGCAGTAGCCCAGACCTTTACTAAAACTCGCTGGGTACCTGAGTTACATTTTATTGGTGGCTATCAGCAGTCTGAGCTTTATATTGATGCTCTGTGCGGCACTATTCGCAAGCATATTGCTGAGCATGGTCAGCCTGATAAGTTGATGTTTTCATACCATGGCACCCCCCAGAGATATCTCAATAAGGGTGATCCGTACCACTGCTTCTGCCATCAGACGACCCGCCTGGTGCGAGAGCGTATGGGCTTAAATGAAGATCAGGTAATGACCACCTTCCAGTCTCGCTTTGGTCGCGAGCCCTGGCTCCAGCCCTACACGGACAAAACCCTTGAGGCTATGCCTGGGGATGGCGTGAAGCATGTGGCAGTTATTTGCCCGGGCTTTTCGTCTGACTGTCTTGAGACGATCGAAGAGATCAATATGGAAGCTCGTGAGAGTTTTATTGAGCACGGTGGGGAGACATTCCACTATATTCCCTGCCTGAATGATGATCCTGCCCACCTTGAAGCACTGGCCGAGATTGTTAGTAAGTATTTGTAAGACTCATTTGTAAGACTCAAAGGCTGCTGCGGGTTAACCCGCAGCCGCTAACCAACCCTGCAATACCTCTGCACAGCTGCCGCCTATTTTAAGTGTCGCGATGTCATCCGCCCTTGTTTTTCCCTCATTCAGCAGCAGAATAGGTTTGCCTTGCTGCTGTGCCCAGAGACAAAAGCGGTACCCCGAATAGGTCATCAATGACGAGCCTGCCACCACCAAGCCCTTAGCTTGCTGCAATTTCTGTTCGGCCAACATCAGCCTGTCTTTAGGGACTGAGTCCCCATAAAACACCGCATCTGGTTTAAGTATGCCGCCGCAGTGCTCGCAATCAGGCACTTGCATATCAGAGTAATCAAGATGATCGATATCTGCATCACCGTCTGGCGCTATGCCGCCGGCCAGGAAAGCGTATTCAGGATTCTGAGTCTCCAACCAAGTTTGTAGCGACGCCCTTGAGTATTTGTGCCCGCAAGCCATACAGGAAACACTGTCTATCCGACCGTGGAGGTCTATCACCGCCTTGCTGCCAGCGCGCTGATGCAGACCATCAACATTTTGTGTCACCAAACAGGAGACCAGCCCCAACTGTTGCAACTTAACCAGCGCCAGATGCGCGGAATTGGGCTGGGCATCGATCATAAAACGCCAACCCACCATATTGCGAGACCAAAAGCGCCGCCTTGAGCTCTGCTCTGCCATAAATTCCTGATGAGTCACTGGCGGTTTACGCTGCCAGACCGCATCGCTATTGCGATAGGTAGGCACGCCAGATGCAGCACTAACGCCTGCACCGGTCAGTACAAGCCAGTCTTTATGGGCACTTAGCAGCGAAATAATAGCCTGCACATTGGCATCCTTTTACAATAATTGAAGTTTTTATACGTTCACCTGAGGGAAATTGGCTGGATACCACTGAAAATCGGGAATTATGCGGTTGCAGCCCGTATAATGGCGGTTTTTTATAGCCGTGATTGTAACCAATTACGCTTGGCGCAACGTTAAGATTTATCTATGGATATTAAAGCTTATATGCAGGACCTCGGCATTGCCGCCCGCGAGTCTTCTCGGGTGCTTGCGCGCGCGGGTACTGCCATTAAAAATAATGCACTGCTGGCCATTGCCACTAGGCTTGATGACGGGCGCCATAACCTGTTGGCAGCCAATGCTGCGGATATGGAAAAAGGCCGGACCCATGGTCTAGACGCGGCCTTATTAGATCGGCTAGAACTTAACGATGAACGCATTAGCGGCATGATCGAAGGCCTAAAACAGGTGGCTGCATTGCAGGACCCTATTGGCACAATCACCGATATGGGTTTCCGCCCCAGCGGTATCCAGCTAGGGAAAATGCGTGTACCTCTGGGTGTTATCGGCATTATTTATGAGTCCCGCCCCAATGTAACCATCGATGCAGCGAGCCTATGCCTTAAGTCTGGCAACGCCACTATTTTGCGCGGCGGCAGTGAAGCCATTTTATCTAATCAGGCTATTGCTTTCTGTATTGCCCAGGGTTTGGCCGATGTTGGCTTGCCTGAAACTGCGGTTCAGGTGATTAATACCACGGATCGCGATGCGGTAGGCGAGCTGATTACAATGACAGAGCATGTGGACGTTATTGTGCCTCGCGGCGGTAAGAGTTTAATTGCTCGTATTAGCGCCGATGCCCGAGTGCCCGTAATTAAACATCTGGACGGCAACTGCCATGTGTATATTGATGATCGCGCCGACCTAAAAAAGGCACTCGCGATTGCCGACAATGCCAAGACTCATCGCTATGGTGTCTGCAATGCTATGGAGTCACTCCTGATTGCTGAGTCTGTTGCACCAAAAATACTGCCGGAGCTGGCAAAGATTTATGCCGAGAAGAATGTTGAGCTGCGCGGCTGTGACAAATCTCGCGATATTATCGAATCGATTATTGAAGCCACTGAGCAGGATTGGGGCGAAGAATATCTGGCGCCTATTTTATCAATCAAAATAGTGGCTGGTATTGATGAAGCGATTGCTCACATTGCTAAATACAGCTCCCAACACACAGAAGCGATTATTACTGAAGACTTTAACCGCGGCCGACGCTTTATTGCCGAAGTGGATTCGAGCTCGGTGATCATTAATGCCTCGACGCGCTTTGCAGACGGTTTTGAATATGGCCTGGGTGCCGAGATTGGTATTTCCACAGACAAGATTCACGCGCGAGGCCCCGTTGGCCTTGAGGGCTTAACCAGCCAGAAATGGATCGTGTTTGGCGACGGACAGATACGCGAATAATGTCTGTTGCTCTATTTGGTGGCAGTTTTAACCCCGTCCATTTTGGCCATTTACGGATAGCCACTGAGCTTGCGGAACAGTTGCAGGTTGAAAGTATTCGCATGATGCCCTGTGCGTTTCCACCTCACCGCGACGAAACTGAGGTAACTGCCGAGCAACGCCTAAAAATGTTGCAGCTCGCCATTGGCGAGCAAATGCTTTTACAGGCAGAAGATATTGAACTGAAGCGTCCGGCACCCAGCTATAGCGTCGACACGGTGCGCCTGATTCGCGAGCAGATTGGCCCTGAGACACCGCTGTTTTTATGCATAGGCATGGATTCGCTCAATGGTCTGGATAGCTGGCACGATTGGCAGAAAATTCAAGATTATTGTCATATAGTCGTATCGTCCCGGCCCGGTTATAAGGTCCCGGAGTCTGGCGTCTTAGCCGATTGGATTAATAACCATCGCTGCGATGATTTGGCGGTAATGAAAAAAACAGCTCAGGGAAAATGTTATTTTTGTGAGCTAACCATGCTGGCCATTTCGTCAACCGGCATTCGTGAAAAAGTAAGTAACGGCGAAAATATTTGTTTTTTGACCCCTGACACAGTGGTCGACTATATCCACCAACAACATTTATATGAGTAAATAATTGCCATGACGCAATCCCTGCACGACATTGTTATAAACGCCCTTGAAGAAGTGAAGGCCATCGACATCACCAGCATCGACGTGAGAGAACTCACTGACGTAATGGACACCATGGTCGTTGCCACCGGCAGCTCCAATCGTCAGGTTAAATCTCTGGCGTCCAATGTGGCGGTTGAAGGCAAGAAAGCCGGCTACCATTTAATTGGCGTTGAAGGCGACGATACTTCTGAGTGGATACTGGTCGACTTTGGCGACGTAATCATCCATGTAATGTTACCCGTAACCCGCGCATTTTATGATTTAGAGCGACTCTGGGCACTGCGCCCTGGCGATCGCCCGCAGAGTGCTGACGATGAGCTAAATGCCCAGTCAGATGGCGAATAAGTAGAGCCTTAAAGATGAAACTACGCATACTGGCGGTTGGCACGCGGATGCCCGATTGGGTTGAAGCTGGCTGCCACGAATACGGCAAACGTATGCCGCCGGAATTGCGTATTCAGGCGATTGAAATACCCCTCGGCAGCCGCGGTAAAAACCAGCCTGCTGCCAAAGCCGTAGAGGCCGAGAGTCAGGCCCTATTTAAGGCGATGGGCGAGAGAGACTTTGTGGTAGCTTTGGATGTATTAGGCAAGCCTATGAGCACCGAGAAATTGGCCGCTGCGTTATCGAATTGGCAGATGGAAGGCCGCGATATCAGCTTACTCATTGGAGGCCCTGACGGGTTGTCGGCTGATTGCCTGGCGCGGGCAGATATGCGCTGGTCAATATCAGACCTTACTCTGCCACACCCCCTAGTGCGCATTGTGCTGATGGAACAGCTATACCGAGCATGGACGATAAATGCT
>DDDD01000143.1 GCA_002335945.1 Porticoccaceae bacterium UBA1989
TTCCCTCAGGGACTTGGGCCACTGGTTGAGCATGTTAATGCTGCTGGCATGGAATTTGGTCTCTGGGTCGAACCAGAGATGGTTAATCCAGACAGCGACCTTTATCGCGCTCACCCAGATTGGGTGCTAAACGCGGCACCAGCGCCATTACTATTATCTAGAAATCAGCTGGTATTAGATCTAACCCGCAGCGAGGTACAGAAGTATCTCTTTGAGCACCTCGATAACCTGTTAAGTGAATATGCCATTACTTATTTAAAATGGGATATGAACCGTGTGATCAATCAGCCGGGCAATGCCGAGGGGAGAGCGGTGACCCATTATCAGACTCTGGCGTTATATCAGCTGCTAGCCCGTATTCGTGAAGCCCATCCACAGGTTGAAATTGAAAGCTGTTCCTCCGGGGGTGGCCGTGCCGACTTCGGTATTCTTGCCCACACCGATCGTATCTGGACCTCTGACAGCAATGATGCTCTGGACCGGTTGTCTATTCAAAAAGGCTTTTCTTTTTTCTTTCCCCCAGAAATTATGGGTGCCCATGTAGGCCCTCGAGACTGTCATATCACAGGCCGCAGTATCAGTATGGCCACTCGTGTAGGCGTTGCGCTGTTTGGTGATATGGGTATCGAAGCCAATCTACTAACTATGGATGATGCCGAAAAGGCTGAGTTAAAAGCTGCCGTGGCGCTGCATAAAAAACATCGTCACTTACTACACAGCGGCAAGTTAATGCGACTAGACACAGAGGATTATGAGAACAGCTTTGGGGTTATTTCGGCCGATAAGCAGGAAGCGCTATTTTCCTATGGGCTGTTAGATGGCCAACCCAATAGTGCGCCTGGACGTTTAAGATTTCCCGGATTAGATGCCACTACCCTGTATACAGTGAATATTATCTGGCCCCAGCAACCGAGCAGCTACTCCAAATCTATTTTGGATATTCTTAACGACTCGGTTATCAGCGGCGATGCCTTAGCAAAATTTGGTGTGCAGTTACCGCTTATGCTGCCGGCATCGCTTCTTGTGTTTCACCTTGTTTTTCACCGACGGCACTCAGACCAATAAACTCAGCTCGGTTACCAAACACCAGACGATTGGCTGTCAATGCCAGGCCTACGCAGATAAAGAATGTGCAAAACATCATGTGAATATAATGCAGCGGCATCCATATCCAGATAAAGCTGGCATACATCAGCACGCCAAAAATCACGGCAAATATTGCCGCGCGATAATCCACATTGCGAAACAGCAAACCCACCGCAAAGCAGGCCAAGATAGGCATACTGATAAGACCCCAGAGTTCCTGGAGTAAATTAATAATGCTATCGGACTGGGCATACACCGGAACCATAATCACAGCGATAACCACAAAGATGGCCGTGGCTATACCGCTTAATACTCGGACATTGGGTTTTTCATCAATGTAGCGTTCATGTAAATCACAGACATACATGGCGGCAGATGAGTTAACCATACTGTTAAATGAACTCAGCACCGCAGCGGCAATCGCGGCGGCAAATACACCTGAGAGCCAGCTCGGTAGTAAATCACCCACAATACGACCATAGGCCTGATCGCCAATATCGCCATACAACTTAAACGCGACAATGCCGGGGATAACCACCATAGAAGGAATAAAAATAACCCGAATAAAGGCAGCGGCATACACGCCTTTTTGCGCTTCTTTCACCGTAGGTGCCGCCATGGCACGCTGGGTAATTGTTTGGTTAGTGCTCCAGTAAAAAATCTGAATCAGGAACATACCCGTCAACAGAGTGTGCCAAGGCACAGGGGAAGCACTGTCGCCAATCAAGGTTAATCGCTCGGCAGGGATACCACTAAAGTCAAAATCGATAGCCATTAGTGAGAGCACCACAATTAATAGTCCCATCCCCAAGACTAAAACGCCGCCATAGGTATCTGAGACGGCCACTGCCCTTAGGCCACCTAAAATAGAATAGGCCGCACCGACTACCGCGAAGGCGATGGCAATGGTTATTAGATCGGCTTCTATGCCAGTCATGGAAATCATAAACAGCGCGCCGGTATAGATAACTGCCGGTTGGAATACAAACACATTAATAAATAGAAACATGGTCGAGACTAGGGCGCGCACATGTTTACTGTTGTAGCGTCGCTCTAACAGCTCGGTCGTGGTGGTGCAGTTATTGCGGTAGTACACCGGCAAGAACACCTTAGCCAATACCATGAGGCCCACAAAGCCTGCCAGTTCCCAGAGCGCCAGCAGCATCATCTGGTTTCCATTCATACCCACCAGCTGATCGGTACTTAAATTGGTAAGGGTAATAGAGCCCGCGACAAATACCCAGGTTAGGCCGCCACCGGCCAAGAAGTACTCTTTATTGGAATCTGTGGAATGTCGATTTTCACCTGTACATTTGATATAGGTGATCAGTGCGATGGCACCTAGGACAATGCAGAATACGACTAGTTGGATGGCTTGCTCGCTCAAGGGGGACTCCTTTTTTTATTTTTATTTTTATTTTTTATTAGGTTTTCTATTATTTTTATGGTGCCTGCCAAACTGTAACCCCATGGGGTTCAATTGTCTTGTTACCCAGTAGTAGTTTTGCCTCTGGGTCTAGGGGCAGGCTCTGTGGCTGATCGGAATAGTTAAAGGCAAAGAGCAAATTACCTCTTTGGCTAACGCGAATATCTTCGCCAAAATGATAGGTTTTAATCTGGGCATCCAGACATTGCTGCTGGAAAAAATCCCGTAAAAATTCTTTATTGGTCAATGTGCCTATATAGGTAAAGCGATCCTTGCGCACTATCGCAGGTTCAGAATTATCGTAGCGGGCCACAATTTCTGTATCCCCAGCATCCAACTGCTCGCACCAGCTGCCACTCTGGTATTGATGATTATTCCAACTCAGTCCTTCGTGACAATCTGCGCGTAATGTTTCCACAGATAGCACCCTGATAGGAATAAGTTTTTGCAGTAGCCCCGGAGGCAGATTAGTTGGATAGCTAAATTCTGGGGTTTTGGCGCCGGCTCTGGGGCCAAATATAAACTGGGCAGTGCTGGCTTTACACTTCTCTATAAAGCCATCACTGATGATGGGTAGACTGGGAGCAATAATTAATTTGTAGGGAGAAAAATCTCCATCGACGGCAATAAAGTCTACATTAACTCCGAGTTCGCGCAGTGCACTGTAATAAGAAAGCTGCACATTATTAAAGTCGTAGGCCTCTCCCTGTTTCTCAATATCGCTGACCCACTGTCCTTCAACGCCGGTAACAATAGCGACCGGGGCTGCCTGCAAAGGCTTATTTTCGATATCTAATAATGCCACTTCTGCCATGGCCTGCTCAGCTTCTGGCCAGGCTTCGGTTTTGGAATTGTCGGGTCGCAGTAGCCCGGCATGCATCTGTTCCTGCGCAAAGGGCGCCTGCCGCCAGCGGAAATAACAGACACAGTCGGCGCCATGGGCAAAGGCTTCCAAGGTCCAGAAACGAATCATGCCAGGTACTGGACGTGGATTATTATTGGCCCAGTTAACTGGCCCGGGCTGCTGTTCCATAACCCAAAAACCACGGTTTAAAAGGCCGCGAGTCTGGTCGTGATAATAGGTAGCAAAATCTGGATGCCCGGTACGCATATAGCGGCGCAACTCTTCGGTGGGTGCGCCGGTCAGTAGCAAGTCAGTGCGCCCTAAGGGGTAGTTGTCGTAGCTGGTAAACTCTAATGGCGCGGCAAGGGCAAAGTTATCCACGGCGGTTTCATTCATGGGGATAAAGTTATGAGTAATAAACTTGCCCGGTGCATGCGCGCGAATCATCTCAACCATAGGGTTGTGATAGTTAATCACCTGATCTGAGGAGAAACGACGATAGGCCAAACGGTGGGCCGGATTGGTTTCTGTCACGGCCAAAATAGGCAGGTCGATTTCCCTAAAGTCTCTGTATTCCATAGACCAGAACACATTGCCCCAGTCTGTATTTAATTGGTTAATGTCCGCGTAGCGTTGGCGACACCAGTCTTGAAATGCTTGCTGGGCAACCTTAGAGCCGCTTAGTGCAGTGTCGTGACAGCAGAGTTCATTGTCGGTTTGCCAGCCCACGACGCCATCCTGATCGCCATACCGCCTGGCCAACACTTCGGTGATACGCAGTGATTCCCGCAGATAGACGGCACTGCTAAAGTCATAGTGACGGCGAGAGCCAAAGCCGCGAGTTTGGCCGGTCTCTGGGTCTACAGGCAGTATCTCTGGATAGCTGTCGATGAGCCATTTGGGTGGCGTGGCAGTGGGCGTACACATCACCACTTTAAGGCCGGCGCTGTTGAGGGTAGCGATGGCGGTATCTAACCAGTCGANNCAGTTCGGCCATCATTTTTGCATCTTGATCCCATTGGGATTCTGGCCAGTGTTCTGGGTAGTAACAGACTCCGAACATAATATTTAACCCTTATTGCTCTTGTACTTATTATTCTTTTTAATCTTGTTCTGGCTGCTCGTCATTAAGCGCTGCATTCTGTCGGTAAAACTTTAAGCCACTACCCCAGAGATGTTTGAAGCCTTTCCAGGGATCGCGATATTGACGATTTTCACCCTTATATTGCTGGGCGTTTTCAATAGCCGGCAAATAGTCGCAGCGAGCCGGATCTGCTTTTACATGGCAGTCTAAAAAGGCCAGGCTCATATGCTCAATCACTCGATTAATAGTTTCAATATCCCAGACCGGATCAACGTAATGGCCCAGTTCAAAATCTGTCTCAAATGATGCTGCTGGTGCTGGGTGGGGCCCAATATTATGGCGGGCATTTTCAAATACCAGCAGATAGTTTTCCTTGGAGCCAGTCTGTTCGTAGAGCCTTTTAATGCCTTTTTCATAGCCCGAGGTATTGTCTTGATCGCCGGCAAAATAAAAGGTGGGTACGGTTATTTTTGCCATAGCGGCTGGATCATGCACATTGTTCTCGCCGCCCCAGGGAGCGAATAGTTGCACGGCTTTCCAGCGCGGATCAGCCTGTTCTCGGCCGCCGTTGCAGCTGTTAAGTGCCCAGGGCATAACCATCGCTAGAGCTGCGGGCATACCAAACCCCTGTAGCATCTCTGAGGTGAATGTATAGCAACCGCCAATAGTATTAATGGCACCGTAACCTCCCATGGAGTGACCGATAATTGCCGCATTGTCGGTGTCGACTATGGCTGTCACTGGTGTCTGCTGTTCGGTAAAGTAGTCGAGCAAAAATTGCTGATCACGAGAACGGTTGTACAGCGTGCTAATGAATCCAGCGGGGCGCGCGTCTGCATTGGGAACCTCGGCATTGCTCGAGTCAGTATGACCTATACCTACTACCACATAACCATGACTGGCCAGATGCTCACCGAGGTAAAACATCTGGGTGCGATAACCGGTAAAGCCATGGGATAGAAGAATCAGCGGAAAATCACCCTCAGCAACCGCTGGGGCATCGCGATAAGCTTGACCTTGAAGTTCAAAGGGCTTGAGTAGGCGCGTAACATCCCTATAAGTGGCTAAGGTTTGATTTGGTTTTTCAGTGATGGAGACTGCCGCTGGGTACCAGACTTCCAATACCAGAGGCCGTTCCATACGGGTGATAAAGTTAGCGGTATTCAGACGCTTGGGATCAGTGGCGGTAATGGTGGTCACGCCCACCGTATGCCTTCCTGAAAAAGCCAGCTCGGGGGTTACTGGGGGCTGATCTGTATATAGCTGTTCGGCGCTAAGAGCTATGCCACTTGCCAGTGTTGCGCCTATTAAAGCGGTGGTTCTCAGCCATTTGGTCGCTGACCTGATAGTCGTTATCTTGGACAATCTGTTCCCCTATTATCATTATTATTTTTGCGCCATTAGCCAGCATTGTTGTTGCTGGAGAATCGCGTTAAGGTTATGTATATTAAAACAAAAGCAGGCCGGTAGACAGGCTAACATCA
>DDDD01000121.1 GCA_002335945.1 Porticoccaceae bacterium UBA1989
TCTGTTTTACGTGCGGTGCTCTGTGAGCAGGTTATATATGCAATTACTGTATGTGGTATCTATGGCCCAAACTGCTATCTACTTAGATTCTAAGGGGCCTGCGGGGATTCTAAGAGGCCTGCGGGGCTTCGGGCTCAGTAAAATCGGCGCTTAACCAATGTTTTAACTGGGCTTCGAGCTGGGGTAGGCCGTCTTTCTTTAGGGACGAGAAGGTCTGTACGCTCAGCAATGTGCGGCCTGGATCCATATCTCTCAGCCGTTGCTCAACCTTTAATAGCATGTTCTGCGCTGGACCGCGCTTAAGCTTGTCTGATTTAGTGAGCAATACATGCACTGGCAAGCCCGCCTGAGCCGCCCAGTTGAGCATCTGCTGATCATAATCCTGCAATGGATGGCGAATATCCATCAGTAGAATCAGTCCGCCGAGGCTGTTGCGCTGTTGCAGGTACTCCGCCAGATGCTTATCCCACTCGACTTTCATGGCCTTGGGCACCTTGGCATAGCCATAGCCCGGTAAATCTACGATGCGGCGACCCTCACCCACAGCAAAAAAGTTGATCAGCTGGGTCCGTCCAGGGGTTTTACTGGTGCGCGCCAATCCACGGGTCCTTGTAAGGGTATTGATCGCACTGGACTTACCTGCATTGGAGCGTCCAGCGAAGGCTACTTCGCAGCCACTGTCCTCAGGACATTGCTTTAAAGAGGGCGCACTGGTGGTAAATTCAGCGGCTTGAAAATTAATTGGCACAGATTCCATAAAAAGACGTCCCTAACGGGCTTAAAACTCAGTTGTATTGGTATATAATGCCGCCGCTCTAGCCTATTAGGCTAATGTCATTAGGTCGCATCGATACACGGGCGACTATTCTAGCGGATTGTGAGAGTTGGATTAACCATGAAAAGAAGCATTTTAACACTTATTTGTCTGATGGCGTCGCTATCGGCAACTCAGGCATTGGCAACAGGCGATGCAGCGGCTGGCGAATCAAAAGTAGCAATGTGTTCTGGCTGCCACGGCAGCGACGGAAATAGTATGGTCGCAGCCTTTCCTAAGCTTGCAGGCTTGGGCGAAAAGTACATGACGCAGCAGCTTAGACTGATTAAGTCAGGCGAGCGCGTGATTGTTGAGATGACGGGCATGTTGATTGCCTCATCAGATCAAGATCTCCAGGATATGGCTGCTTACTACGACAGTAAGACTCGCCAAGTCTCGGGCGCACAAGACATTACGCTGGTTGGCATTAGCAACCCTGAAGAAGCGTTGGACTTCGGTGAAAATGTTTACCGTGGCGGCAACATGAAAACGGGCGTTGCATCCTGTACCGGTTGTCACTCGCCGTCAGGCAATGGCAATGGTCCAGCGGGTTATCCCGGATTGGGCGGACAGCACGCTGACTATATTGCCAAGCAGCTTTTAGCCTATCGTCGTGGCGAACGCGCCAGCGGTGCTAATGCCTCAATTATGCAAGGCGTAGCAGCAAACCTGAGTGATAGGGAAATCAAAGCGGTAGCGAACTATATCTCTGGTCTAAACTAGAGATAAGATCGCACTAGGCCAACAGGAGAGAAAGATGAATCATTGGATAAAACGCATCACTTTTTTAATGCTGATACTGCCCATGGCCATGTGCCAGGCGGAAACAGAAAAGTATCAGGCGGGTGTTCATTATGAGGTGCTTCCGCAGCCCATACGAACAGCGGATGCCACAAAGATTGAAGTCAACGAAGTGTTTTCTTATACCTGCGGCCACTGCTTTAACTTTGAAGCGGTACTGCATCCTTGGTCAAAAAGTCTCGCGGCAGATGTTGATTTTCAGCAGACCCCAGCGGTTTGGCAGCCATCGTTAGAGCCCTTTGCTCGCGCCTATTACAGCGCGGTGATGCTAAATGTTCTAGACCAGACCCACATGACTATCTTCGAAGCGCTTCATGTTAAAAAGCAGCCACTGCGCTCAGAAGAAGATTTTGCCGCTATTTTTGACGCGGCCGGTGTTGATGGTCTCAGGTTCTCTAAAGCCTACAACTCGTTCGGTATGACCAGCATGGTCAATCAGGCCAAGGCGCGTGTTCGTGGCTATCGCGTTCAGGGTACGCCAGAGGTTATTGTTAATGGTAAGTACCGCGTAAGCAGCCGTAATGCCGGAGGCTTTGATGGCATGCTGAATGTTGCAGATTTCTTGATCGAAAAAGAGCGCAGCGCCAAAGCAAAGTAATTTTGGTATCTCAGCATCAAAAATGAATACGCTGTCTGTACAGCGTATTTTTTTGCCTACTTTTTAGTACCACTGATCATAGATGCAGCTAATGCCGTACATAAAGGATTAAAACTTTATCTACAAGCGACCTATCGTTACTATGTAGCCCCAATTTTTTATAGTGCCTGGATTTTTGAATCATGACAGTCAATCAACGACCAACGATCAAGCCAAACAACCCTAATTTTTCATCAGGACCCTGCTCTAAACGCCCAGGCTATGATGTTAATAATCTAGATATTGCCACATTGGGCCGTTCACATCGCTCTTCCGTGGGCAAGCTTGCGCTGGGTCGAGCCTGTTCCGATACCGCAGAGATTTTGGGCCTACCTGAAGGCTATCGTGTAGGCGTAGTGCCGGCGTCCGACACGGGTGCCGTTGAAATGATTATGTGGTCCGTGCTTGGCCAGCGTCCGGTTGATATCTTCGCCTGGGAATCTTTCGGCAGCGGCTGGCTTACGGATGCCACCAAACAATTAAAGCTAGCAGAGCTCAACAGTTATACCGCGGACTATGGATTGCTCCCAGATATGAGTCAGGCCAATCCAGACCATGACTGTATCTTTACCTGGAACGGCACTACTGCTGGGGTTAAAGTGCCCAATGCAGACTGGATCAGCGACGAGCGCACAGGCCTGACTATTTGCGATGCAACCTCCGCTGTCTTTGCCATGGATATGCCATGGGAAAAACTCGATGTTGTCACCTACAGCTGGCAGAAAGTATTGGGCGGCGAAGGCGGTCATGGCATGTTGATCCTCAGCCCACGCGCCGTAGAACGTTTAGAAAACTATACGCCCCCATGGCCGATGCCGAAGATATTCCGCATGACCAAGGGCGGCAAGTTAATTGAGGGCATTTTCCGTGGTGAGACCATCAACACACCCTCTATGCTCTGTGTTGCAGACTATTTAGATGCGTTAGATTGGGTGCGCTCAATGGGTGGCCTGCCCGCAGCAGTTGCCAAGTCAGAGGCCAACCTCGATGTTATCAAAGGTTTTGTGGAATCTCGTCCCTGGGCACATTTTTTGGCCCAAGACCCAGATCAAATTTCCAACACTAGCGTTTGCCTAACCCTAGATCTGGAAGCAGATCAGGTGAAAAAAATTGTTAAGTTATTGGATGCCGAAGGCGTTGCCTATGATATTGGCGCCTACCGTGATGCTCCTGCCGGATTGCGAATCTGGTGTGGCGCAACCGTAGAAGCAACTGATGTACAAGCACTATTACCCTGGCTCGATTGGGCCCATGCTGAAGTAAGCCAATAGGAAATACTGAGAAAAATATGCACAAAATTCGTACCTATAATGCCATCTCTTCAAAAGGCCTGGATCGTTTTCCAGCCGATAAATACTCTGTGACTGCCGATTGCGCTGCCCCAGAAGGTTATCTTCTGCGCAGCCAGAAATTACATACCGAAGAAGTCCCCGCAAGCCTCGTAGCGGTGGCCCGTGCTGGCGCAGGCACCAACAATATCCCAACGGCAGATTACACCGAGCAGGGCATCGTGGTGTTTAACACCCCAGGCGCCAATGCCAATGCGGTTAAGGAACTAATTGTTGCTGGTTTACTGTTGGGCTCGCGAGATATTTTTGGTGGCATGAACTACGTTCAAGAGCTGGGTCATATGGATGACTCTGGCGAAATGGGCAAGCTGTTGGAAAAAGAAAAGAAGCGTTTTGCCGGCACTGAAGTTGTGGGTAAAACACTCGGCGTTGTGGGTCTTGGTGCGATTGGTTCTATTATTGCCAACCTGGCACTTGATCTGGGCATGAACGTTATTGGTTATGATCCGGCTATTTCTGTTGAAGCCGCATGGCAGCTTTCTAGCCGCGTTCAACGTATGGACAGTATTGAAGCGCTGCTAGGTCGCGCTGACTTTATTACTCTGCATGTGCCGGCTATTGAAGCGACAAAGCATCTTATTAATAAAGACACATTAAGCCTGATGAAACCTACGGCTAAAATTCTCAATTTTGCTCGAGAAGAAATTGTAAGCACTGAGGATATGGTTGCTGCATTGGATGCAGGCACTATTGCTGGTTATATCAGTGACTTCCCTGCGCCCGCATTGCTGGGCCGCAAAGATGTTCTGTTGATGCCCCATATTGGCGCTAGCACGGAAGAGGCAGAAGAGAACTGCGCAGTGATGGCAGCAGATCAGCTGATGGATTTTCTTGAAAATGGCAACATTCACAATTCGGTTAATTTCCCACCGACTAAGATGGGCCGCAATGGCGGAAGCCGCATTACCTTTAGTAACAGTAATGTTCCTAAGGTACTGGGTAGCGTGTTATCAATACTCGCCGACGCTGAGCACAATGTTGTGGATATGGTTAACAAGAGCCGCAATGAAATTGCTTATAACATTATTGATCTGCAGGGCGAGTTGACTGGAGATATCGCGGAGAAGATTGCGGCTGTTGACGGGGTTATGAGGGTTCGAGTCCTTTAGTTTATTTAAAGCCTCGCTATCATAGCGGGGTGTTTTTGTGGTGCACTTAGCCCCTGGGTCTGGTCTTGAGATCGGTCCCATGGGTGCATCCCTTTTCAGCGTTCGCAAAACTCGCTGGCGCTCAGACAGTTGCTCTCTTTTTCTGAAAAGGGATGCACCCATAGACGGGCCCTGACTGATCTCAAGACCAGACCCAGGGACTCTTTGGATTGAGGAGTGTTGTAAGGGAATTTAAAAAGGCTTATTTGTGGCTGTGTTTTTCGGCTATCCAGCGCTTTAAGGGGTTAACCCAGTCAGCTAAAGGCTGAAAGAATGCTCCGTGGCGTAATCCTGTAGAGATAGAAAATTCTTGGAATGATATTGCGTTACTGCTGTGATGTTTAAGTTTGCCACAGGAGCCCATCACGTCCGTTGTCTCATAAACTGTTAATACATTGCCGCCTAAGTTTATCTGCTTTTCAAAAGCTATATTTTCATTTAGACAGGAGGCTAGTAGTACGGTATTGATACCCTTGCTGCTTAGTTTATCTGAGGCTAAGGCTGTGGGATAACTCCCGTTCGAAAATCCTATTATTGTGATATTAGAGTGCTTTACCCCGGCATCTAACAGCTTTTCAACCTGACCGACCAATACATCCGCATAAGCGTAAATGTCTGTTTTTACTGCTCTATGGTGGGCGATAAGATTAAAATCACCCTCTGAAAATAACGCCTTCTTGATTTCGGGGAATGCATAAATTCCATAACTTTCATGTTTCGGCTTATTGTTTTTACTGCCTTCAAGGATTTTCCCATGAGAATAAAAGACATAGCTTTCATCAGCATTGATAGTCTCTGGGAAATCAGTATAAAGCTCAATCGACAAACTGTTGACTGAAAAAAGCAGTGAGATTGAGGCGATAAGCATTCGCATAGAGCATTCCTTAGTAATAAATTTTGGTCTAACCTAGGTGTTTAGTAAGTCAGTTAGTTTCAAAGTTTAGACTATGGATGGGGCGGCTGATGCTAGTCGGCTTAAAAACATTCAGTCTGTAAGGCAATGCCGAACCCCAGCTAGTATTGACGTTAGTTGAATAATTTTGCCCTGACTGTATTTCTGTAGGCCTTAGGGCTGTTGCCGGACCACTGTCTGAATCTGGATGAAAACCAACTGGCTTCTTTGTAGCCGCTGTAGCCTGCAATTTCTAGGATCGACAGATCGGTGTTTTTGAGTAGGTCGCAAGCGAAGGTCATGCGACATTCTGTTAGATAATCCCCTGGGGTACTTCCCACCGCGGTCTTAAAGCGGCGGTTAAAGGTTCTTGTGGTCATGCCAAACTGGTTGGCTAGATCTGGAATTGATAGTCCTCTGCTTAGATTGTCCTGAAGCCAGATCTGAGTTTGAGCGATAGCTTCGTCGCTATGCTTGCCTACCTGTTGATCACCCATGCCGACTGGGTCGGCTATATTTCTAATCTCGTGGAAGAAGTTGCGCTGTGCCTGTCGCGCAATCACTCGTCCAAATATCCGTTCTACCTGATACATAATCAATTCGGCCATGGCATTAACACTGGCGGCACAGTAAATATTACCAGCCTGAGTGGTGAAGTGCTGACGCTCTAGTTGTAATGCTGGGTAGCGTTTTTGCAGTTGATCGAAGTAATGCCAGTGAGTGGTGGCGGGTTTACCATCGAGGAGGCCCGCTTCAGCGAGAAAACACACGCCAGTGCCTACGGCGGTGAAGCTGCAATTGCGCTGATGCTGCTCTCGTAGCCAGGGAATATAGACCTGATACTTTGTCACGGCGGGTTGCGGGTTACGCCACAGGGCGGGGATATGAATCAGGTCGCTATCAAACCTGTCGGCGAGAGAGTGTGTTGCCTGCAGCTCAAAGCCTGCCGAGGTCTGCACCGGCTGTCCGTCGGGGGTGACGCGGCGAATCACCACTTCCGGAATATCATATTTACTGGCCCGTGCCATGGCCTGAGCGAAATTAAAAATTTCGGCGGCTAAGGTGGTGCTGGAAACCAGCATATTGTCGCAGAGCAAAAGAGTGAGGTTAAAGACCATAATGGCTAGTTTACTAAACTAATTGGCTGAATACTTAAATAATAAGCTGGGATTACTGATTACACTGAAGACTATTAGCTGATCAAACTCTTTAAGGAAAGTTTATGAGTCACTCTCTCCCCGTCATTGTTGGTTTTGGTGGTTATAACGCTGCAGGACGCAGCTCTTCCCATCAGGCGTTTCGTCGCATGGTGTTTGAATCCCTTCCCGCCCCAGAGCAGCAGCAAACTGTAGTTGGCCTGGCCTGCCTCATGGGGTATGTGAGCGCACACTCACCCGGTGCGGAGCAAAATGAAAGCTATCAAGATAAAGAGGGTACTGTTTTAACTGCCGATCAAGTTGATACTCGCTTTAGACAGGAGGTATTGGACGGCACCCTCATCCGCAAGATCGAGCTGTTCGACGCAACGGCCGTGGCCGGGCATAAGAAAATTAATGTGACGGGTGACAGGCTAGTGTTCACCATGACTAAGCGGGACTTGCCGCATAATTTACCCAAGGACTGGCAGGTCCGTGATCTTGAAGAGGGCAATGTTGAGGTCACTGCTTCGTCAGCGGGCCAATACCTCGTTGAAACCCATCATGAGTTAATTGCCAAGGCTGCCGGAGAATTACCTAAGGGCTTTAACCCAGCTGATCATTACAATTCACGCTTTCATCCTCGCGGCTTACAAATGGCCATCTTGGGCAGCAGCGATGCGGTACATTCCCTTGGAATTCCCTGGGATAAAGTTGCCGATCATGTGCGACCCGATCAGGTAGGGGTTTATTCCTCAAGCGCTCTGGGGCAAATGACCGAAGAAGGCTTTGCCGGATTATTCCAAGCCCGTCTCAAGGGCAATCGCACCACCGCAAAGCAGGTGCCTATGGCCCTCAATTCCATGCCAGCGGACTTTATTAATGCCTATGTACTGGGAAGTGTTGGCCACACCGAAGCCATCACGGGCGCCTGTGCCACCTTCCTCTATGTGCTGCAAGCTGCTGTGCGTGATATTCGCAGTGGTCGCCGTCGCGTTGCCATGGTGGGTAATGCCGAGTCAACGATTGTTTCCGAGGTCTCCGAAGGATTCTCTAATATGAGTGCCCTTGGCAGTGATGAAAATATCTGCAAATTAGACGGCACCGAAAAGCCAGATTGGCGTCGCGCCAGTCGCCCCTTTGGCCATAACTGTGGTTTTACATTGGCCGAGGCAACGCAGTACATCGTGCTTATGGATGATGCGCTTGCGGTTGAATTGGGTGCCGATATTCATGGCGCAGTTTCGGATGTGTTTATTAATGCCGATGGGGTTAAGAAATCTATTTCTGCGCCTGGTGTTGGCAACTATATTTCATTCTCTAAAGCGGTGGCTGCGGCCATTGAAGTGGTAGGCAAAGACGCTGTGCAAAATCACAGCTTTGTTCATGCCCATGGTTCTAGTACGCCAGCCAACCGTACTACAGAATCTGAGTTAATTGATCGAGTGGCCACGGCCTTTGATATTTACGACTGGCCTGTCACCGCCGCCAAATCTTTTGTGGGTCATTCATTGTCCACGGCCAGTGGCGACCAGTTAGTGTCTGCTCTGGGCACCTTTAAATATCATATGATTCCAGGTATAAAAACGGTTTCAGAAATTGCGCCAGATGTTCATCAAGAAAGAGCCCGTTTTGCGCTGAAAGATATGGATGTCAGTGAACAGAGAATGGATGTGGCCTTTATTAATTCAAAAGGCTTTGGCGGAAACAATGCAACCGCCGTGGTGTTGTCACCCAGCAAGGTAGACAGCATGTTGGCACAACGCTATGGCGATAAGTTTGCAAATTACTGTGCCCGCCGTGAACAGACACGTAGTCATTCTGCAGCCTATGCTGCCCGCGCCGACGCTGGCCAGCTTGATGTGATTTATCGTTTCGGCGAGCCGCTAATTAACGAGGCTGGGCTGAGCATTTCTGCAGAGGGCGTATCTGTTCCTGGCTTTGCCCAGCAGGTTATTTTTGAGAAGGGAAATCCCTGGCAAGATATGCGAGAAACTGCTGCAGCTGATTAAGCATGGCCCGATCGATTTTTCGGGCCTGATTAATCCACTGTTCAGGATTCACCTTAGCGCCGGCAGCTCTGCCGGCGTTGAACGAGTTACCGCCAGATATCCCAGAACTAAGAGTGCCGCCATGTACTGCTATAACGTTCCTAGTCTCGCCGTCCTCGGTGTTGCTAATGATGGGCCCACCTGAGGAACCGCCTAGAGCATCGCAGTTGTGCAATAAGAGCTGTTCGCTCACAAAAAACTCCGACTGAAAAATTTCACAATTATTACTTAGATTAATTTCCTGACTATCCATGTTATAGCCAAGCAGTTGTATATTATTTTCCCTGCCATTGATGGCCAAGGCCAGTGTAAGACTTGCTTGATAGGGTTTTCTATTTAACGCCACAAAAACAATGTCAGTTTCCGATTGACGCATTTTATTGTTTGAGGCAGGTTGGTACTGGTGTTTCGACACCGCAGAAAAATCTATTTCACTCAGTCGGCGATTCTCGGGTCGATAAGTACAGCGCTTAAACTCTAACCCAGTTTTCTTATCAAACAACACATGAGCCGCGGTCAAAATAATTGCTGGGCCCTCTTTGAATCTGGTATTTATATGGGTGGCGGTACCCCGCAAACCGCCATCACAGAATATAGTACCCACGGCTTTTAATAAATCGCTTGAGGCTAGATGGCGTTGATCTTCAATGCCATTGCTGGGGTCGCCATCACCGAAAATGGCGCTCTGAGACACATTGCTGGAAAAGAGAAGAATCAATAAAAAAATATTATTTATCATCCTTAACCCATATCACCCCAGAGACTTTGCATAATACTCATTGCCGCAAGTGGGGCTGTCTCTGTACGCAACACGCGAGGGCCTACTGCCAGTGGTGAAAAACCACTATGCAATGCACTGTCAATTTCGCGATTACTTAAGCCGCCCTCAGGGCCCACCAGCAGAGCAATATTATTATTCGAAAGGGTCATTTCAGAGAGGCGTTTTTCGGTGCGGTGATGCAGGACTAACTTTAGTCCATCAATGGATTCTGCCAGATACTGCTCAGCTGATATTGGGGCTCTTACGGTGGGAACAGTATTGCGCTGACACTGCTCACAGGCACTAATAGCGACCTGCTGCCAGTGTCGAGTCTTCTTTTCCAGACGTTCGCCACTAAGCTTTACTTCGCAGCGTTCGGTAAACAGGGGGGTTATTTCGGTGACGCCTAACTCAGTGGCTTTCTGCACAATCCAATCCATGCGCTCGCCACGAGAGATACCAATAGCTAGCTGAATACTAAGAGGGGACTCGCGGCTTATATCGGAAAAGGCGCCGACAGTAACCGCGGCTTTGCCTTTCTTAACCTCGCTAAGCTGGGCAGAATATTCACCGCCAAGGCCATTAAATAAAATGATATCCTGACCGGCCTTCATGCGTAGAACCGAGGTTAGATGCCGGGCGGCACCTTCCTCGAGTTGCATGTTGCTGCCAACCTCCAAGGATTGGGCGGTAAAAATTCGCGGTAATCGCATGGCGTTACTTCGTTGTCAGGCCTAGATTGCTACACAGAGTATCTGAATTTTGCCATTGATTCATGGTATAAAAATGTAATCCAGGGGCACCGCCAGCGACAAGGGCCTCACAAAGCTTAGTGACCACATCAAGACCATAGCGAACTAAGTCTTCTGGGTTGTCACTGCGCTCCTTCAACTGCCAGCGCAACCAGCGCGGAATCTCAGCACCACAGTTATCAGAGAACCGAACAAGATTGTGGTAATTAGTCAGAGGCATGATGCCAGGCACTATCGGCTTATCAATTCCGAACTTGGCGCATTCATCGACAAATCGAAAATAGGCGTCCGCATTATAAAAGTATTGGGTTATCGCGCGGTCGGCACCGGCTCTAAATTTCTCACCCAACCAATAAATATCTTTGCTGTAGCTTTCAGCTTCGGGATGAATTTCTGGATAGGCGCCGACATTAATTTCAAACTGGTCACCAAATTGGTCGCGGATAAGTGCCACCAACTCATTGGCATGAACCAGCTGTTTGGTGCCGCCGATACCTGAGGGTAGATCACCGCGCAGGGCAACAAGCTTATTGATACCGGCGTCTTTATAAGACTGCACTAGGGCTAATACTTCTTCGCGGCTATCGCCACCGAAGGAAAGATGGGGAGCAGCTTGGTAGCCGTCTTGCTGAATGCTCAGCACCAGGTCTTTGGTAGTATCTCGTGTAGAGCCACCGGCACCGTAGGTTACCGAGTAAAATTCGGGACTGTATTTATCGAGCTTATTGCAGGTGGTTTTGAGTTTTTGTTTCCCTTCATCTGTTTTCGCAGCAAAGAATTCAAAACTGAGGTGTAGTTTGTTCGTCATGAAAATTGCGTCCTATTTGCTAGGGCTATCGGACTCAATTAAGAGCCCGATAACTGGGAATTTTAATATTTGTAGCTATCGCCTTTGTAGGGGCCTTCAACGGATACGCCAATGTAGTCTGCTTGAGCCTGAGTGAGTTTGGTGATCACGCCACCAAAACCACCGACCATGTGACGGGCTACTTCTTCGTCGAGATGTTTGGGCAAGACTTCTACGCGGAGCATTTCAGCTTTGGTAACATCGTCCTGTGTAGCAAACTGCTGAGTATAGAGTTCAATCTGAGCCAGCACCTGGTTGGCAAAAGAACCATCCATAATACGACTTGGGTGACCCGTAGCATTACCCAGATTAACCAGACGTCCCTCGGCTAACAGCAGTAGATGGTCATTGTTGGCACGGTCGCGATAGACCTTATGTACCTGTGGCTTGATCTCATCCCATTCCCAGTTGCTACGCATGAAAGCGGTGTCGATTTCATTATCAAAGTGACCAATATTACAGACCACTGCGCCGCTCTTTAGAGCGCCTAAAATATCTGAACCACAGACATTGTAGTTGCCCGTGCTAGTCACCAGCATATCGGTGTTAGCCAATAGGTGTGCGTTTACGCCCTTGCTTGGATCGCCATCCTTGTAAGTAGAGACTAATTCAAAACCATCAAGACAGGCTTGCATGGCGCAGATTGGATCGCATTCAGTGACCTTAACAATCATGCCTTCCTGACGCAGAGACTGAGCAGAACCCTTGCCCACATCACCGTAACCAACAACAACCGCCTTTTTGCCAGACAGCAAATGGTCAGTAGCCCGCTTGATAGCATCGTTAAGACTGTGACGACAGCCATACTTGTTGTCGCACTTAGACTTGGTAACCGAATCGTTAACGTTAATAGCCGGTACTTTTAACTCGCCGTTTTCAAGCATCTCATAAAGACGATGAACACCCGTGGTGGTCTCTTCAGTAATGCCATGAACAGCCTCCAACACCTGGGGGTATTTCTCGTGCAGAAGTGCTGTTAAATCACCGCCGTCATCGAGAATCATATTGGCATTCCAGGGCACGCCATCTTTAAGCACCTGCTGTTCCAGGCACCATTCATATTCTTCTTCGGTCTCGCCTTTCCAAGCATAAACAGGCGTACCGTTTGCCGCAATCGCAGCGGCGGCATGATCCTGGGTGGAGAAAATATTACATGAGGTCCAGCGGACTTCTGCACCTAGGGCTTCTAAAGTTTCAATCAGCACAGCGGTTTGAATAGTCATATGAATGCAGCCCAGAATTCGAGCATCTGCCAAGGGCTGGTCTGCGCTAAATTTTTCACGCAGTGCCATCAGTGCTGGCATTTCTGACTCAGCAATTGAGATTTCTTTTTTGCCCCATTCAGCCAGGCTGATGTCGGCGACTTTATAGTCTTTCTTTTTGCTGTCGATTGGTTGTGCTGTTGCTGTCATCTTGTTTTGCCTTTGATTATGTAAAGTTTAAAGCGCCTTTTTTAGGGCTTCTACTCGGTCTGTTTTTTCCCAGGTAAAGTCTTTTTCTTCGCGACCAAAATGGCCATAGGATGCTGTTTGCTGATAAATAGGGCGGCGCAGGTCGAGCATTTCAATCAGGCCCCGTGGGCGCAGGTCAAAGTTTTCTCGAACCAAAGCAACAATTTCGTCATCGGATAACTTACCCGTGCCAAATGTATCAACACTGATAGAAGTAGGCTCGGAAACACCAATGGCATAAGACACCTGGATTTCACAGCGATCGGCGAGACCGGCGGCAACAATATTTTTCGCCACGTAGCGTCCAGCATAGGCCGCAGAGCGATCTACCTTGGTGGGGTCTTTGCCAGAGAACGCGCCGCCACCGTGGTGGGCCATACCGCCATAGGTATCGACAATAATTTTACGACCAGTTAAGCCGCAGTCACCCATAGGGCCACCAATTTCAAACTTGCCAGTGGGGTTAATGTGGTACTGCGTGCCTGCGTGGAGCCATTCTTCCGGAAGCACTGGGGCAATAATTTCTGTGCGCACAGCTTCCTGTAAATCAGATTGAGAAATGCTGGGTGAATGCTGTGTCGATAAAACAATGGCATCAATAGCAACCGGCTTCCCTTGATCGTAGCGTAGGGTAACCTGACTTTTTGCATCTGGACGCAACCAGGGCAGGGTGCCATTTTTTCGCAGCTGAGCCTGACGTTCCACTAGGCGATGGGCATAGAAAATAGGCGCAGGCATTAGCACAGCAGTTTCATTGCTGGCATAACCAAACATCAAACCCTGATCACCCGCGCCAATGTCTTTATCTTCACTCTCATCAACACCCTGAGCAATATCACTGGATTGCTTGCCAATAGCGTTAAGTACGGCACAGGAATGGCCGTCAAAACCCATATCCGAATGGTCGTAGCCCACGCCGGTAATTACATCGCGAACAATCTGTTCGAGATCAACGTACGTTTTAGTGCGCACCTCGCCGGCGATAATCGCCATGCCGGTTTTAACCATGGTCTCAACCGCCACTCTGGAGTGTGGGTCGTCTTTAATAATGGCATCTAATACCGCATCAGAAATCTGATCGGCGAGTTTATCCGGATGTCCTTCGGAGACAGACTCAGAGGTAAATAAATTGTAAGTAGACATAAGGTTTCCTTTTTGTAGAGCGTCTAACTAAAGGCTCTGTTCTAGCGTGCAGTGCTTCCGGCACTAAACTGTCGCAACTGAATGCGAAAACCATTGCGTTGAGTAAGATAGAGACTATTGCCCTCTACCAACCCAGCCATATTTGCCCAGCGGGTTAGCTCCTCTGGCTCAAACCCCAGCCATAGGTCGCCACAGGTATCTCGTACCCATTCCTGATCATGGGCGCAGAGGTCGGTAATTAATAACACGCCATCTTTATTCAGCAAGCTGGCGCAATCGGCAATAATATCTGCCGGTGTTGGGTTGTGATGCAACACCATATTCAGTGATAGGCAGTCTGCCTTTAGGCCCTGAGATTGAGCCATCGCGGTGTCACCGAGAATAAATTGAATATTACTTAAGCCCTGTTGAGTCGCCCGGGACTCACATTGATCGAGCATCTCGCGGGCATTATCTAAAGCAACAACCTGATCGAAGCGACTGGCAAGCTTGCCCAAAAATTGACCGTAGCCCGGGCCAACTTCAATGGCCGTGCCATTGGCAACCAGGCTGCTGTCTAGAAACCCCTCGACGCTGTCGCCATAGTCTGCCCAGCTGGCGATCAAATCTTGATTCTGTTCAAAGCGCGCTACATTGCGGTTAAAAAACGCCACCGAAGCCGAGGCACGTTCACTGTTAATCTGTGTTAAGTGTTCTGCCAAGACTAGATCGAGCCGCGCATCATCAACCGTGTTAAACAGCACCTGCTGCAGTGCCTGTAAATCCACATCAGTGTTGCGTGGATTACGACGGTAAAAAATCGTCGTGCCTTCGCGACGTGTTGCTACCAGCCCAGCATTTGCCAAAATCTTTAAATGATGGCTCATGGCCGACTGACGAATATCGAAAACCTGACACAACTCAAGCACGCCATAGGCATTTTGCTGCAACACCTTGAGTATTTGCATGCGCAATGGATCGCCCGCCGCCTTACACAGTGCAGTAATGGCGCTGATGTCAGGGTTTGAGGGCTGTTCTGCAACAGCGGAAATAGGGCTCAGGTCAGTCATGGCGCGGACTTTAACACAGTAGAATCGCTATATCAAAATATTTTTATATATGCAGCGGGTCGAATGAAGTCGGGTATCAAAAACATCCCTGTAAAGGAGGGGGAAATAATGAATATCGGTTTACTGGCAAGGCCGTCTAGTGGACAATACCTGCTTCCCAAATTACCCGTTTCAGGAGTGACAATTCATGGCCTCACGTCGAGACCTTGCTAATGCAATTCGTGCCCTCAGTATGGATGCTGTTCAACAGGCTAACAGTGGACATCCCGGTGCCCCAATGGGCATGGCAGATATTGCCGAAGTTCTCTGGAACGACTATTTGCGCCATAACCCGTCAGATCCAGACTGGGTTAACCGCGACCGTTTTGTGCTCTCCAACGGCCACGGCTCGATGCTACTGTATTCGCTGCTGCACCTCTCAGGCTATGACCTACCCATAGAAGAGATTAAAAACTTCCGCCAACTGCATTCCAAAACCCCGGGTCACCCAGAATATGGTTATGCCCCCGGTGTAGAGACCACCACAGGCCCGCTGGGTCAGGGTATTGCTAACGCGATTGGTATGGCATTGGCAGAGAAAGTTCTAGCAGCACAGTTCAACCGTCCCGGTCACGATATCGTCGATCACCAGACTTACACCTTCTTGGGTGATGGCTGTTTGATGGAAGGTATCTCTCATGAAGTCTGTTCATTGGCCGGCACCTTAAAGCTGGGCAAGCTCACCGCGTTTTACGATGACAACGGCATCTCCATTGATGGCGAAGTTGAAGGCTGGTTTAACGACGACACCCCAGCACGCTTTGAAGCCTACGGCTGGCACGTTATTGCCAACGTCGATGGTCATGACAGTGACGCCATTAAAGCAGCGATTGATGCGGCTCACGCCGAGACTGGCAAGCCAACCCTCATTTGCTGCAAAACCATTATTGGTTTTGGCTCACCGAACAAGCAGGGCAAAGAAGACTGTCACGGTGCGGCACTGGGTGTAGACGAAGTCGCCCTTACTCGCAAAGCCCTTGGCTGGAACCACGGACCCTTTGAAATTCCCGCCGATCATTACGCCGGCTGGAATGGCGTTGCTAAAGGCACCAGCGCACAAACAGCCTGGGCAGACCAGCTGGAAGAATATCGCGCAGCACATCCAGAGCTCGCAGAAGAATTTGAACGTCGTACTCGTGGCGATCTCCCTGAAGACTTTAGCGCCAACGCTGATGCCTATATTCAGGAATGTCAGGACAAGATGGAGAAAATCGCCTCACGAAAGGCCTCTCAGAACTGTCTTAATGCCTTTGGCCCAATGTTGCCAGAACTGCTGGGTGGCTCTGCCGATCTGGCAGGTTCCAACTTAACTATCTGGTCTGGTTGCAAAGATATCAGTGGCGACAATGCCGACGGTAACTACATCTATTACGGTGTACGTGAATTTGGTATGAGCGCCATGATGAATGGTATCGCTCTCCACGGCGGCTTTATTAACTACGGCGCCACGTTCCTGATGTTTATGGAATACGCCCGCAATGCTGTGCGTATGGCCGCATTGATGAAGCAGCAAAGCATCTTTGTTTACACCCACGACTCCATTGGTCTTGGCGAAGATGGCCCGACTCACCAGCCGGTAGAGCAGCTGAGCGCATTGCGTGCCACGCCTAATCTACACACCTGGCGCCCCTGCGATACTGTCGAATCAGCGGTTAGCTGGAAGAGCGCAATCGAACGTCGCGACGGCCCAGCGGCCCTAGTGTTTAGTCGTCAGGGCCTCAAGCCAATGCCAAGAACGCCACAGCAGGTTGCGGATATTGGCCGCGGCGGTTATGTCTTGAAAGACTGCGCTGCACCTCAGGCAATATTGATTGCCACAGGTTCAGAAGTAGAGCTGGCTGTAAATGCGGCAGACGAACTTGCCGGCAAAGGCATTCAGGTGCGTGTTGTCTCCATGCCTTGCGCCGAGATCTTCTCAGCACAGGACGCCGACTACCGCGACTCAGTACTCACCCCAACTATTCGTGCGCGAGTAGCGGTTGAAGCACTGCATGCCGATTACTGGTTCAAGTTTGTGGGTCTCGATGGCCGCGTGGTAGGCATGCGCACCTTCGGCGAATCCGCACCGGGCGACCAGCTATTAAAAGAGTTCGGCTTCACCGTCGACAATGTCGTTGCCAATGTTATGGAAGCCATCGGCTAATGATTCGCGTAGCCATTAATGGCTATGGCCGCATAGGCCGCTCAGTATTGCGAGCTCTGTATGAATCAGGGGCTCGCGAATGGGTGCAGGTTGTGGCGATTAACGAGCCTGCCGACAGTAAAACAATGGCCCATTTAACCCGCTATGACTCAACTCACGGAAGGTTTCCCGGTACCGTCAGCGTAAGTAAAGATTCACTTACAATAAATGGCGATGATATTGCCATCGTTCATGAAAAGGACTTAAGCGCACTACCCTGGGGCCAACATGGGGTTGATGTGGTACTGGAATGCAGTGGCACCTTTACCGATCGTGATACCGCAGAGCAGCATATAAGCAGCGGTGCCAAGCGAGTCCTGTTTTCCCAGCCAGCCGATCCAAGCGTCGATGCCACCATTGTTTATGGGATCAACCACAGTATATTGACCGGCAACGAAACCATCGTTTCCAGTGCCGCCTGCTCCACCAACTGTGTGGTGCCAGTGATCAAGGTACTCAACGATGTCTTCGGCGTAGAGGGGGGTGTTATTACCACCATTCACTCAGCGATGAACGACCAACCCGTGATAGACGCCTACCACCACACCGATCTGCGCAAAACGCGCGCGGCAATGCAGTCCATTATTCCCGTGGATACGGGCCTAGCCTTAGGCATTGATCGTATTCTGCCAGAACTTACCGGACGTTTTCAGGCCCAGGCCATGCGCGTACCCACGGTCAATGTTTCGGCGATTGATCTATCAATCATGTTAGATGCCAGTGTCGATACAGCCGCGGTCAATGCCGCCCTCGAAGCAGCAGCCAATGGCCCGCTCGATGGCGTACTGGGTTATACCGAGGAGCCTCTGGCCTCCTGCGACTTTAACCATGATCCTCGCAGCGGAATAGTTGACGCAAGTCAAACTAGAGTCAGTCAACAAAAATTAGTCAAAGTGTTAATTTGGTTCGACAACGAATGGGGCTACGCTAATAGAATGCTCGACACCTTATTAAGTTGGCATGGACTCACGCCAACCCAGCAGTAGCCATCCATCACACCTATTAAGGATTACGATGACCGTCAAGTTAATGACCGACCAGCAACTCTCAGGCAAACGCGTTCTTATCCGCGAAGATCTCAACGTACCTATTAAAGATGGTCGCGTAACCAGCGATGCCAGAATCAGAGCGGCACTGCCGACCATTAAGTTAGCCCTAGAGGCCGGTGCCAGCGTTATTCTAATGTCACACCTCGGGCGTCCCACCGAAGGGGAATACAATGTTGACTACAGTATGAAACCAGTGGCCGCCCATTTGGCCAGCCTGTTGGGTCAGTCGGTTGTAGTAGAGCAGAGCTGGACAAGCGGCCTAAAGACCGTCGATGGCGCCATCGTTATGTTGGAAAACGTGCGCTTTAATCCAGGCGAAAAAAAGAATGACGACACCCTCGCCAAAGCCTATGCCAAACTCTGTGATGTTTTTGTGATGGATGCCTTCGGCACCTCACACCGCGCCCAGGCCTCCACCCATGGTGTGGCTAAATATGCCCCTATCGCCTGCGCCGGACCACTGCTCGCCAAAGAATTAGCGGCGCTGGAAAAAGCACTGGCCGCACCCACTCCGCCAGTGGCCGCCATTGTTGGTGGCTCCAAAGTTTCGACCAAATTACTGGTCTTAGAAACACTGGCCGATAAGGTAGACCAGCTAATTGTAGGTGGTGGAATCGCCAATACCTTTTTGGCAGCAGCGGGTAAAAACGTCGGTAAATCACTCTGTGAGCACGACCTAATTCCAGCCGCTCAGGCGCTGATGAAAAAAGTTAATATTCCACTGCCCACCGACGTAGTGGTCGGCAAAGAATTTTCGGAAACCGCAGCGGCCGTTATAAAGTCAGTGGACGAGGTGGAAGACGACGACATGATTTTCGACATAGGGCCAGACTCCGCCAGAAAGCTAGCAGGCATTATTGCCTCCATGGGCACCATTATTTGGAACGGCCCCGTCGGAGTTTTTGAGTTTGATCAATTTGGTCAGGGCACAAAAACATTAGCATTAGCTATCGCTAAAAGCTCCGGATTCTCAATTGCCGGGGGTGGAGATACATTAGCTGCCGTGGATAAATATGAAATTACGGATCAGGTGTCCTATATTTCAACAGGTGGCGGCGCATTTTTAGAATACGTAGAAGGCAAAGAATTACCTGCCGTTGCAATGCTCGAACAGCGCGCTGACGGTTAATAGAATTATTAGAATTAAAGGAAGGAAGACACCATGGCACTAATATCTTTACGACAAATGCTCGACCACGCCGCCGAATACAGTTACGGCGTACCCGCATTTAACGTTAATAATCTAGAGCAGATGCGCGCCATAATGCTCGCAGCCGAACAAACCGATAGCCCAGTGATTGTTCAGGCCTCGGCCGGCGCGCGCAAATATGCCGGCGCCCCATTTCTACGTCACCTGATTCAAGCCGCCGTAGAAGAATGGCCCGATATTCCAGTCTGCGTGCACCAAGACCATGGCACCAGCCCAGCAATCTGCCAGCGCTCCATCCAACTGGGCTTTACCTCAGTCATGATGGACGGCTCATTAATGGAAGATGGTAAAACCCCATCAAGCTACGACTACAACGTAGACGTCACACGTCGCAGCGTAGAAATGGCCCATGCCTGTGGCGTGTCCGTTGAAGGTGAGCTGGGTTGCCTGGGTTCATTAGAAACCGGGCAGGCCGGTGAAGAAGACGGCGTAGGTGCAGAAGGTCTTCTTACCCACGACCAGATGCTCACCAACCCAGAAGAAGCGGCCGACTTTGTTTCCAAAACCCATGTTGATGCACTGGCCATTGCCTGCGGCACCAGCCACGGCGCCTATAAGTTTAGCCGCCCACCCACTGGTGATATTCTTGCCATCGACCGCATCAAAGAAATTAATAAACGCATTCCCGGCACCCATCTGGTCATGCATGGATCATCCTCCGTACCCCAAGAATGGTTAGCCATTATTAATCAGTACGGCGGCGAAATCCCCGAGACCTACGGCGTGCCCGTCGAGCAAATTTGCGAAGGCATCAAGCACGGTGTTCGTAAGATTAATATCGATACTGATCTACGCCTTGCATCAACCGGTGCCGTGCGTCGATACCTCGCGGAAAACCCCGCCGCCTTTGATCCGCGTTCGTATCTGAAAGAAACCATCACTGCGATGAAAGATATTGCCGTGGCGCGTTATGAAGCCTTTGGTACTGCAGGCAACGCTAGCAAGATGAAAGCATTAAGTTTGGATGCAATGACTGCGCGTTATGACAGTGGCGAGTTGGATCCTAAGATTAATTAGGTGCTTAGTTAAAGTGACATCTAAGAGGGCTCCTAAGGGAGCCCTTTTTTGTGCCTAATTATAAAAAGCTTCAGAAGACTTCATTGCTTTCTTGGCCGACTACCCTCCATTAGGTCATCCAATTCAGTTTGCGCCTTATTGGAGTCTTGTAAATCCTTAACTTCAATCATTTCGCATTCATCTCGAATCATTTCAGCAATACTGCTCGGGTAGTGCCTGCAGTCTTCAGGTCGGCTAAGGTAAATAGAGCAGGTATATTTTTCTTTACCCTGACTGGGTTCGATCTCAAGAAAAGGACAGCGGTTTAGTTGTACGCCGGTGTCCGGACAAAACCAGATTTCGTTATCTTTTACATATTGGAAAATGTGTGGCTGAAATAGCTCCCACATGTCGATTTCGCCTGCCGTTGCAGAGAGCGCGCCGTCGCCGTATTTAATACAGCACTTTCCACATTGGTTGCAGTCTTTCATTTTTGTAAGTGTTCTACTGTCGATAACAGTTGGAAATTGTATCACCGACTGCCCTGTAGGAACTGGTTTTGCATGCAAACTCGAATTGGAATAGTGAGTGGCAGGCCGGTAAGTTGCCGTCTCGTCCTGTGTGTCGGCATCCTATGCGGGGCAGCGGTTTTGGGGATGCATACAGTTTCCAAAATGTGGTCGGACGGTGCACATTGGCTAGGGGGCCTTAGCGGGCTAATTAAATGGTCCCTTTGCTAGCGTAGGGTTTGTGCCAGGCTACATAGAGATCTCTCTCTTCGATTGAGATGACATTTGGTTCGATCGAGATGACAGTTAGCGGAGTGCGAGATGACATAAACTTTGTCATTCCTACAGAGCTTAGCGACGAGGGATCTAGAGATCTCTCACATACGTTCGAGATGACAGGCGGCCGGGGCGAGATTACAGACGCTCCGTTCGAGATCCCGGGTGATTGGCGCATTCAAGGCGCACGCTAAACCTTTACAATCCAGCTGTTGATTGGCAGACTCATTCCATCGCCACATCCTCTATAAAACTATTACAAGAGACTGCCGTCATGGATTTGATTTACCCCGTTTTTAGCCTTGTCGTGCTGACCTTTATTGTGGCCACCGCCACTGGCCTATCTAGGCTAATCAGCGTTCGCCGAAAAGACATTAATCCCAAATACTATGTGCTGATGTCGGGCGATACCCCGCCAGACTATGTACAAAAGATCGGCCGCAATTTTTCTAACCTTCTTGAAGCTCCTGTGTTGTTTTATGTGTTGGCGGTACTGGTTATCACCTTACAGATCGACAGCGCGCTGATGCTTAACCTCGCTTGGGTCTATGTGGCTCTTCGGCTGGTGCATACCATTATTCATATTACCTATAACCACGCCATACATCGCTTCATTGCATTTCTGTTGTCGTTACTGGTACTGCTGGCGATGTGGATTCACTTTATGATGCTGGTTGGATAACTAAATATGACGATAGATACCATGGCTACCTGGCATCAGGTGGCAAAGGATAGAGACATAAAAGGCCTATATAACCTGCTGGCTGAGGATGCAGTGTTTCATTCGCCGGTGGTTCATACCCCTCAGATTGGCAAGAGCATTACTGGCAAATACCTCAGTGCGGCGTTTGAGGTTTTTTTTAACGACAGCTTTACCTATGTCCGTGAGGTGCATGGTGAGGGTAATGCGATTCTTGAGTTTGAGGTTGAGATTCAGGGCGTTAAGGTTAACGGCGTGGATATGATCTCTTGGAATGAGGCTGGGCTGATCACTGAGTTTAAAGTGATGGTGCGTCCGCTTAAGGCGGTCAGTATGATTCATCAAAATATGGGCGCTATGTTGCAGGCGCATTCTTAGGCCATGTTTTTAACGCGCGCGCTGTTTATTTTCTATGTAATTGTTCTTGTTATTGCGCTACCCGCGAAGGCTAATGATGAACCCTACCTCTATGTATTGGGTGTGGCTCAGGATGCTGGATATCCACAGGCGGGCTGTTATCAGGCGCATTGCATGCCGGGCTGGGAAGATCCAAGTCTGCGTCGTGGTGCTACCTCTATTGCGCTGATCGATCCCGCTGCCAAGACAAAATACCTCTTTGAAGCCACGCCTAATTTGCCTGAGCAGCTCTATGCGCTTGAGAAAGAAGCACCCTCTGAGCAATATGAACTTGAGGGAATTTTTCTTACCCATGCCCATATGGGCCATTATGCGGGCCTGATGTTTTTGGGTCATGAGGCTATGGGCGGCAAGGATATTCCGGTGTATGCCATGCCGCGCATGCACAGCTATCTGCGCAGTAATGGGCCCTGGAGTCAGCTGGTTGAGTTCAATAATATTGTCTTGCAGCCGCTGGCGGATAATAAGGCAGTGACGCTAGCGAGTGTGAGTGTTACGCCTTTGCTGGTGCCCCACAGAGATGAGTTTTCTGAGACGGTGGGCTATCTAATTAAGGGTGCGAATAAGTCAGCGCTCTTTATCCCGGATATTAATAAGTGGTCTGTGTGGGAAACTGAGATTGCGCAGATTATTCAGACGGTGGATTACGCGCTGTTGGATGCGACCTTTTATGGCGACGGCGAATTGCCGGGGCGGGATATGTCCAAGGTACCTCATCCACTGGTGACTGAAACCATGCAGGCCCTAAGCGGCTTGTCGGTAGAAGACCGTAATAAAGTATGGTTTATTCATATGAACCACACCAACCCGCTGTTGAATCCAGACAGTGAAGAGGCCAATACGGTGCGAGCTAATGGCTTTAATATTGCGGTTGAAGGCATTCGTCTGCCGCTCTAAGCGCGCTATAGTCTAAGTTACTGCCACAATAATCTATGGGTCAATTGTTATGCATGTTCCGGTTAAACTCCTCGCAAAATACCCCTTGTGGCTAAGGCCATTCTTTTGGAACCAACGGCGTAAATATGGCGCGGTGCTGGATCCTGGGTTGCTCTGGGGTAGGGTGCCAAAGCTCTTTGCCGCGGTGGCTATTCTTTATGGTGTCTTGGATCGCAGGGGTTCGCCGCTAAATCCGGTGCTGCGCTCTCTGGTGACTGTGCGCGTCTCCCAGATTAACTGGTGTGCCTTTTGTGTAGATATAAATGCCATGACACTGGCGAATCGAGCGGGCTCTATGGATAAGGTGGAGGCTCTTGAAACCTGGCAAGAGTCTGATCTGTTTGATCCCACGGAAAGGCTGGCACTCGAGTATGCTGAGGCCATTACCTATTCCGATCAGCAGGTGAGTGCTGATTTAATGCAGCGCTTAAAATCTGTATTTGATGATGATACCATCGTCGAACTGACCGGCCTGGTGGCCTTTCAGAACCTATCCAGCAAGTTCAATAGTGCCCTTGATGTTCCCGCTCAAGGCTTTTGTACGCTGCCATAAAACACTTTTAAAGGTTATTTTACCGATGTCAGAATTTACCAATGTATCAGTTGCCACAGAAGCCAATGTCTATTTTGATGGCCGCGTTATCAGCCGCACCATCATTCTTGCGGATGGCAGTAAAAAGACATTGGGCGTTATGCTCCCCGGTGAGTATGAATTTGGTACTGAGGTGCAGGAGTTAATGGAGATTTCGTCTGGGGCTATGGATGTATTGTTACCTCAGACGTCCGAATGGATCAGCATTACCGGCGGCACGTCTTTTGAGGTTCCTGCCAATGCCAAATTTGGCGTTGTGGTTCATGAGATTACTAACTACTGCTGTTCGTACGGTGCATAGCCTACCGCAATGAGTATTTCTCTGCACAATGTCATCGACCCCAGCATTAGCTGTTTCAGCTGCAAGGCCGTCTGCTGTAAGTTGGAGGTAATGCTCATTACCGATACGGGGGTCCCCAAAGAGCATATTAAAATCGATGCCTGGGGGGCAGAAACTATGCTTCGTTTAGACGATGGTTGGTGCTCGGCGGTGGATCGCGACACCATGATGTGCACAATATACCAAAACCGTCCATGGGTCTGTCGTGAGTTTGCTACGGGTTCCCAAGAATGTCTTGATGAGCGCCGGGAGGGTTTGTAAGAAACCCTCCCCTATTTCTGTAAGAGCCTCCTGCGCCAAACCACTGTATAGTGCCCATAATTGATTCTGAATGCTTAGGCGATACGCTATGTCCAACCCGCAACCTAATAATCCCCTTCATGGGATTACTCTTGAGCAGGTAGTCACGCGACTTGAAAAACGTTACGGCTGGGAATACCTCGCTCGCAATATCAATATCAATTGCTTTAAAAGTAATCCGTCGGTTAAATCTAGCCTCAAGTTTTTGCGCAGAACCCCCTGGGCTCGCGATAAGGTTGAGGCGCTGTATGTGGCGGCCTTTGCTAACAGTCCACTTGAAGTTTCCGTTGCCGCTCCTATTGCCGCTCCGGTTACAGAGGCCGATACAGTTTCTGATGTAGCGTCTGAGGCACCTTTTGTGGCGGCTTCTGATGCACCTTCTAATAAACCTTTTGATGCATCTCGAGCTGAATCTTCCAGTACATCTCGCTCGCCAAAAGTCACTGGGCCCTGGGCTAAGGGAATGGCTAAAATCTCTACTAAGGATTCTTAGAACCCCTCCGCGACAGTATCTGATTCTCCTCAGCCAAAAAATTAGTCTATGTTTAATAAATATCAGTCAACAGGCTGTAGAGATCGCTCTCTAATTTGCAGCCGCACCCCATACTAAAATGCTCTAGGTTTCACGTTCAAGCCCCGACGTGAGGCTTGACGTACCTAGTCGGGGCATAAATGGACTTATATTATGCAAACCAAATACCTTATTACCCTACTCATGTCATTACTGTTCAGCCTCTCCGCCTGTGCGGACTCCTCCAACAGTACTAATACCATTACCGTACCTTCTTCTTGGGCTAATCAGGATGGATCGACCCTAAGCATTACCGGTGTTGATAGTGCTGGCCAGATTACCGGTATCTATATCAACGGCGCCGCCGGATACAACTGTCAGGATATTGTTTATCCGGTCACCGGGTGGATTTATGGCACAGCCATTACTTTTGATACTAAATGGGAAAGCACTATTGAATCCTGTAATTCCATTACCTCTTGGGCGGGGTTTTTATATCAGGGCGAGATCAGTACTTTTTGGAATCTTACCCTGAATGGCAGCACCAGTACTTCACAGATTATTCAGGGAAAGGATACTTTTACCCAGGTAACCACCTCAGTGAAGAAATCACTTATGAGCAAAAAATAATTAGGCGTGAAATCTAGGAGTGCGAAGGTACTCCTTTTCAATACTATGAAAAAGGAGAAGTTCAAATGGATTTATTAGATTCGAAAAATGTCACCAATAGAATTAGAAAACGTACGGTTGCCTTAGCAGTTTTTGTTCATCTTTATTTAACCGTCTTTACACTGGGCATCTGGTTAATACTGCTCACGGTCTTCGGCCTGATCACATCGACCTTATTGCGCAATGATATTGATGAGGCAAAATCCAGTGCCAATAGTTTTAACAAAACCCATCCATTTAAATATTTTGGTGAGATATTTGGCCACTTTCAGCATATTTATCATCACCCCATTAATATTGAAACCGAAGTTATTGCCACCGTTGAAGAAGAGCTAAAAACTAAAACGCCTATTTCTAGTCTTGAAGCTCTGGCGATTACCGACTGCGATAAAGATTTAAATTCTTCTGAAGGGCGCAACTTTTTAAAGGGCCAATCCACGTCCACGCTGCGTGGCACTACATTAACGCTTATTTTAAATCAGAGCAATTATGGGGCTATCCGCTCTTTTGAATGGCGAGTGATCGCAGGTGGCTATGTGGATAAAGACGCCAAATTTAAACTAATTGCCTATTCTCCCTTTACATTTTTGTTTTGGATTGTTGCCTATGTAAAACGTGAATCCAATCTTCTTAATAGAGTGCGAACTATCTATCCAAGTACCTATAACGATATTGATGTGTCCACTCAGGTGCGCTCAATCAATGAAACGGTATTCGATGCGATGGTTGTTGCTCTGGAAAAGAACGGCATAGATACCAGCGACCTAAAAGCGCAAAAGATGCAGAGCATGAATATTAATATTTCCGGCGGCAAGGTTAATATGGGCAATGTAGTGCAGGGTGCCATGAATAAAATTGGCGGGGCCGTTAAGGGTGCGGTAAAGGGGGCTAATGCATGAGTCCTGCAGACATAAGAATTAATGTCTCTGGTGGCAGTGCCAATTTTGGTAATGTGAGTCAGGGCGATCATGGAGACATTCGGGTCAATCAGTCTATTCAATTCGAACAGAATGATGTTGATCGATTTTATCAAGCAGTCACCGAGCTGGCCAAGCAGAAGGGCATTAGCGACAGTGATTATTTGCGTTTACGCAATCGCGTTAATCAGCTGGTTAAAGATCCTAGCCAGCCCGGGATTATGGTAACCATTAAGGGCCTGTATGAAGACTATGCCTGGGCGACCAAACCACTAATGGCATTGTTTGCTGCCGTGCTACCATGAGATGATGGTGGCTTAACAAACACATTAATGTAGGTTGAATCATGCCACGCAGAGCGATTACCGATAACGAGATAGATAACTGTTTTAATCTGATGGTGGAGTTGCGCCCCCATTTGAAGCGCAGTGACTTTGTAGCGACGGTTCGAGCTATGGAAGCGGATGGTTTTTGCCTTGCCTTTATCGAGCAGGAAGGCGAGATTGTCGCCGCGGCAGGTTATCGTATATACAGTAATCTGTTTATGGGTAAGCATTGTTATGTCGATGACTTGGTGACGGCTGAGTCTCATCGATCAAAAGGTTTTGGTGAGCAGATGATTGATTGGTTGCGGGCTGAAGCTCAGGCAGCAGACTGTCAGGTTTTTCATCTGGATTCAGGCACTCAGCGAGATCAGGCCCATAAGTTTTATTTTGCTCAGGGTCTTACTATTGCCAGCTATCACTTTAGTGAGGCATTAACACAATGATGACTGCTTATGCGTTAGTGGCTATTAATATTCTGTGTATTTATGTCTGCTATGTGATCGCTAAAGAGCGGGGTGCCAATACACGTTTCTGGGGATGGATGGCGGTGCTTTTTGGGCCCTTTGCAGTCCCCTTTGTCTTTTTCGCCAAACCTAAGGAAAAATAATATGCCTGGTGAAACAGATTTAAAAGCAATTCTCCAAAGCCTATCACCCATTATGCTCGATGAAACCTATGTGTTTTGTACGGTTGTTGGGGCGAGCTATGGCGACTATGCCGAGACGGCGCCCATTGCCAGCTATCAGGAGAATGAGGGGCTGACTCTGGTGCTTACTCAGGAGCGTGCTGATATCGCTAAGTTAGGGTATGAGGGTCTGTTTAGTTGTATTAGTCTGCAGGTGCATTCGAGCTTAGAATCGGTAGGCTTAACGGCCGTTGTGGCGGGAAAGCTGGCAGCCTATGAGATTAGCGCCAATATCATTGCCGGTTATTATCACGACCATGTGTTTGTGCCGCAGGCCCAGGCTTCAGAGGCTTTCGAGTTACTGAGAAATCTCAATAAGGTCTGATTCTATCTTGGGAACGAACAGAATAGGACGGCACAAAAAAGCCCGGCTGGTGTATATAACCAGCCGGGCTTTTCGTATTTATGATTCTTTTTTAGTCGTTTGGATCTAGCCAAACACACCCTTAAAGAAGAAGAAAAACACAATCGACAATGCAGCGCCTGCGGGCAATGTAACCACCCATGACAGGAAGATCGCGCCAACCATTCGCAAATTAAGTGCGCCAATACCACGCGCCAAGCCTACTCCTAATACCGCACCGACTAAGGTGTGAGTGGTAGAAATTGGCAGGCCAGTACCCGATGCCAGTACCACGGTTGCAGCGGCACCCAGCTCAGCAGCAAAACCGCGACTTGGGGTTAGCTCGGTAATTTTACGTCCGATAGTGCCCATTACCTTGTAGCCGTACGTTGCCAGACCAAACACGATACCTGCGCCACCTAGCAGCAGAATCCAGCTTGGCATTGAGCTCTTAGCGGCAATATCACCACCAGAATTCACCACACTAACGACAGCGGCCAGCGGACCTACCGCGTTGGCAACATCGTTGGAGCCATGGGCAAATGCCATACTACAGGCGGTGAAGATCATGAGAACTGCGAATACTTTTTCGACATTGTAAAAGCGGTTGTCTTCTTCTTTGGATACGTCACGTTCGACCTTGGTCAGCAGGTAGGTGCCCAGCATTGTGACAAGAATACCGAAGCCGACGGCAACCAGGGCGTTTTCACCAAAGGATAGAGTGATGCCGACATCTTTAAAGACGTGCTTAAGACCTTTGAGCAAGGTAACCATGGCCATCAAGAAGCCTACGGCAAACATGTACATGGGAGCGTATTTTTTGGCCCGCTCAAAGGGATTATCGTGAATCAGAATTAGGCGCTGTACGCTTCTAAAGATGGCGAAGGAAATGGTGCCCGCCATCACTGGAGACACTACCCAGCTAGCAACAATGGTGCTGACCTTGTCCCAGTTAACTGCGTCATTAGAGACACCAACCGCAGCGAAGCCAACAATGGCGCCGACGATTGAATGGGTGGTAGAGACGGGCCAGCCCATCACACTGGCGATTAATAGCCAGGTGCCTGCGGCCAGCAGTGCCGATAGCATACCGAACACCAGAAGGTCGGGTTGGTCGCTAAATACATCGGAATCTACAATGCCTTTGCGGATGGTTGAGGTTACTTCTCCGCCAGCTAAGTAGGCGCCAGCAAACTCAAATACCATGGCAATGCAAATGGCCTGCTTAATGGTGAGCGCTTTGGAACCCACCGAGGTACCCATTGCATTGGCCACATCGTTGGCACCCACGCCCCAGGCCATAAATAGGCCAAACATTGCGGCCATAATAATTAAGATCGTGCCGTATTCGCTGAATAAATCCATAGTTACTGGGTCCGTAAAAGTGCTATTGAAAGTACTTTTTTATTTTGCTAGTAGGAGTTCTAGGCGGTTGCCTACACGTTCTGCTGTATCTGCAATGGCGCCAATATTATCAATGGTGCTGTACAGAAACATTACGTTTACGGGGGGTATATCAGCTTCTATTTTGAACAGGCGATGACGCAGCTTACGTTCTTTCTTATCGACCTTTTGTTCCTGAGCATCCAGCTCGCGGATTAATTTCTTCACAAACTTCACTTCCTGGCCGCTAAAACCAGTCTCGAGAAGCTCGTCGAGTTCGTTGATTGCTTTGAGGGCCTTTTCGCAGGTTTCGATGGCACTCTTTATATAGCCAATAAAATCGGTCTGCAAAACGGTGGGAATATTCATCTCACGGCCAAGCACAATGCCGCAGACATCTTTGGTGGTATTGGCTATCTCGTCCTGCTGAGCAAGAATACTGAGCAGATCACCACGAGACATGGGCATAAACAGGCTTTTTGGCATGCTTAGGCGGAATTCTTTCTTCAGACGGTCAGCTTGCTGCTCGTTCTCTACGATAAGGTCAAAGACTTCGCTGGCGTTGTCCCACTTGTCCGTTATAACGGCATCAAAGAAAGGTTCAAGCTGTTTGGCGCAGCTAACTACTAGGGACATATGTTCCTGCAGGGGTCGAATTGGCGACTTGCCAAACAGGTTAGAAATTGGGTTACTAAAGTCCATGAATCATTCTCCAAGTTTCAATGCAGTATAGGGAGTTGTCATAAAATTGAAATATATAAGTGACATAAATTCGACCCGCGGTTATTTCTATGCCTGGGCGTATTGTTCGCTGTGGCCCAACCAGCGATTAATCAGCGGATCGACGTTTTCGGGATGGTTAACCAGCAGCTTTTCAGCGGTGGCTTTAATTTGCGGCAACATGTGGGCGTCGCGCTGTAGGTCGGCTATATGCAACTGCATATCACCGGTTTGACGGGTGCCCAGCACTTCACCGGGACCGCGCAGCTCAAGGTCTTTTTCGGCTATCTTAAAACCGTCGGTGGTTTCCCGCATAATCTTTAGTCGTGCGCTGCTATTGCCCGAGATAGGCGGGCTGTAGAGGAGTACGCAATGGCTATTTTGCGAGCCTCGGCCCACTCTGCCGCGCAGCTGATGAAGCTGAGAGAGGCCCAGGCGCTCGGAGTTTTCAATAATCATCAGGCTGGCATTGGGCACATCTACCCCCACTTCGATAACGGTGGTGGCGACGAGCAAGTCAATCTCGGCGGCTTTAAAGGCGGCCATAATCTCGAGCTTTTCTCTGGGCTTAAGCCGTCCATGAATCAAACCAATAGATAGCTCGGGCAACATTAGCTGGAGTTCGGCGGCGGTCACTTCGGCGGCCTGGGCTTCCAATACATCAGACTCTTCAATTAACGTGCACACCCAGTAGGCCTGACGGCCACTGCCACAGGAGGCGCGAACACGGGCAATAATGTCGTTGCGGCGGAGATTACTTAACACCACGGTTTCGACGGGGGTGCGCCCTGGGGGCAGTTCATCAATGACCGAGCAGTCGAGGTCGGCATAGGCGCTCATGGCCAGAGTCCGCGGAATGGGGGTTGCAGTCATAATCAGCTGGTGAGGGGCTGGGCCATTTAAGCTTGGACCCTCTGGGCTAAAGCCTTTTTTACGCAATGCCAGACGCTGGTGCACACCAAAGCGATGTTGTTCATCGATAATGGTAAGACCCAGATCATTAAATTCTACGGTCTCTTGAAAGAGTGCGTGGGTACCAATCACCATCTTGGCGGTGCCATCGGCGATAGCGGCCATCTGTACTTCGCGGGCTTTGCCTTTGACCTTTCCCGTGAGGTAGGCGATGCGAATGCCCATTGGCCGCAACCACTGCTCAAAGTTAATGCGGTGCTGGTCGGCAAGAATTTCTGTGGGAGCCATCAGTGCGACCTGATGGCCGTTGGCAATGGCCTGCACGGCGGCCAGGGCTGCCACGACAGTTTTACCTGAGCCCACATCTCCCTGCACTAGCCTGAGCATTGGGATGGCTGTGCTTATATCGGTGCTAATCTCGGCAGCGACTCGGTGCTGTGCGGCGGTTAAATCAAAGGGCAGTTGCTCGAGAAAGGCGGCTGCGGCGGTATGATCCTCAGTTAATACGGGTGCCTGCTGTTGCTGCACCTTTTGGCGTAGCTTGAGCATGCTGAGATTATGGGCAATTAATTCTTCGGCGGCCAAACGTTGCTGGGCGGGATGCTCGCCCTCTGCGAGTAGATTGAGTGCGGTACCCGCCGGTGGGTTATGGAGTAGACGCAGTGCTTCGGGTAATGAGTAGGCCAACTCTTGGCGCAGATCATTGGTTATGTCTTGGGGCAACAGTTCTCGAATGCTGTGATTTTCCAGCAGAGCCAGTGCCTGGCCACAGAGGTCGCGAATACGGCCCTGTGTAATGCCTTCAGTCGCTGGATAGATAGGTGTTAGCTTGTCTTCCAGTTGGGGCGGATTGGCCTGATCGAGATACTGGTATTCGGGATGATAGAGCTCAACACCAGACTTACCTCGACGCACTTCCCCAAAGCAGCGCAACCGAACCCCCGGTTTTAAACGCTCTTGCTGGGCCCGATTAAAATGGAAAAATCGTAGGGTCACCACGCCGGTATGATCCTGAAGTCGACAAACCAGGCTGCGACGGCGACCAAACATCACATCACTGGCCCGCACCTCACCTTCAATTACCACTTCGGTCATGGGCTGTATACCGCCGATGGGGGTGATCTGAGTCCGGTCGATATAGCGCAGGGGCAGGTGGAAAAGTAAATCTTGAATACTGTAGAGGCCAAGCTTTTGTAGCTTAATAGCCAGCTGCGGACCCACGCCATGGAGAGTCTCTACGCTTCGCCTGTCGAGAGAAGTCTCTGACATTAGCTTCTAATAATGCCCAATCCGGGCAGGCTGTTTTCGTAGATGGCGTTGCGCAGGGCATCAATGGATTTATGCCGCGGGAAACTTGCGCGCCATGCCAGTGCGGTGGTGCGGGCGGGGGTTGCGCCGGCAAAGGGGCGAGTGACGAGGGACGCACCACGATAGTTGGCACCCATGGCGGCAGAAAGGGGCAGAATGGTAATACCCAGTCCCGATGCGACCATATAACAGAGCGTCTCCAAAGAGCTGCCTTCGGTCATGGTACGAATCGGAGCTGCTTTAACCGGATTTTGATTAATATTGGGCAGGGCCTCAATCACCTGGTCTCTAAAGCAATGGCCTTCACCCATCATCAATATATTTTCACCGTCCAGGTCTTTGTGCTGGATTTCCTTTTTCTTGGCTAAGGGATGATCTTCGGGTAGTAGCAGTACAAAGGGTTCTTCGTACAGTGGCTGGACCACGACATCTGGCTCGTTAAAGGGTAGGGCGACAATAATCACATCGACCTCGCCACTGCGCAGGCGTTTGCGCAGGGTACTGGTGTAACCCTCTTCAATGATCAGGGGCATCTGTGGCGCCGCTTTTTGCAGCGCGGGAATAAAGTGCGGAAACAGATAGGGGCCAATGGTAAAGATGGCGCCAACATGCAGCGGGCTGCCGAGTTGGTCTTTGCCGGCGGTGGCAATATCTTTAATCGCTGCCGCTTCTTCGATGACGCGCTGGGCCTGAGCAACAATACTTTGACCAATGGGGGTAAGGCGCACGCTGCTTTTGGTGCGCTCAAAAAGATCAACACCCAGTTCACCTTCGAGTTTTTTAACCGCTATACTCAGCGTCGGTTGGCTGACATTACAGCGCGCTGCCGCCTGGCCAAAGTGCTGGACCTGAGCAAGGGTGACTATGTAGCGAAGTTCGGTAAGGGTCATTAGGGTACTACCTTCCTTATAGACTGCAATGATAGCTAAGTTTTATTATAGAGAGAATACTAATTGAAAATTTTATTAGCAGGCTGTGGTGATATTGGCCAGCGCGCAGGCGCGCGGTTAACACCAGAGCATCAATGTTATGGGCTCAGGCGCCATCCGCAAAACCTACCGGATCCTATTCTCCCCATCACCGGCGATATGTCAGACGCTCAGGGCCTACAGGAAATTCTCAGCGAAGGCTTCGATATTGTGGTGGTGACTCTCACGCCAGATGCGTTTACCGAGGCGGCCTATCGCAAATCCTATCTTGCCGGCGCTACTGCCCTTTCTACTGCCATTGGCAATATTGAGATCAAGCCCAAGCTGGTTATCTGGGTGTCGAGCACCAGCGTCTATGGCCACAATAATGGTGGCTGGGTCGATGAAACGTCTCCCACTGACCCCCAATCATTCTCGGGAAAGCTACTCCTCGAATCTGAAGAAGTGATTGGCAACTTACCCTGTAATCATTGCATAGTAAGATTTTCCGGGATCTATGGCCCAGGCAGAATAAGAATGCTTAGCCAGATAAAAGCCGGAAAAGGCCGGCCGGCGTTGCCAGAGCAGTGGAGCAATCGAATTCACAGCGATGACTGCGGCGGTGTAATCGCCCATCTTATTAATCGGGTTGCCGCAGCTAAGCCTATTGAGACAGTTTATTTGGCCACGGACTCTGCGCCAGTGACTCAACATGATTTGCGGACCTGGATGGCGGGGGAGATGGGGGTGACATTGACCGATGAGATTGTTGTGCAGAATGCAGTTCGGCGCTGCAGTAATCAGCGCCTCCTGGATAGCGGTTATGAGTTTATTTTTCCCAGCTATAAAGAAGGTTATCTCTCTTTGATAGCTGAGGATTAAACGGCGGTTTTAGATAGCGGCTTTCGACAGACGCTCTAGATTACCAAGATTCCATCCATCTCAACCATTGAGCCCTTGGGTAATTCGCTGACGCCAATCGCGGCACGGGCCGGGTAGGGCTGCGAAAAGTTCTGGCTCATAATCTCATTCACAATCGGAAAATGGCTTAGGTCGGTGAGAAAAATGTTCAGCTTAACGATGCTACTTAGGTCACCACCTGAGGCTTCACAAACGGCGAGCAGATTTTTAAATACCTGCTGAATTTGTTCGCGAATATCACCCTCAACCAGATTCATGGTCAATGGGTCTAGGGGAATCTGACCCGACAGATAAACAGTGTTGTTTACCTTTACGGCCTGGCTGTAGGTGCCGATGGCGGCTGGGGCATTGTCGGTATGGATAATGGCTCTGTTGGGCATAATGGTTTCCTTACTTATTTGTTTCTGACGCGATAAATGCGGCGCACGGGTTTAAGGCTGCGCGCGCGACGAAGTATATCGGCGAGGTGGATTCGGTCGCGAACGGTCAGTACTACATCGACGATACTGGTAAAGGCATCTTTTTCGTTCACGCTAATATGTTCAATGGTGGCATCTTGCTCGGTCATGCGCGAGGCCAGTGCGGCAATAAAGCCTCGCTCTGGGGTCACTTCTACTTTTATTTCCACGGGGAATTCGCCACGCACGACAGTTGACCAGGTCAATGGCATGCACTTCTCTGGATTGGAGCGGATTTCCTTGAGGTTGCGACAGGATTCGAAATGAATCACCAGACCTTTACCGGGGGTGATGTGGCCTAAAATCGGGTCCCCAGGAATGGGGTGGCAGCAGCGGCCATACTGCAGTAACAGTCCGTCGGATGCTTCGATAACCACGGGCAATGTATTGTTCTTTTTACCATCGGCAACGATGCGCTTACCCGCAGGGACCAATAAATTTGCCACGGCAAAGGGCACTCGGTTTCCCAGACCAATTTGTTGCAGGACATATTCGAAGGTCGATGCGCCGGTTTCTTTTAGCAGGCCTTTAATCTGTGACTTTTTGAGCTGATTATATTGGGTGCCCAAATTTGAGAGCGCCTGATCCAGCAGTCGCTTGCCCAGGTCTACAGATTCATCATGCTGTTGATTTTTGAGGTAGTGGCGAATGGCACTACGTGCCTTGGCAGACACCACAAAGTTGAGCCAATTGGGATTAGGTTGCGCCCCCTCGGCAGTAATGATTTCAACTTTTTGACCGCTTTGCAGCTGCTCTGATAATGGCGTGAGCTGGCCATCGACACGGCAGGCGATACAGCTATTACCAATACCGGTATGCACGGAGTAGGCAAAATCAATGGCGGTGGCATTCGAGGGTAGTTCGATAATTTTGCCCGTGGGCGTGAACACATAAACTTCGTCGGGAAACAAATCGGCTTTTACATGCTCGAGGAATTCCAGAGAATCGCCGGCCTGCTTTTGCATTTCTAGCAAGCCTTGAATCCAGCGGTTCGCGCGACGTTGATTGACATCAACCTTCTGATTACCGGTCTTATATTCCCAATGGGCGGCGATGCCATAGTTGGCCATCTTTTCCATTTCTTTGGTGCGAATTTGAACTTCGATAACCACACCGTGCATGCCCACTAAAAGTGTGTGCAGTGACTGGTAGCCGTTAGATTTAGGAATGGCAATATAGTCTTTAAATTCACCGGGCACGGGTTTGAAAAGATTATGAATGATACCGAGGGTCCGATAGCAATCGTCAGCGCTCTCTACCACTAGGCGAAAAGCGAATACATCCATGATGTCGCGAAAGGATCTTTTCTTGGTGCGCATCTTTTGGTAGATGCTCCAGAGGTGCTTTTCGCGACCTTTAACTAGTGCGGGGAATGCTTCGCTTTCCAGGCGTATTTCAATGGCCTGCTGAATCTCGCTGAGAATTTCTTTACGATTTTTTCTCGCCGCTTTCATGGCTTCGCGCAAGCGTCGATGACGCAGGGGATACATGGCAGCAAAGCCGAGGTCTTCGAACTCGAGACGAATATCGTTGATACCCAGACGCTGGGCGATGGGGGCATAAATTTCTAAGGTTTCCCGGGCAATGCGCCGGCGCTTGGCTGGAGCCAGTACACCCAGGGTACGCATGTTGTGCAGCCGGTCTGCGAGCTTGACCAATACCACGCGGATATCACGGGACATGGCCAGGGTCATTTTTTGAAAGCTTTCGGCCTGCTGTTCGGCTTTGGATTCAAATTCGATTTCGGTGAGCTTACTGACGCCGTCAACGAGGTCGGC
>DDDD01000169.1 GCA_002335945.1 Porticoccaceae bacterium UBA1989
GCGCAATACTTTGACGAAGATCGCAACGGCGCCGCGCAAAAAGGCCTGCTCGACCCTACACCAGATGCTCGCGAGTTACGTCAGGATTCTCTTGCCGAGTATAAGCTGACTTCCGAACTCTACAGTGCCGTTTTGGAATGGGACTTTGATTCGTTTTCGGTAAAGTCGCTAACCAGCTACCAGAATGACGATGTATTGATTACGCGAGACAATGACCGCAATGATACTGCCGCAATTTCAGTCTTTCAGATCCCAAGCCTTTATGATCCTGAAACTAACAAGCAGACCACCATCACTCAAGAAGTGAACCTAGTTTCAGTAGACCCATTATTTGGAAAGTTAGACTGGGTAGCAGGCCTTTTTTATCTGGATACAGAAGTAGAAATCAGCATTCTCGAGCGCCTCGACTTTGGTTTAGATGGCTTTGATGCTATTACCGATCAAGACATCGCAACCTATAGTGGCGATGTGGGTTTTATCTCTGACTCCAAGCCCGAGCGCGAATCTACCTCTATCTATGGTCAGGGCACATGGAACTTCAATGAAGAGTGGCGCGCTGTCTTTGGTATGCGCTACACGGAAGATGAAGTCTACAGTGAAGTGACTAACTTCTATGGCCGCGAAGGCACCGATATTATTGAGATGAGCAGTGAAAAGGTGACCGGGCGTTTCGTTGTGGAGCATGACTTTAACGAAAGCACCATGGCCTATGGCTCTTATACCCGCGGCTTTAAGCCCGGCGGTTCAAACCTAACCTACGGTCAAGAAGATGTGATCGCACCGATTGTTGTATTGCCAACCTTTGAGGAAGAGATTGTCGATGCCTATGAGCTTGGCTTGAAAACCGATCTAGCCGATGGCCGTATCCGCATGAATACCGCAGCTTTTTACTACAACTATGAAGGTCTGCAGTATCAGGCAACTGACCCAGAAGTATTCCAAGGCGGTGTGGGCAACATTCCAGAATCAGAAATTTTTGGTGCCGAACTTGAGCTGTCTGCTTTTTTATCTGACTCACTGATCCTTGATGTGCGTCTAGCATGGTTGGACACTGAAATTACTGCTGACCATTTAGCACTAGACAATGTGCAATCAGAAGCAGCGGGTGGCGCGTTAGTGGGTGGCGGTGCTAATCTGTTTAGCCCTGAAGTCCAACAAGCCCGCTCTGCTGCAGTACAAAATGTTAACGGCAATGAGTTAGCCAAAACGCCGAAATTCACCGGCAATGTGGCTGTCAACTGGAACACTGGCATCACCTCTTGGGGTGAGCTAAATAGCAGCCTACAGTACACCTACAGAGGAGCGTTTAAGCACCGTATCTTCAATAACGACGTAACCGATGTAGTTCCTAGCTACGACGTAATCGATCTGGTTGTCGGCTTCCGCCCAGACGGTCAGGACTGGCGCGTTGAGTTAGTCGGTAAGAACCTTACCGATGAAGCAGGTATCAATGCACGCTTTACCGATGTGTTCGGTGTTGGCGCAACGGGCGACGAGCTGATTGGTCCACGTCAGTTTATGGCACGTTTTGCCATGGATTTCTAGATCCAAGAAATTGGATTTAGGCTATTGCGTAAAAGCTATAGCCTGTAAGTAATAATAAAGAACCCGGAGGTTAATGAGTCCGGGTTTTTTATGACCCTAGATTACCCTCAGTCTTTATCAGGCCAACTATTAGCCAACATCTGATTATGCTAATATTGCAGACTATTTGATTAACTATTTTTGGATCCATCTCTGATGTCAAAGCGCTATATTCAAGCCCAACAACTGCTCGAAGATTCCTTCAAATTAGCTTGGCAAGTTTTCGAAAGCGGCTATCGCCCTAACTATATTGTTGGTGTTTGGCGCGGCGGCGCACCCATAGGTATCGCCGTTCAGGAATTTCTCGATGTGTTGGGCGTTGAGTCAGACCACATTGCTATTCGCACCTCTTCCTATACCGGCATTGGTGAGCGCAGCAAAAAAGTGAAGGTTCATGGTCTTAGTTATATTATTCGCCAACTCGAGTCCGAGGACTCGCTGTTGATTGTGGATGATGTGCACGACACTGGCCTATCCATTCAGCAAGCGATCGATGATCTAACCCGGGCCTGCAAAAAGAATACCCCGCAGATTCGTGTGGCCACGCCCTATTACAAACCTAAGAACAACAAAACAGACAGTCCACCCGATTACTATATTCATGAAACCGATGAATGGCTGGTATTCCCCCATGAGCTGCATGGCCTGAGTGCTGATGAAATTCGTCAGCATAAACCGGAGCTAGCAGGGTTGATTGATAAGATGGGGCCGTTGATCGAACCTGCCGTCAAGGTTTAAGACAAAATCAGGGGTTGCTCACCGCAGCCCTAATAAGTTGTTCCATGGCCTGCGCCGCGGCCGAGAGCGTATGCTGTGGACGGGTAACAATACCCACCGAATGGGTAATTACCGGGGCGCCAATAGCGCGACATTCCAAGCCCATCTCTTCCATCTGCGCTCGGCTAGTACTAGGCACCACACTCAAACCCAGACCTTCACTAACCATCCGCCCAATACTTACCAGTTGGTGAGATTCAAACGCTGGCGTCAGTAATAGACCTTTCTCCTGCAATGCCTGATCAATAAGTCTCCGAGTGCCAGCTGGCCGCTGTAAGCTGAGATGGGGGTAGGTAAGCACGTCAACCCACGTAAGCTGCTTCTTGGCTAACAGCGGATGTTTGGCCGGCAAAATGGCCACGAACCTATCTTTGAATAATGGCTGAAAATTGAGATCCGGAGCATCTTCGGGAGCAAAGGTAACACCTAGCTCGCAGCGCTCTTCCCTCACCATCTGCACTACATTCTCTGCAATTACATCATGTACCGTAATATGAATATCGGGATATTGGCGATGAAAGTCTGCCAGAATTTTTGGCAATAAATTAGTGGTATAGGTCGGCATCGCAGCTATGTCCAACTTGCCTCGACGCAGAGCGAAGTGATTACGGACATCCTGCATCGATTGCTCCCAATCCGATAACAGTCGTCGGGCGATAGGATAAAACGCCTTACCCTCTGGGGTTAAGGTGACTGAACGTGTCGTTCGTGCCAGTAACTTTCCGCCGAGAGCCTGTTCAAGGTTCTTCATAGCCACGCTAAGCGCTGGCTGGGACAGATGCAACTGGATCGCCGCCTCGATAAAACTGCCGGTCCGAGCCACGATGGTAAAGACTAAGACTTGATTTATAGGGATGGTCATTGATAGTTTTACTTTATTAATTAGTTAATATTTACAATTTGATAAATATAACGATTTCTTGCATTGTTATCAACAGATCCCCTATTTACCCAAACGATAAATAATTATAAGGAGCTTACCTTGTCCGGATTCGACAAAGTGGTAACCAGTTACGCAGAGGCCCTAGAAGGCCTCGAAGATAATATGACGATCATTGCTGGCGGTTTCGGTCTGTGCGGCATCCCCGAAAATCTGATCAAAGAAATCAAACGCCGTGGCACCAAAGGCCTAACCATTGCGTCTAATAACGCAGGCGTCGATGGCAAGGGGCTCGGTATACTCCTCGAAGACCAGCAAATTAAAAAGATGATCGCCTCCTATGTCGGTGAGAACGCCCTCTTTGAAGCCCAGATGATGAGTGGCGAACTGGAAGTTGAGCTTACCCCCCAGGGCACCTTGGCTGAGAAAATGCGGGCCGGTGGCGCAGGTATCCCCGCCTTCTTTACTGCCACAGGTTATGGCACTCCCGTAGGCGAAGGCAAAGAGGTACGGGAATTTGATGGCCGCAATTATATTCTCGAAGAAGCCCTCTATGGTGACTTCTCCATTGCCAAAGCTTGGAAGGCAGATCGCTATGGCAATTTGATGTTTCGCAAGACAGCCCGCAACTTCAATCCTATGGCCATTACCGCCGGAAAAATTTCCGTGGTAGAGGTGGAAGAAATTGTTGAAGTGGGGCAGTTAGACCCAGATGAAATTCATCTACCTGGCATATACGTCAACCGGCTCATCCAAGGAACATTTGAGAAAACCATTGAACAGCGCACCGTGCGCAGCGCATAAGGAAGATTTGATATGGCTTTAACTCGCGAACAACTCGCTCAACGCGTTGCCCAAGAATTTAAGGACGGCTATTACGTCAACCTCGGTATTGGTATTCCCACCCTGGCAGCAAACTACATTCCCGACGACATGCAGGTCATGCTGCAATCAGAAAACGGCCTGCTTGGCATGGGCGCATTTCCCCTCGATGAAGAGGTGGATGCCGACCTCATTAATGCCGGCAAGCAGACAGTAACCATGGTGCTAGGTGCATCCATATTTTCGTCGGCAGAATCCTTCGCCATGATTCGCGGTGGCCATGTGGATCTCACTGTACTAGGTGCCTTTGAAGTTGATTGCCAGGGCAATATTGCCTCGTACATGATCCCAGGCAAGTTAATTAAAGGGATGGGTGGTGCCATGGATTTGGTCGCCGGCGCTGATAATATTATTGTTACCATGACCCATGCATCTAAGTCTGGCGCATCTAAACTTCTAGCAGAGTGCACTCTGCCTCTAACAGGCAAAGGTTGTATTAAACGGGTACTGACGGATTTGGCATTGATGGATATTGCTGATGGTAAGTTTATTTTGCGTGAACGCGCGCCCGGAGTGACTATCGAGGAGATTGCCAAGCTGACCGGTGGCGAGTTGGTTATCCCAGATAACGTCCCAGAAATGACATTTTAGTCTGACTCAATAGTGACGGTTATTTACAATAGAGGGCGGAGTGCCTTTGCTAGGGAAGCATATCAAAGGCTTCATAGGTAAAAGGACTCCGCTAGGCCGCCCTCTTTCTTATCGCGCTAATTTACCTCTTCAAATTCTGGAAATATCCAAGTCCCATTTAATAACTCAGCCCTAGGTCGATACATTCTCACCACATAATTCCAGCCCTGCGTGATGGGAATATAATTAATACTGTTTGGGTCTCCCCCAAAATGTAGCGTAATTGAACCATCGGTATTCTTCTTAGCAGTTCTATCGCCAAAGCCGTAAGAGTCATATTTATTTTTATTAAAATAGCCCTCTTTGTTGTACATGGCTAGGGACCAGAAACCATCCACGGGCACATCTTTTACATTGAGCACATAGCCTTTATGAATAGGCAGATTGGGCTGAACGGTCAGTAGTAAAGATTCTGTTTCGGGTAAGGTGCCAAAGCCAAAGGCACTCAACAGAAGCTGCTTAACCGGGTTAACCTGTTCCTTCGTGCCTGCCGCTTTTGAGTTATCACTAATGCCCTTACCTAGCTCTAGCAGCAATGCCGTGGTTGCCGACATGCTTACAGGATCATAGTTACTGTGCGTATAAGGTATCTCGGAAATGCTGCTAATCGACATCTGGTCTTGCAGTGCCTGAGCTGCCTGCAGGTCACCCGGAATACTCTCTAGCACCCGAGTGCGAACGAGAAGCCACACATAAGGCGTATCAAATTCTGCCAGCGTTAAGTCATGGCGACCGGCACCGTGAAAAATCTTATTGGTAAAACCGTCTTGATTAACCACCTGGACCGAAATGTAACGATCGCCCGCCTCGGGCAGCCGAATACTGGCACCCTTACTGATATCCACAATGGCGACACTGTAGAGTGTGTCACGATTCAAGCGCTTACTACTGCGGTTATCGATACCAACCAGCTCACGCCTATGGGCAAAGGAATTAAGCTTGCCACCGGCGCTTGCCAAGTACTTGTCGAACTGTATGGCTGTTTTAGCCTCAACATAGTTTAGAGCGCTTACCTGAACTTGAGCCGCTCCTGCCTGAACGGTGGCTACACCAAGTGACCACAAAAATAGACTGGGCAGGGCAATATTTTTTAAAGTGTTATGTAATTTCGTCAACATTAAATCCGCATGGTTACGTCTAATTATATGTTCTCTGCAGGCTATAGATATTTCACAAAATAACTGCTCACACGATTTTCACTATATTGTGGATCTGACTGCCACGCCCTAGCATGCATCTGACAGGGCGACTTCCAAAATTCTTTAGGTTCATTGGCAGCGGCGTAATTTCGCTCACCATGAGAAAAACCAATAAGGTCATCTCCCGAGCAATGAATAATAAATACAGGCCTAGGCGCAATGCCTGCCAGAATGTTTTCAGGATTTACTTTTGCCATTTCCATTCCTGTGCGCTGTTCTAACATCCATGTCGTTATTGGCACTATGGGGAATCGTGGCAGGCCAATATATTGCTCAACAATTTCACCGTATAGGTCGCTCAAGTTTGACCATCCCGCTTCAAACACGCCGGCACGAATACGAGTGTCGGCCTCCATCGCCATAATCGATGTCGCGGCGCCCATCGACGTACCGAAGATACCCATACTTTGAATATTCTTTTGCTGCTGTAAATAATCCAAGGCAGCTAAAACATCCCGCTTTTCAAAATAGCCCATCGTCGAAAAAGACTTAGTACTCTTGCCCTGATTTCTTAGATCAAAAGCCAATATATTAAATCCCGCCTCATGGACAGCCTTAAACCAACGCATACCTTCATGCCTGTCGGCGCCATGTCCATGGACAAAGATAATCGCCTTATCGGATGCTGCCGCGGGCATATACCAGCCACTCAGAGTATTGCCATCATCAACCTGGAATAATATGTCTTCAAAAGAGAGGTCTAGCTGAGAGGGGTCGCCGCAGTATATAAAGTGTTCTTCACTGCAGACAAAAGAGGGATGCATAATATTGGACGACAGTATCCACGAAAATGTAAGAACGCCTGCAATCAGGAGACCCACCAAACTGGCAGCCGTGGTGACTATTATTTTTCTATTGGTTTTCAAATTAGCATCAGCCTGACAAGTGTTGCTATAGGTTATGTCAAATCAATCCAACAACCAATAAAAAAACCCAACTCTTTCGAATTGGGTTCTCTTAATAACTGAAGTACCTATCCTCATTTGTGTCCGTGTATAGCAGACCAATTACCTTTTTCTAATTAGCGTCCCAAATTCTGCCTTGCCTGTCGCGATGCTTGCAAAGGCAGTGGAGTCACCCGCATCGACAATAGCAATGGTCCCAACACCAGACTCTAACAGGGATAGAGCTTCTTCTACTTTTGGAATCATACCCCCGACAATAACCCCCTTATTAATCTGTTCTTTTGCCTCCGCTACGTCTAAATCAGCAAAGCGACTCGCCGGATTCTTGATATCTTCAAAGATACCGCCAATCCCTGTGACAAAAATTAGCAGTTCTGCAGACATTTCTCGAGCAATCTGTACAACCGTGGTATCGGCATTAATATTAAACACTGCACCACTTGGGTCCATACCTAGAGAAGCTATAATCGGCACCAAATCAGTGGACAATAAACTGACCAGCACATCTGTATTAATCCCCGTGACATCACCCACCTCACCAAAATCGATGGGGTCTGGCCCTCCACCGGAGACATTTATCGGCGGGCGTCTCTTGGCTTGAATGAGTTTTCCTGAGGCACCGTGACAACCAAAGGCATTAACGCCCTGAGCTTGCATGACAGACACCAGATCCACGTTCACCTGACCGCAGAGAACCTGTTTCACCAGCACTAAATCCTCTTTGCTGGTGATACGTCGGCCAGCGACTTTGCGCGGTTCTATGCCACAGCGAGACTGCATGGCCGATAGCTGTGGCCCACCACCATGTAAAACCACTACATGCCAATTATCGGCTATTAGCCCAAGAATATTTTGGGCTAAACCAGAGCGCTGGATCTCATCAAGCAGAATGTCGCCACCGACTTTAATGACCGCGAGAGGCTTTCTTTCTGTCGTGGTACTGGCCTGCTGATTCATGGCCTGATGCTTCATGGCCACATCCCTAATTGATCGAGCTGGTAGCTATTTTTGTGGCCGGACATCAGGTTAAAGTTTTGTAAAGCCTGACCTGCGCCACCCTTAATCAGGTTGTCCAATACGCTGGTCACACAGACTGTCTGTGACCCATCAGCGTGGGCCTCACTTATATCAATACCAATCTCTATGCGCGCCGAGTTTTTAATCGCAACGACCTCTGGAGCCACACCTTTAGGCAACACAGAGATAAGCGGGAAGTCTTGGTAATAGACTTCATACATAGCACGCAATTCATCCTCACTAATATCTGCAGGCATCTGCAGCTGAGAAATTGCCATCATTCCCCGAGACAGTGGCGCCGACACAGGGACAAAATCGAGCTTTACGCCATGAGCGCCGGCAGCAGTTAAGGTCTGCAAAATCTCTGGCGTATGCTGATGATTAAAGACCTTATAGGCTTTTAAATTATTGCTGCGCACGGCGTGATGATTGCCCATCTGTGGATGTACACCTGAGCCACTGGAACCGGTGAGTGCGACGACAGACACCGCCGACTGATTCATATGTCCCGCCTTGGCCAGGGGCAACAGGGCTGAGGCGATACAGGTGGCAAAACAACCGGGATTAGCCACATGCTTGGCGGTTATAATCTCCTCGGCGTAAAGCTCTGGCATACCATAGGCAAAGGTGCCCAGACGCTCGGGACAGGGATGTTGGTCTGCGTAGTATCTACGGTAATCACTCAGGTCTTTAAGGCGAAAGTCACCGGATAGATCGATAATTCGAACATCTAGGTCAAATAACGCCATGGCAACCCGTGCTGTTATTACATGAGGCATCGCGAGGAATACTATGTCCGCTCCTGCCGCACATTCTTGGGGGGGAATATCTTCCAAAACAATGTCGCTAAGGCCCCAAAATGACCGATTTACTTCGCCGATATTTTTGCCGATATGATCCTTACTTGAGACGCGGAGTATCTCGACATCATCCCGACTCAATAGATTGCGCAGTAATTCTGCGGCTAGATAGCCAGAACCACCAATAATAGACACGTTCGTTTTGTTCATAAGGTACTCGCTTATCTGTTTTGTTAAGGGTCATAAGGGCCGAAAGGGCTTTAGAGCGGCCTAATAATGACCAATGCTCGCTGCCCTATAGCAACGCTGTCATTGGGGAATAAAATACGCTCGTCGCTATTACTTACGACGTATTGGTATGCTTTGTCGGTAGCCAGAACCTCACCAATATCAAACTCAGTAAAGTTGGCAATATTGCTTGGAAAGCCAAGACGGAAATCTTCAGTTTGCTTGAGCACTTCGCCAGCCACTCTAAAGCGTTGTGCGACTTTTTCATCATTCGATACTGTTTCATTCCCGGTGATCGCGTCTTTAAGGCCAGTGGTCACTGATGCGAAGTCCGCTAAATCGTTTTCCCCAAAGGCTTTTACTTTGCCCAGCTCAAGGGTAAAGCTAGTAGCGCCACAGTAATTTGCAGTGAAGGCTGAATAGGTCGCGCTTTTTTCACCTGTAGTTAATATTGCCTCTATACCCCACTGACCCAATAGCGAATATTGACGTTCGGCGACGGTTGATCCGACAGGATTTGGCGAGACAGCAAACTGTTTGTAATAGGAATCTCTGATCGCCGTATGCAAATCATAATGAATTTTCTGCTCAGCTTCTTTGCCAAAAAATTCCTGACTATAGGCCATTAGCTTTTGGCTTCGTTGGCGCTCATCGCTCTCATTGAAAGCCGCGGATAGTTCTGGACTGAACAGCCGATTCATATTTTCCTCAACTTCACGGCTATTGACTTTTACGGCCTCTGGATTGGCAATCACAATCAGCAATCTATGCTTGGGAATTATCTTTCCCATGAATAGTTCGCTGACCATTTGATCAATAATTTCGATGGGTGCCGTTTCATTGCCATGGACAGCTACCGATAACAAAACCGAATCGGTGAGGCGGTCTCCGACAGGATAAACATGTAACACGCCCCTATCTAAAAGCTCCACCTGAATATTATTATCTATTAGCAAGCTAGCCTTTTCATCTACCGAGGCATTAGCTAGGGTAAATTGCAAAAAGCTTTGCGCGCCAAATAATTGTTCTTGGAAATTACTCATTGGCTTAAACCTGCTGGAAGTTATAAAAACTTCCCAGCTGCATAATTTGGGTTAACTCGTCCAGAGCGGCCCTGCCCTCAATGAGTAAATGCGGGTCGGCTAAATCACTGGTGCTCAGTTCATCCCGATAATGCTTATCCACCCATTGGTTTAGGGTAGTAAATAGCTTGTCGGTCAAAACGAAGGATGGGTTAACCTGGGCAAGTTCTTGTTCATTTAGCACTACCCTGAGACGCAGACAGGCGGGACCGCCGCCATTGCGCATGCTCTGGCGAACATCGACAAATTCAAGATTTTTAATCGGCGTATCCTGCTCAATAAGATTTATCAGGTACTGATAGACCGTTGGATTCTCTTTGCTTTCCATGGGTAATATCAATGTCATACCCTCAGTGCCAGGCAGATTAACCAGCTGAGAATTAAACAGATAAGATTTAATCGCGTCATGGAGAGAGATAGCCTGATTCGGCACCTCTAAAAAACATATTGGCTGTTCACCACCGGCCAAGGCCACCTGTTTAAACAGCTCAGCTTTGTCGGCAAAGGCCAGCTCATGCATAAACAGAACATTTTTATTACTCACGCTGACCACATCATTGTGAAAGCCACCAGCCTCGATCACCTCTGAACTTTGCCGCGCCATTATCACCTTGCCCGAGTGCAACCCGTGCTTGCGGGCTATGGCCATGGATGCCTCTAAAGACTGCCTGGCGGGAAAGCGGGTAGAAGAGCCAGTCTGGCCGAAATCCTG
>DDDD01000074.1 GCA_002335945.1 Porticoccaceae bacterium UBA1989
TTGTCTTTGCCCAGCACACCTTTAAGCACTAAGTAGTTTGAGGCATGGTCACTTCTAAAAATGGTTTTATCCAGTTCCAAATTGCTGAGCAATGTCTGCATCTCGCAAAATAATTCTAGCTTTCCCAGCCTGCGCCAGCGTCCCTCAAAGGCTGCTTCAAAGCGCTCACTGCCGGTGGGAAATTCCACTACCAAAGTACTCAGATAATCGGGCTGTGCGGCATTCATTAATTTGGCCGAATTTAGCGCATGCTGCTGGCTGAGTTCAGGGCCACCTAAACCATTTAAAATCATCACCGAGCTTTTCATGCCCGCCTGTTTTATTTTTGTCAGGGCGACCAAAGACGAATCGTAGTCTTCCCCTTTATTGACCAGCTTAAGTACCTCATTGTCGCCACTTTCACAGCCCACATACATAAGGCTGAGTCCAAGATCACAAAGGTCTTGCAGTTCTTCAACAGATTTCTTTTTTAGATTACGGGGTAAACAGTAAGAGGATACCCGCTGTATATCTGGATAGTACTTGCTGATTAACTGCAATATATCCACCAGCCGTCGGGTACTTAATGTCATGGCATCACCGTCAGCGAGGAATACTCGCTTTACCGGATAACCTGCTTTGACAAGGCCGCGTAGCTCCTCTTCGATTTTCTCGATGGGTTTGGGGCTAAAGCGCTTGTCTTCATCCGTGTACATTTCACAAAAGGTGCACTTATTGTAAGAACAACCATTGGTGACCTGAAGAATCAATGACCGAGCTTCACTGGGCGGGCGAAAAACTGGCTGAATATAATCTAGAGGATACATCGTAATTTTTTATCCATGGCAGGTGGCTGCGGTTTAAGTCTCTTTAGTGCTCTTTAGCTCACTAGTACTGTGACTATCTAGTATTGAGACTCTGGCAGCCTAACCACCATGCCATCCATTGCTGCGGTTACCCTAACCTGGCAGCTTAGGCGGCTGTTTTCTTCTCTGGTGTCGAGTATTTCAAGTAGTTCACTTTCATCTTTAGTTGCAGCGCCTGCAGTCTCGGCCCACTGGGGATCAATCATGCAATGACAGGTACAGCACACGCCGCAACCGCCACATTCGGCAATAATCCCCTCGATCATATTGTCCATAGCGCCTTGCATCAGACTGACACCCTCGGCAACGTCTACTGCATGTTCTTTTCCGTTAAATTCAACGTAATTTATGATCGGCATTTGGGGCTCCATTTTTATTCTAGTTAGGGTTTTAGCCTAATAATTTCATCGGCTAAGATTGTTAGGTCTACTGAAAATAACAGTCATCTATCTACAGCAGCGGAGGGCATTTTAGTCTAAAATACTCCCAATCCACTATTTTCTAGTCATTATTTTTATTCATAGCGACAATTTCCTATGCACTCCCCCAAGCAGCCTCTTTCACCTTCCTTTTCAAGGGAGTCAGCGTCCACCTTTGGCATCGGTATTGATTTTGGTACCAGCAATAGTGCAGCTGCCGTTTTTGATGGCGAAGAAGTTACATTGGTAAGGCTCACTGAGCACAATGCCATTATGCCCTCGGCTAATTATGTGGACAGGGACTTTGTAACGTCCATAGGTCAGACCGCCATTGATGACTATATAAAGGGCAATCAAGGCAGAAAGGTTGAGTTGAGTCTTGAGGTTTTGGGTGAGGCTAGAACGGGCACAGGTAGCCCAGATGGCCCGGCGGGAGAGGGTGAAACTAGCAAAATCTATGGTCAGGCATTTAATGACGCTAGCCTGCCCGGGCGTTTGTTTAGAGGCACCAAGCGCTTGCTGGGCAGTTCTGACAGCGGACGCACATTAATTTTTGATCGAGCTTTTCGTCTTGTTGCCTTGGTTACTCCAATTTTAGTGGGTATTCGTAAGGCATTGCAGCAGAACCTAGAAGACACCACCCATGCCTGTCTGGGCCATCCGGTTAATTTCGAAGGCATTGAGCAGGGGCGCAATAATGTTGCCTTAGAGCGTCTCAGTGAATCCTATCGCCATGCGGGGATAACCCAGCAGTCGTTTTGCCCTGAGCCAACAGCTGCAGCCATTAGCTACCTGTATAACCATCCTGAAAATGCCGATCAGCGAGTATTGACCGTGGATTTTGGTGGTGGCACCTTGGATTTCAGTATTCTCAGCCGCAGGGGAGATTCATTTAAAGTCGAGGCGACCCATGGTATTGCACTCGGGGGCGATAAAATTGATCAGACCATTTTTCGCGAGCTGGTTTTTCCGTTGCTGGGGAAGGGCGAGCGATGGCGTCGAGTCGTTGACGGCTCAAACGTAGATACATTGTTTCCCTTTGGTGAATTTGAAGACCTGCTGATCAATTGGCCTATTAGCTACATGCTTAACCAGAATAAATACACAGCGCCGGTAATGCAGCGCATGGTCGAGCCCGATGAGGCAGCGACCAAGTTCAAGCGCCTCTATGACCTTATTAAACAGAATTATAGCTATCAGGTGTTTGAGGCGATCAAGGCCTTTAAAGCCGAGCTATCAGTGCATGACTCCGCCGTGCTGGACATCCCAGAGATTGATATTGAAGTGACGCTCGAACGCTGGGAGTTTGAAGTTATGATCTCCGATTTGCTCTTTCAGCTTGAGCAGGCCATCACCCTGATACTCAATAAAGCCAGCCTTCAGGCAAGCGATATTGACCTGGTATTGCGCACCGGCGGCTCATCGCTAATTCCTGCGGTAAAAGACATTCTCGACAATCAATTCGCCGGTAAGGTGGTTGAGCATGATCCCTTTACCAGTGTCGCCGCTGGTTTGGCGATTGCGGACTATTTTGATTATGGCGATGAAATACTCGGCTAACCGGCCGTAACCCCTAATCTGATTGCTAATGAGCCTTAACTCACCCTTTGCATTATTGTGCCGATAAAGATACTTGCATGCAACAAGCAAGATAATTAAACTAACGGTATACAAAACTTAAACAAACGTTAATGTCAGGCCACTTGCCCCTGATCAATGGAGAGAACATGAATACGTCCGCCAACCAGTCAGCCAGTGCCAATGATACCGCCGGTGCCGCCAGCGAAAATATATCCGCGAAAAAAGGCATTCCCTTAAGATTCGTTACCGCAGCCAGCCTGTTTGATGGCCATGATGCCGCGATTAATATTATGCGCCGCATACTTCAGGGTGCTGGTGTTGAGGTGATTCATCTCGCACACAATCGATCCGTGGCAGAGGTAGTGCAAACTGCCTTGCAAGAGGACGCTCAGGGTATTGCCATTAGCTCCTATCAGGGTGGCCATGTGGAGTACTTTAAGTACGCGGTTGATCTGCTTAAAGAAGCGGGCGCGGAGCATATTAAAATCTTTGGCGGTGGCGGCGGTGTGATCGTGCCGGAAGAAATCAAAGAGCTTGAGGCCTATGGTGTCGAGCGTATCTACTCCCCCTACGATGGTCAGAACCTAGGCCTAGTAGGCATGATCGACGACATGATTGAGCGCTGTTCCTTGGGTTCCTACAACGACATTAGCGTATCCGCCGAGGTGCTTTCTGGTGAGCAGGGGCGCAATAATCTATCCCGTCTTATCACCGCTATCGAGCGAGATGAACTAAGCCAAGACCAGCAGAATTCCCTTCGTGAGCAGGCACAGTTTCTTAGTGCCACAGTGCCAGTATTGGGTATTACCGGTACTGGTGGCGCTGGTAAGTCCTCACTAACTGACGAATTGATCCGTCGCTTCCGCCAAGACAGTGCCGATGAACTTAAGATTGCCGTACTCGCCATTGATCCCACAAGACGGAAAACCGGAGGTGCCCTGCTCGGCGACCGTATCCGTATGAACTCGATCTATCATCCCTCTATCTATATGCGCTCAATCGGCACGCGCGGTGCTACTGGTGAAGTGCCAGCCGCCCTAAAAGATATCGTCTGTGCAATGCGTCTGGGTGGCTTCGATCTAGTCGTGGTTGAGACCCCAGGTATTGGTCAGGGCGATGCGGGCATAGTGCCCTATGTGGATATTCCAATTTATGTGATGACCCCAGAGTTTGGCGCCCAGAGTCAGCTAGAAAAAATTGATATGCTCGATTATGCCGAGCTGGCGATTATTAATAAATTCGATCGCAAGGGTAGCGATGACGCCTACCGCGATGTTTGCAAACAGGTTCAACGCAACCGCGAGGCCTGGACTCAGGCGCCCGATGAGATGCCTGTTTTTGGCACCATTGCCTCACGTTTTAATGATGACGGCGTCACCGCTGCTTATCAGGAGCTGGTTAAGCTATTACAGGTTCGTGGCCTGCGCAGCTTTGAACAGCATCTGGCCAAAGTTGATTGTAGAACGCCTTCCGAAAAAACCGTGGTGGTCCCCGCAGATCGTCAGCGCTATCTGGCTGAGATTGCCGCTGGTGTGCGCAACTATCATCAGCAGGTTGTTGTGCAGGCTAATCTGGCCCGTCAGCAGCAGCAGTTGGCCGCAACAAAATCTATGTTGTTAGAGAGTGGCAGCGATGCCCCTGGGACTATCGACAGTCTTATCGCCGAGCGCAAGCAGGCCATGGACAGTACGGCGAGCAAGTTGCTCGAAAACTGGCCTGCCGTGGTGGAAGCCTATAGCGGCGACGAAAAAGTCGATGTCTTGCCCAATGGCAAACAGATTGTCACCAAACTCAATACCATTTCTCTGTCCGGCAATAAAATTTCTCGGGTATCTCTGCCGCGTTTTGAAGACCATGGTGAGCTGCTTAAATGGTTGATGCGGGAAAACCTTCCCGGTGAGTTCCCATACACCGCTGGTGTATTTCCCTTTAAACGTGAGGGCGAAGACCCAGCACGTATGTTTGCCGGTGAGGGCGATGCCTTTAAAACCAACCGTCGTTTTAAGGCGCTGTCGGAGCACTCCGAAGCAAAACGGCTTTCTACCGCCTTTGATTCGGTGACTCTGTACGGATTTGATCCCCATGAACGGCCCGATATTTATGGCAAGGTCGGTAATGCTGGCGTGTCTATCTGTACCCTGGATGACATGAAAGCCCTCTATGATGGCTTTGATCTGTGCAATCCATCTACCTCGGTATCCATGACCATTAACGGACCGGCCCCCACGATTTTGGCAATGTTTTTAAACACTGCCATCGATCAGCAGGTCGATCAGTTTGTGGCTGAGCAAAGTCGCCAGCCCAAGGATGATGAATACCAGACCCTGCGCAGCAATACTTTACAGCGCGTGCGCGGCACTGTTCAGGCCGACATTCTCAAAGAAGATCAGGGTCAGAATACCTGTATCTTCTCCACGGAATTTAGTCTGCGCATGATGGGTGATATGCAGCAGTTCTTTATCGACGAGCAGATCCGTAACTTTTACTCAGTATCGATCTCTGGCTATCATATTGCCGAAGCCGGGGCTAACCCGATCTCCCAGCTGGCCTTCACGCTATCCAATGGCTTTACGTTTGTGGAAGCCTACCTGGCGCGTGGCATGAACATTGATGACTTCGCTCCCAACCTGTCATTCTTCTTCTCTAATGGTATGGATCCCGAGTACACCGTCATGGGCCGAGTGGCTCGACGTATCTGGGCAACCTCGATGCGCGACCTCTATAAAGCCAACCCGCGCAGCCAAAAACTGAAATACCATATCCAAACCTCGGGCCGCTCACTTCATGCTCAGGAAATGAACTTCAACGATATTCGCACTACCCTGCAAGCCTTAATCGCGATTTATGACAACTGTAATAGCCTGCACACCAATGCTTACGATGAAGCCATTACCACGCCCACGGAAGAGTCTGTGCGCCGAGCGCTGGCGATTCAGCTGATTATCAATCAAGAGTGGGGCCTAGCGAAAAATGAAAACCCAAGTCAGGGCGCGTTTATTATTGACGAGTTAACCGACCTTGTCGAAGAGGCCGTACTCCAGGAATTTGAAAAAATCTCTGATCGTGGTGGTGTACTGGGTGCCATGGAAACTGGCTATCAGCGCGGCAAGATTCAGGAAGAGTCGCTGTACTATGAGCACAAAAAACATGATGGTTCATTCCCCATTGTTGGTGTGAATACCTTCCTTAATGAGGCTGAAGAAGAGCCGATGGAAATTGAACTGGCTCGTTCCACTGATGCCGAAAAGCAAAGCCAAATAAAGCGTCTTAGAGCATTCCAAAAAGAGCATGGTGCGGATTCCGCTGAAGTGCTCAAACGCTTGCAGGATACAGTGAGTGAAGGTGGCAACGGTTTTGAGGTGTTAATGGAAGCTGTGCGCTGCTGTTCATTGGGCGAGATTACCAATGCCCTGTTTGATGTTGGCGGGCAGTATCGCCGCAGCATGTAATGATGCTTGATATTTTGCCGACTTGTGGCGCAAACTACCGGCGCATCATGCGTGCTTGACCTTTGATTTTGGTTAACAGTGTAAGACTCGATATTTAGGATAATAAATAATGTCTAAAGCCCTTCGGCTGACTCAGGTCGAACGCAAAGAAATCTCCGATGCCAAAATGCTGGAAGCTGCGGTCGACCTTATTGTCGAGCGCGGTACCGGGCAGGCAACATTGAAAGATGTGGGAGAAAAGGCCGGTTACTCTCGTGGCCTGGCAGGGTATCGCTTTGGTAACAAAGAGGGCCTGTTTGATTTTGTGCTCAGATCCGTGGGGGATGAATGGCTTGCCGAACTGACCCTAGTGACCAAAGACAAATATGGCTACGAAGCCATTGCCGCCGCATTAGATGCCCATATCCAGTTTTGCGAAGATGCCCCCAAGCATGTAGAGGCCTTTTACCGTCTGTGGTTTGAAGCCTTAGCCCCTGAGTCTCAGCTTAAGCCAGTTATTTTAGGGATTCACAAACGTCGCCGTGGCGATGTAATCAGCTGGATAGAGCAGGGCATTGAACGAGGTCTGTTGGCACCGAGTCTAGATACAGCCTTGATTGCCGACCACTTTACGGCCTCGGTCAGTGGCATTGTTTATCACTGGATGAGCGACCCTGATAATCTCGACGAGATGCGCACCAATCACAATGGTCTCAAGCAGGTTATGCGCGCCATGCTGGCTGCCCGCTAAATCTACCTAAAAACTTCTTACTTATTGGCCTACCCTTTTATCGCTCTTAATTAGCGCCTATTACCGTCTAGATAGCCCCTAAACAGCGCTAAAGACGATAAAACAGCGCTATCTTGCGACCAAAAAGCCTATCTGCCTCAAACACGCCTTGCATGGCCAACTCAGCCAATTTACCCTAGATTGTTAGCAAAACTATAAATACACAATATTTGGGGAAACACATGGCGGGTCCAACTGCAGGAAACTCAACAGCAAAAGCGGCTGAAGGCCAAGAGCAGGGCACACAGACATTTGCGTTTATCGCGATGACCTGTCTGTTTTTCTTTTGGGGCTTTATTACAGTTCTAAATGATATTTTAATTCCATTTTTAAAAGAGTCCTTCGACCTTAACTACACCCAGGCAATGTTGGTGCAGTTTTGTTTCTTCGGTGCTTACTTTATCGTGTCACCCTTCGCTGGCAGACTCATTGATAAGGTCGGTTATCAGCAGGGCATTGTGCTTGGTCTGCTGACTACTGCTGCCGGTTGTATCCTTTTTTATCCCTCTGCAAGCTTTCATATGTATGGACTATTTCTGTTTGCCTTCTTTGTACTGGCCAGTGGTATCACCATCTTGCAGGTTGCAGCCAATCCCTACGTGGCAGCGCTAGGGCCAGAAAAAACCGCCGCTAGCCGGTTAAATTTGGCGCAGGCTGCTAACTCTCTGGGAACGACCGTTGGCCCCATTATCGGCGCATCGCTGATTCTGGGCGTGGTTGCTGCGGATGCTTCGGCGGTTCAGGGTCCCTACCTAATGATTGCGGGTCTGCTTATTGCAGCAGCATTGGTATTTAGAAACATTAAATTGCCGAAATTGGCCCATGTTGAAGCCACAGGCGAAGAGTCGGATGGCAATATCTGGGAGCACCGCTCACTGGTATTAGGTGCCCTAGCAATCTTCCTTTATGTCGGCGGTGAAGTTTCTATCGGAAGCTTCCTAGTCAACTATTTCTCCGAGAGCTCTATTGCAGGTATGAGTACGGCGGATGCGGGTGAGATGGTTGCTTACTACTGGGGCGCGGCAATGATCGGGCGTCTCGTCGGTGCAGTGCTAATGAACTACGTTGCTGCCACTAAGTATCTTGCGGTTAATGCGCTTATCGCGATTATTATGATTATCGTCAGCATGAACAGCACAGGCGATGTGGCCATGTGGTCGATTCTGGCCGTTGGCTTCTTCAACTCCATTATGTTCCCAACCATCTTTACTCTGGCCGTTAAAGGTCTGGGTTCAATGACGAGCAAAGGTTCTGGCCTAGTTTGTCAGGCGATTGTTGGTGGTGCACTTATTCCGCTAGTTCAGGGTGTTGCCGCCGATAGCATCGGTATTCAGCTGAGCTTTATAGTGCCAATGCTGTGCTACATCTATATTGGTTGGTACGCGCTAAATGGCGCTGAGGTCAATGCAGCCGATAGCTAAAAATCTGTAAATGCGTAAAATGCTGGGATGGTTAACCATCTCAAGCATCTTCTGGATATCTGGTACCCGCAGCGAGATTCTCAGCTGTGGGTACTAGCTACCGTCTATAAGACCGAAGGCCCCTCCTACCGTAAATCTGGCGCAATGATGCTGTTTAATGACCTTGGTCAGCAGTATGGCCTGCTCAGTGGCGGCTGCTTAGAAGCCGATATTCAGTTGCAGGCAGCGCGGGTGATGCGCAGTCAACAGTCTCTAACCGTTTGTTACGATGGCAGTGACGAAGACGATATTTCCTTTCAGTTGGGTATTGGCTGTGGTGGCACCGTTTATATTTTATTGCAGCCTATTCAGGCGGCAAATAATTATCTCAATCTTGGCGATATTCGCGATCATCTGGCAGAGCATGCACAGGGCCAATATTGGCAGCTTGTCGCTGACAATGCCGATGCCCAAAGTCGTTGGTTGCGTTCAGGTGCGACAGAGAAGCCGGGTCTAGTCACCGAAGAAAACCAAACCTGGTTAGTCACGCAGATTAAACCGCAACCCCATATTCTGGTGTTGGGGGGTGGTGTGGACGCACAGCCGCTAGTAACAATGGCGAAAAATCTAGGGTGGACAGTAACGCTCTGGGACTCTCGACCCGCCAATGGGCGACGAGAATATTTCTTGGCTGCGGATGTCCTTTTAGACTGTCCTATTAATAACCTAATCGATACCCCTGCATTTACTCAGTGGGATGCAGCAGTGGTGATGTGTCATAACCTAGAGATGGATGCTCATGCCATTAAAACGTTACAGGCTTCCTCTGTAAGGTATTTAGCGTTGCTTGGGCCAATAGCTCGGCAGCAGCAGGTGTTAGCCTTAGCGGGGTTAAGGGTAGAGACTTTGCGCATTCCTATCGCCGGTCCGGCCGGTTTAGATTTGGGAGCCGAACTCCCCGAGGGTATTGCCCTGTC
>DDDD01000099.1:0-33428 GCA_002335945.1 Porticoccaceae bacterium UBA1989
ATGGATCTTGCCCTTACATCGGGGATTGATCAAATTGGTCATATAGAGCTCAAGGTCGCCAATGAGCAGCAGTACCAGCAGCAGGCACAGCAGCTAGCCATCGCCGACTCCCAGCAAAAAGCCGCTGCGCTGGCTAAGGCTTACGGCGCGACTTTAGGGCCTATTTTACAGATTGAATATCAGGGCTCAGCGGTGCGCTATCCCCAGCCGAGTTTCGGCATGAAAGCCATGAGTCGAGGCGCAACTATGGAACAGGCTGCGCCAGGCAGATATCTCCATGACAAGATACAGTTTAATGACCATATTAATGTGATCTTTGAGCTGCTCTAGATCCCTGAAAAACGACAGGCATAAAAAAATGCGCCAGGACTGAATCCATGGCGCATTTTTAAATACTTTCTGGCTAACTGCTTACTTTTTAGCAGCACCAAAGCGCTTGTTGAAGCGATCGATTCGACCACCAGTATCAGCGACTTTCTGCTTGCCTGTATAGAACGGGTGACATGCAGAGCAAACATCTAAGTAGATGCCTTGAGCGCGTGTTGAACCGACGGTGATTACGTTGCCGCAGCTGCAAGTAGCTACTAGTTCGTGGTACTTTGGGTGAATCTCATTTTTCATCATATACTCCAATTCGCGAGCCGCCACCCCATGTTGAACTGTTACACTACCCATCAAATGTTAACAATAAGTAGCTCAGTCCACGCAAGGCACGGTAGGCCATGTCTTAAGAGCGCGGATTCTAGCAGAAAATAACTGGGTTACAAAAGGAATTCTCAACTATTTATGGCTGATTTAGCGCCTTTAATTCTTCGCATTGCAGTGCCTTCACCGCTGCGCCGGCTGTTCGATTATCTGGTTCCGGAAGCGATGGCTGAAAATTCCTCTCAGGCCTCCTTGCAACCAGGCTGCCGAGTGACGGTTAACTTTGGTCGTCGGGAAGTTAACGGGTTAATTATTGAGCGAGCTGCTACCAGTGAATTTGCCCTAGATAAACTCAAGCCCATCAGCCAGTTAATCGATTCAGAACCCCTACTGCCCTCCTCTCTGTTTAAGCTCTTTATCTGGGCCTCTAGGTATTATCAACACCCCATTGGCGACGCGCTATTTAGCACCTTGCCGATTCTGTTACGCAAAGGTGAGCTGCCGCCCGCACAGGGCCAGCGCTGTTGGCAACTGAGTACCTTTGGCAAGGGTCTGGGTCCTGATTCTCTAAAGCAGGCCCGCAAACAGCGAGCCTTGGTAGATCTGTTGCAAGCCGAAGGCATAGTGAGCGATGAGCGTCTGGCGGAAACCTTTTCCCGGGCCATCCTCAAACAGCTCGAACAGAAAACATTGATCGAGCCAATATTCCAGGCGCCACCGGCAATAGCCCTTGAGAAATTACTTAAGCAGAATCCACTCAGCCTGTATTCCTCTCAGCAGGTCGCGATGGATGCCATTGATCTGCATAGCTTTAACTGCTCTCTCCTCGATGGTATTACCGGCAGCGGTAAAACTGAGGTTTATCTGCAGTCAATTGAAAAAGTATTGCGCTATGGACGCCAGGCACTGGTACTGATTCCAGAGATCAGCCTGACCCCGCAAACTGAGAAACGCTTTCGCGACCGCTTTAATGTTCCCATCGTAACCCTGCACTCGGGACTCACCGATAAACAGCGATTAAATGCTTGGATGCAGGCACGAGACGGCACTGCTAAAATTATCATGGGCACCCGCTCGGCGATATTTACACCCCTGCAAGCACCAGGGCTAATTATTCTCGATGAAGAGCATGATCAATCGTATAAGCAGCAGGAAGGTTTCAGATATTCAGCCCGAGACCTCGCAGTTATCCGTGCTCAGCAAGAAAACATCCCCATTATTCTCGGCTCCGCAACGCCCTCTTTGGAGTCATTGAATAATTGCCATAAGGGTCGTTATCAGCATCTGATTCTCAGTACCCGAGCGGGCAACGCCGTGCAGCCCGACTGGAAGGTGATCGACCTAAAGACAGAGCGCAGCGACTCCGGTATTGCCGCCACTACATTGACGGCCATTGGCGATACTCTTAAAAATAATCATCAGGTGTTGGTGTTTCTGAACCGCCGCGGTTATGCCCCGGCCATGCTCTGCCATCAATGTGGTTGGACGGCGGAATGTAAGAGCTGTGATTCACGGCTCACCGTACACCGTGCTCGCAGTCGACTTATCTGCCACCATTGCGACTACCAGCAGCGTATTCCCCAGCAATGTCCCTGCTGTCTAAGTCGCCAACTCGTTGCTGCAGGCGAAGGTACCGAACGTAGCGAGGCGTTTTTGCAACGCTGTTTTCCCGGGACTAAAGTATTGCGGGTAGATCGCGATAGCACCCGTAAAAAAGGCGCCATGCAAGAGGTGTTTGATACCGCAGACAGCGGACAGCCTTGCATTTTGATTGGCACCCAGATGCTGGCCAAGGGCCATCATTTTGAGAATGTGACGCTAGTGGCCGTGCTGGATGCAGACAGTGGGCTGTTTAGTCCAGACTTTCGTGGCCATGAGCGTATGGGCCAGTTATTGACCCAGGTCGCCGGTCGCAGTGGCCGGGGTGATGCGCCGGGCCGTGTTTTTGTCCAGACCCATCAACCAGATCATCCCCTACTCGAAATGCTCATCACTCGTGGCTATGGTTATTTTGCCGAACAGTTAATACCTCAGCGGCAGTTAACCCAGTTACCACCCTTCAGGCACATGGCGGTTATCCGTGCAGAGTCCAATCGCGCCGACGAGGCCGAGGCCTTTTTGCGCCTAGCGCGCAAGATAGCCGAGAGCCTAGTGCCCGCCACTCCCGAGCTAAGCTACCTAGGCCCATTGCCTGCCATCATGGAAAAACGTGCGGGGCGCTTCAGGTATCTGTTGCAGGTGGAAGCTGATCAGCGCGGGGCATTGCAGAGCCTACTCTCGGCTGTGGCTGTTCAGCTTGAGAATCACAAAGACTCTCGGCGGGTACGCTGGTCAATTGATGTGGATCCTCAGGAACTTTAAGCGATAAAAATCGCTTCCCAATCAATAAAACCTTTAGCTGACTCATTCATTGGCCTACAATTCCCGAATTACTCAGGACTATGTTTTATGGCGCAAGACTACACAAAAAAATCTGCAACCCGCTACCCCAAGCAAAAAGCTACCGAAGTAAAATCATCACGACCTGCCTTTTTCTCAGGGTTGATTATCGGGGCGCTCTGTATGTATTTTGTGCCTATTATGCTTGAGCCAAAACTCGAAGATCCCAACTCTCCCGTCGAGTCCACAGAAGAATCTAAGCTGTCAGCTCTTAAGTTCGATTTTTATACCCTGCTTAAAGACTCAGAGATTATTGTTCCTGATAGCGGTCAATTTACCAACAGTGAAAGTAAGCCAGAGAAAGATTATGCCTACCTGCTGCAGGTAGGTTCATTTAGAAATCCTCGAGATGCCGAGGGCCTCAAGGTTCAGTTGCTACTGCTAAATCTGTCTGCTGAAATCGAAACGTTTAGCCTGGATACAGGCACCGTGCATCGCGTGCTGGTCGGCCCCTTTGCCAACACGTCAAAGATGGCATCGGCGCAGGTCAAGCTGGCTGAGAACAGAATCAACAGCCTGTTACTAAAGAGAAAGCTCTAAGCCGCCAAGAGAGGCTCGTTATAGATAGGCGTCGTATTCCAGCAGAGTCACGCGACTATCAAACTCCTGCTTTTCTTTACGCTTGCTGAGCGCGAACGTTTTCTGCAACTCAGTGCCAAGGTACTCCCCAATAAAATCGGACTGTTCAAACTTTTCCAGAGCATTCTGCCAAAAATGCGGTAGTTCTGCTTTAACATCCCCAGCATCCCCCACCACTGCCTGTGGCGCAGCCATTTTGTTTTCGATCCCGTAAAGGGCACCCGCTAACATCGCAGCGACTGTTAGATACACATTGGCATCAGCGCCAGCAACACGATGTTCAATTCTTATGGCGCGGTTATCCCCACCCGGAATACGAATAGCCGTGGTGCGGTTTTCGTAACCCCAGTTAGGGGCCAATGGGGCATAGCAGCCAGGGACCATACGTCGATAAGAGTTAATATTGGGAGCAAAAATCGCCATGCTGTCGGCCATGGTTGCCAGACATCCTGCTACTGCATGGCCCAGTAGTTCGGAGCCTGCATCCGTGCCATTATCAAAGACATTCTGGCCATCGGCATCAATCAAACTGAAATGAATATGCATACCATTGCCCACCTGCTCGGCAAAAGGCTTTGCCATAAATGATGCGACTTTGTTGTGACTGCGGGCCACATTGCGAATTGCCCGTTTTAACATACTGCCCTGATCACAGGCGCGCATGGCGCAGTCCTGATGATAGAGGTTTATCTCAAACTGAGACGGACCAAATTCGGTAATCAAGGTGTCGACAGGTAAGTTTTGACGTTTTGCGGCATCGGTAATGGCATCCATTAAGGGTGCCGTCTCACGCATGATGTCCATACCATAGGTCTGACCACCCAGAGCCGGTGAACCATTTAGAGCTCGCTGACTATGCTGAGGCTCGCCGAATTTGTCGCGGTCTAGCTCAAATAGATGAAACTCCATTTCACTGGCAACCACAGGCCGCAGACCCAGCTTAGCGTAGCGATCTAATACAGATTGCAGCACCATTCGCGGATCACCCCCATAAGGTTCATCACCACCAAAACTGCCCATTGAAACTATTACCTGCGCAGTAGGCTTATCCGCCCAGGGCACCCGCGCCAGTGTTTCAGGATCTGCAGTGCAGACACCGTCAGCATCGCCGCTCTCCTGCACCAACTCTTCGAGATCACGACCCCAGGCATCGAGGGAACAGGTATTTTGCGGCATTTTATAACCGCCATTAAACACCTTGGCTATCTGTTCCCGAGGCAGCCATTTACCACGATGGATACCATTGAGGTCATGCAAGATCACTTCGAATATCTCGATATCCGGATTGTCTTGCAAAAATTGATCAAGTGTTTGAGGTTGTGCCATCTGCTGTCTTCTTTCGCTATTTTCTAAACCACATTATCTCATTTTGCGCAGTAATAAAAAGTCATAGCTTAAATCAGCTACCCCTTGAGGGTATTTGGTGAAATACTCGACAGGGCAATATTAGAGTAGTATTTACTCCCTATTAAATAACAATGCGATTGCCTAGATGAATGCTCTAATTGTGCTTTTAATGCTCTTCCTCGTTGGCTGTTCTGAACAGCAAACTCCCCCCGCCGACGCTCTCTTTAGAGGCGGTGTTATCTATACCGCCGATGCCGCTCAGTCCGTCGCCTCGGCTATTGCGATTCGCGACGACAGGGTTGTTTATATTGGCAGCGATGAGTCTGCCGCAGGGTTTATCGGCCCAAACACAGCGATAACCGAGTTGCAGGGAAAGATGATTATTCCCGGCCTCCACGACGTGCATGTGCACCTGCCCGGCATTGTTGAAACCGACAGCTGTGATCTGGCAAGCCTGCCTTTATCCCTTGAGGAGTTAGTACCCCGCCTCAAAACATGTACCGCTGACATACCTCCTGGGGAATGGTTGCTAGTCAATCAATGGTCGTTCACCTGGGGCAACGAACCCTCAGAACGCCTGCCCACGCTCCGTATGGCATTAGATGCGGTTTCCACGGAACACCCGATTGTTTTGTTGGGCAATGATGGCCACCATGGCGCGGCCAATAGTTATGCCCTGCGTCTGGCTACCGATAAAAATGGCGCGCAGATTGGTTTAAGCGCCGCCACATTGGCCAATCAATTTTCCAAGTACAGAGAGCTGGTTGCCACAGATGCCAGTGGTGAACCCAGTGGTGGACTCAACGAAGACGCCCGTAAGCTGGTTAATGTTCCCAGTCTTTGGGGCTATCCCGAAATAGATCTAAGTCTCTACGAGAGAATCGGGCAGCGATTGGCCTCTCTGGGTATTACCTCAGTATTGGATGCCGCACTGACGCCAAAAGAAATCGGCAACTTTGCCGTAATGGCCAAGCAGTCACCCCTTAGCTGGCGGATGACGGCCGCATTTTTTACTGAGTTCGAGGACTATCGGCCACAGCCAGATCAAGCCATTGATGTCGATAAGCTTGTAGCTGACCTACAGGCGGTGCAAAAAAAATACCGCGATATTGAGAATCTTAAAATTGATACCGCGAAGATTTTTGTCGACGGTGTTATAGAAGGAGACCCCTACGCTAACCCACCTACCTTGCCCAATGCCGCGGTGCTCAAAAACTACCGACAGCCACAGTTTGCGAAAGATGTCGACTCCGGACGCATTTCAGTCACAGGCTATGTGGATCCAGGTTCTTCAGACTGTGAGGCCCCGCAAACAAATATCCCTGCCGCACAGTGCGTAAAGAGCAAGGGCATTTTGGAAAAGGAACAGGCATTTATTCATAACTATACCCTGGCCCTTTATGCCGCCGGTATTAATGTGCATAGCCATGCTGTTGGTGATCGCGCGGTGCGAGCTGCCCTAGATGCCTTTGAAGCTGCTCAGATCGCCAGCCCAGATTCACAGGCCACTGTAGCCATTGCCCATGCCCAGCTGGTGCATCCAGATGACATAGAGCGCTTTGCGTCCTTAGCTGTATTTGCTGCCTTTACCTATGCCTGGATCGAACCCGATATCGACTATCTGATGACTGTGTCACCGTTTATCGATCCGATAATGTCTGAGGATGATCTGTTTAATCCAACCGGTTATGCCTACCTAAACAGCTATCCGGTAGCCTCTATTCTGGCCGCCGGCGGCAAGCCAACCGCAGGCAGTGATGCACCGGTTGATACCCGTGATCCGAGACCGTTTTTTAATCTTGAAAAAGCGGTGACCCGACATAATGACCGCACCGGGCACATCTATAATCCCGAACAGCGTATTTCAGTGCGAGACGCCTTGGACGCCTACACCATTAACGGCGCCAGGGCACTGCGCCAGGATCATCTGACGGGCTCATTGGAACTGGGCAAAAAAGCGGACTTTGTGATTTTAAATCATGACCTGCTAGCCCTAGAAACAGAGGGCAATACGACAGAGATTTCTGAGACTCAGGTTATCGCAACCTGGTTTGATGGCCGTGAAATTTATCGCGCAGACTAAATAAAGTTTAGTCTGTGGCCAGATCGCCCAGCGCATTTTTGAGAGGCTGAAGGTCTTTTTCAAAATGCTTCCAATAGGCCACTGCAGATTTATAGATGGGCTGGCGCACCTGTTCTGAGCTGGCGGTATTTACTGCCCGCTCGGTCTCATGAAAACGCAGACATTGCTCTTCCATGGGCAGCGCACAGTAGTCCAGTAACTGACTCACGTTGTGCTCAAGATTATCAACCACCTCTTCATAATTTACCGAATGAATCTTGCCGGGAAATACCCTCTGCCAGTGAGCCATCAATCGAATATAGTCTCGATAGTAGCGACCCAGATCGTCTAGGTCGTAGGCAAAGTACTGCCCCTCTGCCCACAGCTGCTTGAAGCAACCAAAACAGTTATCCATGGGGTGACGAACTGTATTGATGATTTTTGCATTGGGCATAGCCAATAAAATCAGCCCCACATAGAGAAAATTATTAGGCAGTTTATCAATGAAAAAAGGCGCATCTGTCTGCCGATGACGCTGGGCCTGCTGCATAAACTGCTCGCCTATGGCCTGCCAGTTTTCGTGGTTAAGTTCGCTGACTCCAAGTGGGTAGGCCTGGCTGGCCATCAACTGAGGTGGTCTATTCATGCGCTGAGCCAGCCAGGGAATATAGGGCAGCTCTCTGGTGCCTTCGACCTGTGAATGGGAGGCGAGAATCTGTTCCTGTAAGGTAGATCCCGACCGGGGCAGGCCGAGAATAAAGATGGCGGCGTCATCCTCTATGCCCACCGTTCTGTTTTTTTCTACAAACTCAGCACTAAAGGTTTGGATAATATTATCCACCTGCTGAGTGAATTTATCGGCGCTCCAGTCAACCAGTTTTTTCTTGACCAGATTACCCGCAGCATAGGAAGCAAAAGCACCGCACCAATCTTTTCGATGCTCATAGGCCTTACCCAGCGCATAGTTAAAATGCACTGTCTGCTGATCAGTCAGATCACCTGCCGCCAGCACTGCGATCATTTTTTCGACTTCATCATCAGTGAATCTGTAAGTTTTAAGATTGGATAATGACCAGGCAGCTTCGCCATGTTTAGGGTCTAATCTCATGCAACGTTGATAGGTCTCGATAGCATCTTCCTGCTGACCAAAGGTTTTTAGTACCGTGGCCTTTTGTGACAGAGCGGGAACATAGTCGGGCCTCTGCTGTAACACTAGATCGTACTGTTCCAGAGCCTCGGGGAATCGGTTATCTTTGCTGAAGATACTGCCCAGCAACATGCGCCCTTCTGTTTTATCTGGATCGATGCGCAACGCCTGCTGCGCGGCCTCTTCGGCTTCCGTGACCTGATCTTGACGAGACAGTGCCGAGGCCAGCTTTAGCCACCATTTTGGACGTTCGGGCATCTTGCGTATTAGGGATCGGGACAGTTCTTCGGCCCAGCGGGCACGGCCGCTTTCGAGGGCTCGCTCGATTAGAAACTCTTTGGCACCCACATTATCTGGGTCCTGCTTGAGCACCTCGCGACACTGGGTTTCGGCAGCGGCAATATCACCCGCCGTTGCCATTCGATAGGCGGCATAGACCTTTTCTTTTAGGGCCGCCCGCTGCGCATTAATACTATCTAATGCTTCTGATTGATCGGCTTTGCCTAACTGTTTAAGCAGCTGTGCCAGGAGGTTGCTCGGACCCTTTAATTTTCCATCCAGGGCCAGGGCGCGGCGCAGTGAAGATTCAGACTGCGGATATTTTTTCAGGGCGTATTGCACCTTACCCAAATCAGCCCAGGCATGGGCAAAATCATCTGCTATAGCAATGGCTGCTGTAAATCCCTGCTCTGCTTTTATTAGATCACCACGACGCTCCCAGACCTGGGCGCGCAGTCGTAAGGTATTAACCTCACGAGGGTTGATAGCCAGCAGTCGTTCACAGATCTCTTCGCAACGGTCTAGATTGCCTTCGCGCAATGCAGTGAGTGCCTGAAAGAATTGTTGCTGAGGATCCATAATGTTGGCCATCGTTTTTTACAGGTGATAAAAAAGCCGACTATAGCAGCTAAAATAATTCGCTACAGTCGGCTCTTTCGATTACTACTTAATAATACTGCTTACTAACTTAGAACTTAAACCCTACATCTAAACCTATACGGCGCGGCTCAGAGAAACCAAAGTAATGAGGTGCAATGTTCGCCTCGCGTCCAGCAGTTCCCTTGTAATGGAATTCATCATTAATATTGTTAACCCATAGAGTCACAGACCAGTCTTCTGCACTGTCATAACCAATGCGCAGATTATTGGTGGTAAAGCCATCGGTCATCAACGGGTCGAGATTAAATTCACCGAAGGCAACTCCTTTATCCTGATGGAAGGTTTCCCAGGTGATAGCCAGATCACCATTTTCCATGGGCACCGTATAGGTGGCTACCATAGCCCCACTAAACTCAACGGTTCCAGGAATTTGCGCGCCCTGACAGTCAGCGGGCTCGCAGAATCCTGCCGTAGGCTGGGTTAACTCAGTGTCAGCCCAGGAAAGACCCAGATAGATATCGAGGTTATCACTGGGTAATAGGCGCATATCAAACTCGACGCCGTTGCCCTCAGCATCACCCACATTGGCCACACTGTAACGTGAACCTATGTAGTAACCCGACTGCATGCCGTCAAAGGTATATTGATAAATGCTGGCATTAAGCTGCATCTGACCATCCCAAAACTGACCTTTTACACCCAGCTCAATATTGGTGACTTCCTCTTTGTCGAAGCTCTCTGGTGTGCCACCCAAATCTATGGCGTCATCACCATCAACATCATCGAGATCTACATCATCGGGGAACAGGACGAAGAAGGTGTTAAAACCACCTGCCTTGTAACCCGTCGAGTAGTTGATGTAGGTAGAGACATCATCGGTTAGCTGGTAGCTCGCTGCTGTACGCAATGAAGTATTGGTCCAGCTATCACTACCGCGGATAAAATCAGAGGAGAAAAACGGGAATGAATAGAAGAAATAGTTGCGATCTTCGCCGCCAAACTTCTGTCCAAAGTCACGATTATCTTCGGTATAACGAGCACCTACACTGACATCAAGTTTCTCAGACACATGGAAGGTCGCATCACCGTAAACGCCCCAGCCATCATATTCTGCATCAATATCAACACTATCATTGCGAGTACCTACACCCGGATCTGTGTAAGAGGCATCGCCATAGTTGTAGTAGTAATAGGAGCTACAGTCGGTGACCTCGCCTTCAACATAGTCCGGGTCGGCATCGTAATCGACACTGTAAGCAACCGCCAACGTCTGACACATAACATCTTCGTCATAGGTCTGGTTAAAGCGCGTTTGGATTTCTTCTTTATACATCGAAGCACCCACGAACCAGCTAACTGCGTCGGTCTCTTTGTTTATGCGGAATTCCTGACTGAAGTACTTTTGCTCTTGAATCTGGTTGTAGTTAAAGATTTCGCGATCTTCGCCATCAAAATCTTCTAAGTAGTAATAGTTATGGCCACGAACACCGGTTATAGAGGTCAGGCTGTAGTCATTGCCGAGGTCGACTTCGACATTCAGTGTTGCTCCCCAGACTTCACCTTCGTCAATCAGCTTGTCGCTGTCGACATCAGAGCTAAACTGGTTAGGGGCTGCATCTGTGCTGTAAAAAGAGATACCGGTTTCATCAGGGTCAAATACTTGATAGAGGGTTGGCGGGCCTTCGCGATCTTCGTATTCGAGCATTAATGTGCTGGATACTTTGTCATTTTCAAACGCTAACGTATATCGCGCTGCGGTATTTTTAATGGCACCGGCCGCCTTGCCGTCATTGATATTGGTCACCCAGCCGTCTTTTTCTTGGCTGTAGACTGCCAGACGATGGCTAAAGTTTTCATTGATCGGCATATTCATGACGCCGGTAAACTCCATGTAACCATCTTCGCCGATACCGAGATCGATGGAACCAGACTGCTCATCGGTTGGCTTGGCCGTGGTCACTGAAATTGCGCCGGCAGAGGCGTTACGGCCAAACAATGTGCCCTGAGGACCTTTCACCACTTCGACCATTTGCAAATCAAAGAAGCTGGCTAGGGCACCACCGGTGCGACCCAAATAAATACCGTCTTGGTAGACGCCCACTGAAGGTTCGGCACCCACACCAAAATCGTTGGTGCTAATACCGCGAACATTCAGTGAATCAAGAAAGGAATCATCAGTGTCGCCAGAAACCCCAGGCGTTAACAGAGCCAATGCTTTGGCATCAGATATCTGCGCCTTTTCCATAAAATTGCCGGTAAAGGCGGACACACTGATGGGAACATCTTGTAATGATTGCTCACGCTTTTGCGTAGTAACTATAATTTCTTCAATCTGCGCTGCGCTGAGTTGTGCTGCGCTAAGTGTCGCTGCAGCCACCGCTGCTGAAAGTAACGTTTTGCGTACTAATTGAGTTGATTTCATAAATCCCCCGAGAACTTAGTTAAATGGCGTCGTTGCCAATATTTACACTATTAATTATTACCTACAATAGCTCCCATCGCTTGTGAGTCTAGCCTTTGAAAAGATATATACCAAGCACTGAAAGCGAGTTCTTCCCTATTTTCTTCTTATTTTTTGTCCAAACGCATTAAATAAAGCTACTGATACTTTGTTGCTTTGATACTGCCATTCCGGATGCCACTGCACACCTAGTGCCCAGGCATCTTTTTTCCCTTTCGCACTGCGATAACTTGCTGCTTCAATCAGCCCGTCATCGGCAACCGCTTCAATGGCCAAGGAGTCTGCCAGACGATCAATACCCTGACTATGGAGCGAATTAACCTGCCAGCTGCTTTCGTTGGTTAATCGGTGGATCAGCCCCTCTGGCGTAAATTCGACTGTGTGGGCAGGATCATACTGAGCCTCACGATCTTTGCTCTTATCTTCCCGGTGATCATGATAGTTATCAATATCCTGAACCCTCGTGTGCAGGGTTCCACCCAGAGCAACATTCAACTCCTGAAACCCTCGACATAGCGCCAATATTGGCACCGCCTGTTCAATACAGCAGCGAATTAACTGGAGGGTCAAACTGTCACGCTGTGGGTCTTCTAAGGTGCCCTGCTCATGTGCCTGCCCCGCATAATTCTGCGGTTGGATATTGGACGGACTGCCGGGCAAAAATAGACCATCCAATCGACTAACAATATCCTCCACCGAATACAGGGAAGACAGATCGCGGATATCACTACCGTCACCAAACGCAGGGATTAGAAAGGGCATGGCCTGAGCACCATGAGCCAGAGCATGAATATATTTTTCACCCACGGTATGGGCGGAATGTAATCCATATTGGGTCACATCACAGGCAATCCCCACTAGGGGCAATGGCTTATTCATCAAGTGTTATTCATCGAGTGCTATTCATTAAGTGCTATTCATCCATTAAACGTCTCAGGGGTTTAGCGCCAACCCATTTGGGTACCTGTGTCCCCTAGGGTTCTATGGTGAAATAATCGCTCTTTAAAAGCGACTAAAAAATACCCTTTTGGGGTGGTGTTTTTTTACACAGCTTATAGAGCAAATGTTACAGCGGACATTAACCGTAAAGTGATTTTCAGGATCTACTATGACTAGAACAACCGAACAGTGGCAAGCGCTAGATGCTAAAAACCATCTACATCCCTTTACTGACTTTAATAGTTATGCCAAAAAGCCCGGCAGAATTATTAATCGTGCTGAACATATTTATATCTATGATACCGATGGCACAGAGTTTCTGGATGCTATGTCGGGACTCTGGTGTTGCAGTCTAGGCTACAGCCAGCCGGAGATCGCCGCTGCCGTTAATGCCCAGTTTCAGCAACTCCCCTACTACAATAATTTCTTCCAGTGCAGCAATGCGCCGGCAGTAGAGCTGGCCGATCGTTTGGTACAGATGACCCCCGAACAGTTTACCCATGTGTTTTTTACCAACTCCGGCTCTGAGGCCAACGACACTAATATTCGTTTGATTCGCCGTTATTGGGATCTTAAGAATCAACCTAAAAAACGCATTATTCTGGCTCGTACCAATGCCTATCATGGCAGCACCATCGCCGCCGCGAGTCTGGGTGGTTTTAGTTCGGTCCACGGCCAGTTCGAAACCCTGCCCTATGTGCAGCATATTGCCGATCCCAACTGGTATAACAGTGGCGGTGACATGACTGCCGAAGAATTTGGTATCGCCGCTGCCCGTGAGTTGGAAAAACGCATTGATGAACTGGGTGAAGAAAATGTTGCAGCCTTTATAGCCGAGCCTATTCAGGGTGCTGGCGGCGTAATTGTGCCCCCCGACAGCTACTGGCCTGAAGTGAGCCGTATTCTTAAAGAGCGGGATATTCTATTTGTCAGCGATGAAGTGATCTGTGGCTTTGCCCGCACTGGCAACCTGTTTGGCTGTGAGACCTATGGTACCGAACCCGACCTAATGACCTTTGCCAAAGCAGTAACCAATGGTTTTCAGCCCCTCGGTGGCGTGATGGTCAGTGATAAGGTAGCCAGTGTTATCACCAGCAGTGGCGGTGAATTTGGTCATGGCTTTACCTATTCTGGTCACCCTATTGCCTGTGCTGCGGCGCTGGCAACGCTGGATATTATGGAGCGGGACAATATTGTCGACCGTGTCGCCAACAATGTTGGGCCCTATCTGCAAAAGCGCTGGGCCGAGCTCGGCGACCATCCTATTGTTGGCCATACCCGCGGTGTGGGCATGCTGGGGTCTCTCGAGCTAGTGCGCAACAAAGCCACCAAAGAGCGTCTTGAACCTGAGCAGAACTCTGGTGGAATCTGTCGTGAATTCTGTATTGATAATGGTTTGGTGATGCGCGCCGTGGGCGACTCAATGATTATTTCGCCGCAGCTTATTATGAGCCATGAAGAAATTGATACTATGATCGAGCGGGCCACCAAAGCTCTAGATCAAACCGCACAACATTACGCTGTATAAGCGCATATTTATTAAATAGGATTTAAGCAATGGCGACGGATTGGGGAAAATTTAACTGGCAAGATGCCTTTAATCTTGACGATCAACTTAGCAGTGAAGAGCGTATGGTTCGCGATACTGCAGCGGCCTATGCCGAAGAAAAGCTTGCCCCTAGAGTGCGCGACGCTTTTCGTAATGAACATACCGATCGTGACATTTTTAATGAGATGGGTGAACTGGGGTTACTCGGGTCAACCATCGAGGGTTATGGTTGCTCTGGTGTTGGCTATGTCAGCTACGGGCTAATTGCTCGAGAAGTCGAACGTGTGGATTCCGGTTACCGCTCGATGATGAGTGTGCAATCCAGTTTGGTGATGTATCCCATTTATACCTATGGCACAGACGCCCAGCGAGAAAAATATATTCCTAAACTTTCTACAGGAGAGTGGGTTGGCTGCTTTGGATTAACCGAACCCGACGCGGGTTCAGATCCCGGCGGTATGAAAACCCGCGCCAAAACCGTGGACGGTGGCTACCTGATATCCGGCAGTAAAATGTGGATCAGTAATTCTCCCATTGCCGATGTCTTTGTGGTCTGGGCAAAAACCGACGACGGTATTATTCGTGGCTTTATTTTAGATAAGGATATGAAAGGCCTGTCGGCACCTAAGATCGAAGGCAAGCTTGCACTGCGTGCCTCTGTCACCGGCGAAATAGTGATGGACGAAGTGTTTGTTCCAGAAGCAAATCTGCTGCCCAATGTGCAGGGCTTAAAAGGTCCCTTTGGCTGCCTTAATGCTGCCCGCTATGGCATCAGCTGGGGTGCCTTAGGCGCGGCAGAAAGCTGCTGGCATGCAGCCCGTCAGTACTGCATGGATCGCGTGCAGTTCAATCGGCCATTGGCAGCTAATCAACTTATCCAAATGAAGCTGGCCAATATGCAAACAGATATCAGCCTGGGTTTACAGGGTTCACTCCGCGCCGGCAGACTCAAAGAACAGGGTAATCTAGCGCCAGAATTAATCTCTCTATTAAAGCGTAACAACTGTAGCAAGGCCTTAGACATTGCTCGCATGGCCCGAGATATGCACGGCGGCAATGGTATCTCCGATGAATATCCGGTGATGCGCCATATGCTCAACCTTGAGGTGGTCAACACTTACGAGGGCACTGCAGATATCCATGCTCTTATTCTGGGGCGCGCACAAACCGGCATTCCAGCCTTCGGATAAATCTTATGCCGGGACCACTGGTTGGCTATAAAGTATTAGATATGAGCCGCGTTTTGGCTGGCCCCTGGGCCGGTCAACTGCTCGCCGATATGGGCGCAGAAGTCATCAAGATTGAACGCCCAATCGTCGGGGACGACACGCGCCACTGGGGGCCTCCCTACCTCAAAGATAAGGCTGGGAATAACACCGAAGATGCCGCCTATTACTTTTGCGCCAATCGCGGCAAACAATCGGTAACCGTCGATATTACCCAGCCCGACGGCCAGCAGATTATTCGGCAACTGGCGGCTCAGGCAGATGTGCTTATCGAAAACTATAAGGTCGGCGGTCTTAAAAAATATGGCCTCGACTATAGCTCTCTGGCGGCCATTAATCCGCGCCTTGTTTACTGTTCCATTACTGGCTTTGGTCAGACCGGCCCCTATGCCAATCGCCCAGGCTATGACTTTTTGATTCAGGGAATGGGTGGGCTAATGAGTGTTACCGGCGAGCCCACAGATGCTAATGGTCATGGCGGTCCAGTAAGAGCCGGTGTTGCGGTTACGGATTTATTTAGCGGCATGTATGCAGCCAATGCTATTCAGGGCGCATTACTCGAACGACACAGCTCCAATTTGGGCCAGCATATTGATATTGGGTTGCTGGATGTTCAGGCGGCAGTGCTGGCCAATCAGGCGAGTAACTATTTAGTGGGTGGTGATGTGCCCGGCAGAATCGGTAACTCACACCCCAACATTGTTCCCTATCAGGCCTTTGCCACAGCAGACGGACACCTTATTTTAGCCGTAGGTAATGACGTCCAGTTCCAGCGTTTCTGTGAGGTTATTAATCAGCCACAGCTTGCCCAAGATAGTCGCTATGAGAGTAATCGGGCAAGAGTGGAAAACCGTGAGTCGCTCTGCGCCTTGATTAACGAACTTATTAAGACGGCAAACACCAAAGATTGGCTGCAGCGTTTTGAATCGAGCAATGTACCCTGCGGACCTATTAATACTATTGATCAGGTCTTTGCCGATCCACAGATTCTAGCCCGGGGAATGTTGATATCGATGGCGGATACTCGCGGGGGAGAAATTCCGCTGGTGGCCAACCCAATCAATTACAGCCGCTCCACAATTGACTATACCGTGCCACCCCCTGAATTAGGCAGTAGCACGGAGTCAATCCTGGGGGAATACCTTGAATACTCAGCGCTGGACATAGCCGCGCTGCGCAACAAATCTGTTATTTAACTGACAAGCGGCTCTGAACGAGCTTAATCAACCATCTGCATCTTAGGTGTCGGGAAACCATTAAAATCAGAGGCACAGGTGGTGCAGTAAGCACCTAGGTTAGGCATATAAATAATATCTTCGGCCTGGGTGTTAACCGGCAGTCGGTGATCACCCAACACATCGATAGAATCACAGGTGGGTCCAGCCAGGGTCCAGACACCGGCTTCGCCGGTGCGCTGACTAACCATAGTCGCAGGAAAGCTCTGTGATAACTCCATCAAACCACCATAGACACCGGTATCCAGATAGACCCAACGCGCACTATCACGGGTAGCAATGCCCACCACCTGAGTAATCAGGCAGCCTGCAGAGCCCACCAGATAACGACCTGGCTCAGCCATCACCTGAATATGTTCCGGTACAGCGTCCAACTCATGGTTGATCACCGCAGCAATAGCCTCAATGCTAGGTTCCTGACCGGTGAACTGCAACGGATAACCACCCCCGAGATTTAATAACTCAGGGCTAAAGCCATTCTCCGACAGATGGGTAAAAATATTGTTGGCAGCACGAATGCCTTCCACCCAATTATTAATATTGGTGCACTGGGAGCCAACATGAAAGGTAACGCCGCAAAGCTGCATATCCAGCTTTTCACTGATCTCAATAATCGCCTCAACACCCTGTGGACTAGCGCCAAATTTTCCCGCCAATGGCCAGCTTGACCCCTCATTGCTCACTTCAATACGCAGATAGAGCTTGGCATCAGGTTTTATCGCGGCAATCTTCTCAACTTCTTGCGGGGTATCCACGCAGTACCAGACTATGTCATTGGCAGCCGCATGTTTAATGGAGGCTGGGGACTTGATCGGGTTGGAATAAAAAACCGTCTTCATATTGGTGCCCAGTTTAAGCATGGCATCGATCTCGGCGATAGAGGCAACTTCAAAACAGGTGCCTTCCTGTTGGAAAATGCCCAAAATCTCAGGATCAGGATTGGCCTTAACGGCAAAATGCGGACGCACTCTAGGCATAGCGGCTATAAATCGCTGGGCATTAATACGCAGACGTTGCCGAGACACAACCAACACAGGCTCATGGTAATTTTCTGCGTGGGCAGCACTAAACGCTATTTGGTCGCGAGCATCTTGCTCGGCCACTAAGCGGCCCTCAGCTTGGGCAGATGTCGGTAATCGATTTACGGCTAGATCAGTCATTGCACACCTATTATTAGCACTTGTTTTAACTGCTATTTTAAGACCGAATACTGTCACTTTGTATTTACAAACCATTATATATGCGTATTATTACTTATCACTTTGTAACCATATTCGGCAATTTGTCATGAAAAATGAACAGCAGCTCCTAAATCTACTCAAAGAAAACAGCCGTCGCAGCGTGTCTGACCTAGCCAATGAAATGGGTTTAAGTCGCGCTACGGTGCAGCAGAGTATGGAGAGATTGGAGCGCAAAGGCGTAATTCAGGGTTACACAATCAGGATCAACCCACATTACGAGCAGCAGCGGGTTAGCGCCTATATTATGATTTCGGCGGTCGCCAAAAAGACCGCCGATATTGTTCGACAGCTTCATAAGCAGCCACAGTTGGATATGCTCTGCACTATAAGTGGTCAATATGACCTGATGGCTCAGGTCACTGAGTCAACCACTGAGGCGTTGGATATGATTATCGATGAAATCGCTACCCTCGATGGGGTGGAAAAGACCCTTAGCCACATAGTGCTGTCGAGAAAGGTAGATAGATAGCCAAGAGGCTGGTACTTTACCGCCTCTAGCATTCACTCAATAATAAAAACTAAAAACCCTATGAGTAAAACAGTTAAAAAACCCAGCCTACTTGATGCATTAATTCCCGTGATCGTGCTCGTTGGCATGCTCGGCACCCTAGTTTATGTATTCGGTGACGGCTCCGCAGGCCCCAATCAGGTCGCCCTAATGATGGCTGCCGCTGTGGCCGCCATGGTCGGCATCAAAAATGGTTTGAGCTGGAAAGACATAGAACGCAGCATGATCGAAACCATTAGTCTGTCGATGCACGCCATACTGATACTGCTCATGGTTGGTTCATTAATTGGTAGCTGGATACTAGCGGGTACGGTACCCACCATGATCTATTACGGTGTTCAGTTGATGTCACCAGACTACTTCTATGTCACAGCCTGTTTGGTCTGTGCACTGATTGGTTTTAGTATTGGCAGTTCCTGGACCGTAGCAGGTACATTAGGCATCGGCTTGATCAGTATCGCCGCTACGCTCAATTTATCTCTACCTATTAGTGCCGGCGCCATTATTTCTGGTGCCTATTTTGGCGACAAGCTGTCACCGCTTTCCGATACCACCAACCTTGCAGCAGCCGTCACCAGTAACAACCTCTTTGACCATATTCAGCACATGCTGTGGACCACTACCCCCAGTTTTGTTATTGCCCTCATTGTATTTTTTGCACTCGGCTATGGCAGCAGCAACAATGTGGTTGTGGAAGATATCGTTATTCTGCAAAACAACTTGGAGCAGTCATTTTTAATTAGCCCATTGATGCTTGGGCCGTTAGTTCTTTTATTGGTGATGGCCATAAAGAAATTACCCGCCCTATCAACATTGATTTGCGGCACCGTGGCGGGCTGTCTGTTCGCCGTTATTTTCCAGTGGGATGTGGTTATTGCCCTGGCAGCTGATCCAGAGTTGATCGCTGTGGCCGCTATTTTTAAGGGGCTCTTTCAAGCCATGTTCCTTGGCTATGAATCAGTGACCGGTAATGTGGATCTAGACAAACTGCTATCAAAAGGCGGCATGGATAGCATGCTCACCACCGTAGGACTGATTATTAATGCGATGGCCTTCGGTGGGGCTATGTCTCGAACTGGCCTCTTAGAACGCTTAGTTGAAGCTGCTCTTAGCCGCGTGAAATCTGCCGGCGGATTAATTACAGCCACCGTGGGGACCTGCATTGGTACCAATGTTCTGGCCGCCGACCAATATCTGTCCATCGCCATTCCCGGGCAGATGTTTGTAAAATCCTATAAAGAGTACAATTTGAGTCCGCTTAATTTATCGCGAACATTGGAAGATTCCGGCACGTTAACCGGCGCCCTAATACCCTGGAATACGTGCGGTGCCTATATGTCCGCAACCCTTGGGGTCAGTACTATGATGTATGCGCCCTTCGCCTTCTTTAATTTACTCTGTCCCGTAATTGCCATTATTTATGGTTTTTGGCACATTGCCTTACCGGCCCGCGAGACTGAGCAGGACGCCGTAATTACAGACTAATGAGAAAAACACTGACAGGGATGCTAGTCACAATCTTCGTGCTATATGCAAACGCAGCATGGGCAGAGCCACAATTTGATGGCAAGCAGGCCCTAGAGCATATTGTCAGTCAGGTGTCCTTTGGCCCACGGGAGCCGAATAATCCGAGAGCCAAGCAGAAAACCGTCTCATTTATTAAACAAACATTACAGCCCCTTGCCGACCGAATCACCACCCAGCAATTCAGCTACAAAGGGTTGCCTGGCACCAACCTCTGGGCTAGTTTTGACGCTGTACCAGAGGGCAAAGCTCAGCGCATAATGTTAGGAGCCCATTGGGATACACGCCCCCAGGCAGAAAAGGATCGTAACCCTGCACTGCGAAACCAGCCTATCTCCGGTGCCAATGACGGCGCTTCAGGCGTTGCTGTACTGCTCGAACTGGCCCGTGTATTCGCCGCCAACCCGCCACCGGTAACCGTTGATCTGGTGTTTTTTGATTTAGAGGATATGGGTAATATAAACGGTCTCCCCTATTCCATCGGCGCAAGCCAATTTATTACTGCCAACCCCTTTTACCGTCCCAATGCCGGCATCATTGTGGATATGGTCTGCGCTAAAAATCTGTCGATTCCCCGAGAGCAGTATTCTCAATCATTAGCGGGGGAGATTATGGATACGGTCTGGGCGATCGCCAAACAGCAGGACAGCCAAGTATTTAAAGATAGTGCGGGTATCCGTATCATGGATGATCACGTGCCTTTCTTAAGGGCGGGCATTAAAGTGATCGACCTAATTCATTACCCTTTTCCAGATCATTGGCACAGCAGTGCTGATACAGTTGATAAATGCAGTAGCGACAGCTTGCAGCAGGTCGGCGATGTGGTGCAGCAATTTGTAGCCACCTATAAACCCTAAGAGGTGTTTGAACATGAGAAAAATAATTCTATCAGTAGCCCTGAGCACTGCCTTTTTAGTGTCGCTCTCTACTAATGTTAACGCCAATGATTTGGCCGCGTCGATTAAAGCCGATTACCAAAATCGCCTGAGTGCCATGTTCCGAGATTTCCATATCAACCCCGAACTTAGCACCGCAGAATTTAGAACGGCCAAGAAGCTTGCCAAAGCAATGCGCAGTAGCGGCTTTAAGGTTACCGAGGGCGTGGGCGGTACCGGCGTTGTAGCGCTACTGGAAAATGGGCCCGGTCCCTTAGTAATGATGCGCGGCGATATCGATGGCCTGCCTCTCAAGGAAAAATCGGGCCTTGAATATGCCTCCAATGCCATGCAAAAAGACCCTATTACCGGCAATCAGGTTTCAGTGATGCATGCCTGCGGTCACGACGTGCATATCACCAGCCTTATCGGCACCGCCAAACAGATGGCCGAGCGCCTTGATCAGTGGTCCGGTACATTAATGCTAATTGGTCAGCCCGCTGAAGAGCGTCTAATGGGTGCCCGAATCATGATGGAAGACAATCTCTGGGAGCGCTTTGGTACCCCAGACTACGCTCTGGCCTTTCATGTCTCTGCCGGACTGCCTGCAGGACTCGTGAATGTGCAGGAAGGCGCGCCCTTTGCCGGCGCTGATACTGTCGATATTATTGTCCATGGCGTCGGTGCCCATGGTGCCTCCCCCCACGCAGGTAAAGACCCAGTGTTATTGGGCAGTCAGATAGTGGTCGCGCTGCAGACCTTAGTGGCCCGTGAACTGCCCCCAAGGCAGGCCGGGGTGGTCACCGTAGGTTCATTCCATGCTGGCACTAAACACAATATTATTTCCGATCGCGCCCATTTGCAGCTAACTGTGCGCAACACCAACCTTAAAACTCGCGACACCTTGTTAGCCGGTATTGAGCGCATAGCGTTAAACCTTGGCCGCGCTGCTGGTTTGCCAGAAGATAAGTTGCCAGAGGTTATTGTCTCGCCAGAGACTACCCCCCCCACAATCAATAATGACGAGCTGGTGCGCCGCCTGAAAAAGGTGTGGCAAAACGAGTTGGGTGAGAACAATGTGGTATCCATACCCTCTCAGGGAATGGGTGCAGAAGACTTTCCCTATTTCACCACCGATCCCGCCATTGCCAGTGTTTACTTTTCCGTGGGTGGCACTAGCTTGCTAGATCTGGCTGCAGCCAAGGCCGGCGGCCCAGCAATTCCCTCACATCACAGCCCGCTGTTTAAGATCGAACCCCAGCCCGCCGTGATCAGCGGTGTCCATGCGACAGTCACCGCCCTACTCGATTTAATGCCGGTAAATTAGAAGCAATGCTAAGAATAAGTGAAGTAAAACTACCCCTAGATCATACCGATGCTGATTTGTCCCAGGCTATCCTCGAAACACTCAGCATCGGTGCCGAGGATTTATTGCGCTTTAGTATCTTTAAGCGCAGCTATGACGCCCGTAAAAAAAGCCAAATCCTGCTGATCTACCAGCTGGATGTGATGCTGACAGAGACCGCTGAAAAAGCCGTGACTGCCGCCAGTCCGAATCTGCCAAGAGCCGGCACCATAGTAGGCACTAGAGTCGGGGCCAGCCCAGATACTAGCTATAAATTTGCCGCTCAGGTGCCAGATAGCTTCCCCGATGCCAATCAACAGCGTCCCATTATTATTGGCTTTGGTCCCTGCGGGATCTTGGCGGCACTAATACTGGCCCAGATGGGGCTTAAACCTATAGTGGTTGAGCGCGGCCAAGAGGTGCGCCAGCGCACGCAGGACACCTGGGGGTTTTGGCGCAAGCGTAAGCTTAATGCCGAATCTAATGTGCAGTTTGGCGAAGGCGGTGCCGGTACATTCTCAGACGGCAAGTTGTGGAGCCAGGTTAAGGACCGCCGCCATCTGGGCCGTAAAGTATTAAATGAATTTGTGATTGCTGGTGCACCGGAAGAAATTCTGACCGACAGTCGACCCCATATTGGCACCTTTAAGCTGGTTAGCATGGTGGAAAATATGCGTGCCGAGATTATTCGCCTCGGCGGTGAAATTCGTTTTGATCAGCGAGTTGAATCAGTTCTGCGTGATACTGAAGATAAAGATGGAGATAAAGGCCAGATTACTGGCATAACTCTCAGTAATGGCGATACATTACACAGCCGCCACATTATTCTCGCTATAGGCCACAGTGCCCGAGATAGCTTTCAGATGCTGCTAGATCATGGGGTCTATATAGAACCCAAACCCTTCTCTATCGGCTATAGAATCGAACACCCCCAGTCCACTATCGACAAGGCGCGCTTTGGGGCCCAGGCCGGACACCCAGTTTTGGGTGCCGCAGAATACAAGCTCGTGCATCACTGCAAAAGCGGCCGCAGTGTCTACAGTTTTTGCATGTGCCCTGGTGGCACGGTGGTCGCCGCAACCTCCGAAGAAGGCCGAGTAGTCACTAACGGTATGTCGCAATATTCCCGCAATGAGCGCAATGCCAATGCCGCTATTGTGGTGGGTATCGACCCAGAACAAGACTTCCCAGAACATCCATTGGCCGGCATTGATTTACAGCGTGAACTTGAGTCCTTGGCCTACAAACTAGGTGGCGAAAACTACAATGCCCCAGCCCAGCTAGTGGGTGATTTTTTAAAGGACAGACCGTCTACAACATTGGGGTCGGTTACCCCCTCCTACAAACCGGGCATTACATTGGGCGACCTATCCAAAGCACTGCCAGAATTTGCCGTGGCGGCAATCCGAGAAGCTATTCCAGAGTTTGACCGGCAGATAAAAGGTTATGCCATGGCGGATGCCATTTTAACCGGTGTTGAGACACGCACATCAGCGCCAATTTGCATCAAGCGCGACAGAGACTATGAGAGTGTTAATACGCGAGGGTTGTATCCCGCCGGCGAAGGCGCTGGCTATGCAGGCGGCATTCTGTCTGCGGCCATCGACGGCATAAAAGTCGCCGAGGCCCTAGCCTTAGATATTCTTAAAGTACCGCGCGCAGAGAGTTAAGACAAAAATCGACGTTCTTTTGATTGCTGGCATGGCCCATTAGACCAATACGCCATACCTTGCCCGCCAGAGCGCCAAGGCCAGCGCCAATTTCCAAATCAAACTCATTGAGCAAACGACTGCGAACCAATGCATCGTCGACGCCATCGGGAATATAAACCGTATTAAGCTGCGGCAGACGATCCTGTTCAGGCACCAAAAATCCAATACCCATCTCTTCCAGACCGGCCCGCAATGCCAGATGATTCTGCTGGTGCCGAGCCCAGGAATTTCCCAAACCTTCATCCTGAACAATTACCAGTGACTCATGCAAACCATAGAGGCAGTTAACCGGTGCAGTGTGATGATAGGCGCGCTTGCCCTCACCACCCCAGTAGCCCATGACCAGATTTAAATCGAGAAACCAGCTCTGCACCTTAGTGCTGCGCTGTTGAATTTTTTCTGCCGCGCGGGCGTTAAAGCTCACCGGCGATAGTCCTGGAGGAGCCGATAAGCATTTTTGTGAACCGGAATAAATGGCATCAATCTCCCATTCATCGACCAGTAACGGCGAGCCAGTAAGACTGGTCACTGCATCAACGATGGCTAAACAATCATATTTATGGGCTAGCGCAACGAGGGTCTTGGCATCCGACTGAGCGCCAGTAGAGGTCTCTGCATGAACAAAGGCAACCAGGACTGCATCGGGATTTTCTAGCAGCGCAGCCTCAAGCTTCTGGGGGTCAACCACGGTTCCCCAATCATCATAGACCATCACCGCAATACCACCGCAGCGCTCAACATTCTCCTGCATGCGGCCACCAAAAACGCCGTTTTGACAAACAATAACCTTGTCACCCGGCTCTACTAAGTTGGCAAAGCAGCATTCCATACCCGCAGAACCCGGCGCAGAAACCGCGAATGTCAGTTCATTTTTCGTTTGAAAAGCATACTGCAGAAGTGTTTTAACCTCATCCATCATGCCAATGAACGTCGGGTCCATATGCCCCACCGTTGGTCGAGCCATAGCCTGAAGTACGCGCTCACTTACGTCGGAAGGTCCAGGTCCCATAAGTGTGCGGCGCGGCGGATGAAATGAGGTAATGGTCATAATGGCGTCTCTTAGATTATTTGCTATGAATGGTTCGCGTCAGCCACAACACCGCTGGCCTTGAGTTGCTCAATTTGAGCCTCACCCAATCCTAAACTTTGCAGCACTTCATCAGTGTGAGAGCCTATTTCCGGCCCCGGCCATTCTGTGCCCCCGGGAGTGCCTTGCAACTTCGGCATCATGGCGGGAATTTTAAGTGGCTCACCATTAATTTCAACCTGCTCAAATAATTCTCGGTATTTGAAATGGCTATCTTCCATCATGTCCGCAGCATTGTAGACAGGGCCACAGGGCACGCGATTATCTTCCAGAATAAGCATGGCTTCAGAGAGAGGTAGGCTCGCACACCAGCTAGCCAGCACCTGATCAAGCTCGGCCTCGTGAACGACTCGATCAGAATTGGTGGCATATTTAATATCCGTGGCCATATCGGCTCTGCCCACGGCAGTCATCAAGCGGGCAAAGATGGAATCGCCATTGCCGCCAATCACCAAGAATTTACCATCCCCACATTTGTAGGTATTGGTCGGCACGATACCGGTTACCGTGGTTCCCGAGGGTTGGCGAATAACACCAGCGCCATCATATTCGGGAATAACGGCTTCAAGCAGATTAAACATGGATTCGTAGAGCGCCACATCAACCACCTGACCGCCCTCTTTATTATCTTTTATCGCCTCATCTCGCGAACGCAGGGCCATCAGTATGCCAATCACCGCATGGAGTCCCGACACCGTGTCGCCAATACTTAAATTGGGCCGCACTGGCGCTTCCCCCGGGTAGCCATTCACATACCGGAAACCACTGATGGCCTCGCAGGCAGAGGCAAAGCCAGCCTTCTTAGAATAGGGTCCGGTTTGACCATAGCCAGAAATACGCGCATAGATAAGATTGGGGTTATCTGCTCTAAGGCTCTCTGGGTCTAGCCCCCATTCTTCAAGCACACCAGGTCGGAAATTTTCCACGACTATGTCAGCGCTCTTGAGCAGCTGCTTAACGAGGTCGCGCCCCTCTGGGGTCTTAAGATTGAGCGAGATACACTTCTTATTGCGTCCAAGGCTGCGCCACCAAAGCGAGGTACCATCTTTAACCTCACGCCAGTTACGTATCGGGTCGCCACCTGGAGGCTCTACTTTAATAACCTCGGCACCGAAGTATCCAAGCATGCATCCAGCAAAAGGACCGGCCAAAAGCTGACCCAGTTCGATAACTCTCAAGCCTTCTAGAGGTTTGCTCATTAGTATCCCGATATATCGTTGAAATGGCCGAAGATTCTAGCACCTGAAGGTGTAAACTAAGATAAATACCGAGGCAATGTTGAAAAACTCGAAGTAAAACATCATTTTTTGTAGTCAAATCTGTAGTCTTTGTTCATAAAAACAAAATAAATGCGTCTCAAGAGACCCGCCACGGAACCGGCTACAAACTGACGACTCTAAATTTTAGAGTTAATCTAGGAGCTGGTTATGCCCATCAAGCAATATCCATCACAATCGCCCTCAATCTGCAGGGACAGAGTATTTAGAATTTCTGTATTGCTATTGGCAATAACAGCATCGCAATTTTCTTACGCACAATCCATCGCCGAACAAAAGCCTATTTCCGACCCTGTTGTCGACTATATGAACGCCATCGACAATGTTGAAGCTGAGTACAGTGCCTACTCAACAGAGCTATCAGATCTGTATTTAGGCCTTGGAAAATCACTTTATTCCCGAGAAGAGTACGAAAATGCGCGCAAAGCCTTCCAAAGAGGCATGCAAATTGAGCGTGTTAACTATGGCCTCGACAGTTTGTCTCAGGCGCCCTACTTAGTATCCATTGCCGACACCGAAAGTTACCTAGGTAACTGGGACGAATCACAAAAAGCCCTGGAAAACCTGTACACCATTAATACCAAGGCCTATGGCTCAAAAGATGTACGCATGCTGCCGGTGCTGGACCAGTTGTTGGACTGGTACATGGACAGCTACAAAGAGCGCACGCCTAGGGGCGGTTACTCCAACCTAGTTATCTCAGAACGCATTGCCGCACGGATGTACGACATTATCAATACAGATATGCCACTGGACGATCCAGAAGCGCCAGATCGCTACCGACGTTTGGGGTATCTGCAATATTTTATCGCCAACCATATTAAGCAGCATGGAGAGCCCTCAGAATCTGGCCTGAGCATATCCATGGCAGGCTCCTCAGGCCGTCCCAGCGACGCAACCACCTCCCATATGCACTTCCGTCGAGGCAAGCTCGCGCTGGAGAAAGTCATTGAGTCCCTGGTAGAGCAGCCCGACAGCACGGCGATAGATCATGCCCTTGCGATTGCTGAGCTGGGTGACTGGTATCTGGTATTCGGGCAAAGGTCTTCTGCTACCCAGGCCTATCAGCTAGCATCCGATGTATTGGACACCACAGAAGATCCCGCGCAGGCTCGAGCAGAGCTATTTGATGCACCGAGAATGATAGAATTCAGCATGAATAAAGGCAGTCAGGCAACTCAGGCAGATGAAATCGAGGATGCTCAGCTTGAACTGTCCATGATGATATCCACCTACGGCGTGCCCAATGACATCGAAGTGGCTAATCCACCAGAAAGCTTTACTGACAAAGAACTGAGCGATCTGCGCAAAGATGTGCGCAGCAAACGCTTTAGACCAAAGCTCGTTAATGGGCTGGCTGCAGATGCCCCCTACAGCATGACCTACAATCAACCAACACCCCAGGGCTAGCTACTATAGATCGATTAAATAGATCGATTAAATAGATCGGCTAAAATGGGCCGAATAAAATGGAACGACTGACATGGACCTAAAGAAATGGACCAATTAAAAAGCCCCACAGGCCAACCTTCAGTGCTTAGTCTAATAGCAGCGCTAGCTATGGTGTTTTTACTCACCGCCTGCCAAATGCCCTCGCCAACGAACTCTTCAGGCCAGTCAGGACAGTCTGGGCCATCAGGCCCATCCGGCGGAGGCATGCCTTCAAGCGGTGGTTCTTCATCACCCGGCGGTAGTTCCTCACCTCCTAGCGGGCCTCCATCCGGCGGTGAGCAAGGCGCCGGTAGCGAAGATGGAAGTACCGGTAGTGAAGAGAGTTCAGGAAGTGAAGATGGGAGCACTGGCAGTGGCCAAGAAGATGAGGGACAGGACGGCGCCAGTGGCCAACAAAGCGCCGGCGGTCAGCAAGGAGAGAGTGTAGAGGGCCTAGATGCGCAACTTGACGCATCTTTAGAAGGATTTGATGACAGTATGGGAGGTAGTTCATCCCAGGGACCGGACGAAATCGATATTCTAAGTCCCAGTGGTTCTACTGGTGTTGCTGCAGATAGTGACGAACCTCTCTTTGAAGAGGCCGACAGCGGCATCCCCGGTGAGAGCAATGCAGACATAGAACAGGCCGCACAACAGGGTCCGGAGGGCTCAGAGGGCGAAGCTGGTTCCCAAGGAACACCCGGTACCGAGGGCGAAAGCGGCGGCGGTTCTGGACAGCAGCAAGCAGATGCCAAGGTGATACCTATCCCCGAGGATATAGATGATGGTCAGGGTGATGATATTGTACTTCGCCAGATACGCGACGCAGCCATGAAAGAAAAAGACCCAGTGCTCCGTGAGAGACTCTGGGATGAATATAGACGAATCAAGAATCAATAGACGGTGCTGGATAATAACTATTATGGAAAATAAACAACTTAGTCAAGAAACAGGGAGAGCCGCATTAGCAGCTCTGCTGTTGGCATCTGCGCTGTTCTCAGTACTCTTTACTGCACCCTCGGCCCTTGCAGCCACAGACAAGGTTACCTCATCAACAGCCCTAGTATTAAAAACCCCAGCAGCGCCTATTCCAGAAGCAGCGCTCTTAGACGTCGGTATTCCAACCCTTAATGATGGCCTCTACCTAACAGACGAAGACGACACCGTATTTCCAGAGGTGCGCTTTGCCGAGGCTATTTACTTCTCCAACCAGCTAGCCAAAGTCATGGAAAAAAGCGGAGCCTGGGGTGCTATTCGAGTAACCCCCAGCGAAGATATAGTCATGGATATCTACATTACCGGCACCATATTGCAGTCCGATGGCGAAACCATGGACCTAAAAATCACCGTAAAAGATACCAGCGGCAAAACCTGGTTCAGCAAGAAATACAAACAGACCACCGGCAAATATGCCTACGATCGTCGTTTAAAAAGCCTGGGTGATCCATTCCAAAATTTGTTTGTCCGCATTGCCAATGATGTACTCAAATACAGAGAAAAATTCAGCGATGAACGGGCCATAAAGCTGCGCACCATCTCAGAGCTGCGCTTTGCAAAAAACTTTTCACCTGAAGCCTTCGATGAATATATTACCGAAGAACGTAATGGCACCCTATCCATTAGCCGTCTTCCCGCTGAAAATGACAGCATTCTGAAGCGCGTGCGCAAAATTCGTGATCGAGACTACCTCTATGTGGATACCATGCAGGATTACTACGACGGTTTCTCACAGCAGATGCACCTAGCCTACCAAGATTTCAGGCGCGCCTCTTACGATTCAGTGGTCAAGGCCCGTCAACTCGACAAGCAGGGTAATCGCAGGATTATTGCCGGTATCGGCTCCATTCTAGCGGGCATCTATGGACGCTCCCAGGCCAACACCCGCATGGGCAGCGATGCCAGTACAGCCACTGCCGCCGTGGGTGGTTTTATCCTTAAATCCGGCCTCGAGAAAAAACAGCAGGCAGCCGCCTACAATGAATCAGTGGCCGAAATGGGTTCCTCGTTAGAAGCCGAGATCGCACCCCAGGTAATAGAACTTGAAGACCGCACCGTGACCCTTACAGGCACAGTTAAGGTTCAATACGAGCAGTGGCAAGAACTGCTGCATAGAATATACAAGCAGGAGCGTGGCACCCTATAGGGGCCGCCGCATTATGGATAGACAGTCACCTATATCTCATTCAAAACAGCAGGGTAAGCAGAAGCTTGTGATCGGCCTGCTGTTAGTCGCCGTTGCCGCGGTGGTTTTATTGTTGCCCAACCTCGTCAGTGAACCTTGGATAGCGGGGCCCAGTGCTTCTGTTCCAGTGGTAGATAAAACTTCTGTAAGTCCGTCTACAGTTGCCGAGAAAACAAAATATCGACAGGACTCCCAGGCGGCATTGGCTCAGATTATTGCCACCCGTGATCGCCTCAATAACCAGAGCGTTAAACGCTGGGCCGACTTCGAATTTCGTCAGGCCGTGGCCCTAATTGAGCAGGGTGACGAACAGTATGGCTACGGTGACTACCGGGAATCTCTAGATAGCTACCAACAGTCACTGGCACAGTTAAAAAACCTAGAAGAGCTGGGTCAGCAGACATTAACCAAGGCGCTGGCAGATGGCCTAGCCGCCATTGAAAATGCCGCCCACACCGACATCTCAATTGCCACTGCAGCAGCCAGCCTAGCCATGGCCATTGCACCAGACAACAAACAGTCCCAGCAAATTGAGCAACGTGCCGCAGTGCTACCTGAGGTTATTGAACAGCTCCAGAGCGCAGATAAACTGCTTGCAGGCAAACAACTCAATGAGGCTAAAAGCGCCTACCAACAGGCGCTAGCACTTGATCCTCAACATATACTGGCTGCAGCAGCCCTAAGCTCCACTCAGCAAGCCATTGTCGAAGAGCGCTTTCGCAATGCCATGAGCCAAGGGTTTAGCGCCCTAGATAAAGATAACTTTGCCGCCGCTAATCAGGCATTTAAAAAAGCAGGCACTGTCTATGCCAACCACCCCTCTGTGGCTCAGGCAATGTCGCAGGTTAAAACACGTCAGTCACAGATTTTGGTGAGTCGGCAGATGGCCCAGGCCAACGGCCATGAGAGCCGCGAACAGTGGCAGCAAGCCCTAGATGTCTATCAATCATTACTGGCCACCGACCCCTCTTTAACTGCCGCCAAAGTCCGCACCATCCGCGTCAGGGTGCGTGCCCAGCTGGACAGTCAAATTAATAAAATTCTCGCAGACCCTCTAAAACTTGTGTCTTCCTCCCTTTACAGCAGCGGCCAACGTCTCCTGAAAGATGCCAGAGGTATTGCCAAACCGGGCCCCGTGTTAACACAGCAGATTGCCGACCTGAATAAAACCTTACGCCAGTCGCGCAACTCCATCGATGTTGTCCTCCAGTCAGATAGCCTCACTGATGTAACCTTATTTCGCGTTAAAAAGTTAGGCGCCTTCAAGCAGACCTCCGTTTTACTGAAACCAGGACGCTACATCGCTGCAGGCAAACGACTGGGCTATAGAGATGTAAGAGTGGAATTCACCATTACCGGCGAACCAATGCCCGACCCAATACTGGTAAGCTGTAGCGAAGCTATTTGAATAGAAAGCATAGAGGGCGAAGCTATTTAGAGAAAGAGCGAAGCGATATAAACAAAGAGCAAAGCGAGAAAGACTACTTAGTCTGTTGCATTTGTCAGAAAATTATACGATCAAGCATAAATCTTTCTAACAAACAGCCATTAATGGAGTCAAAAAGTTTAGGGAACAGATTAGTCGTGCCTAAATTAAAAGCACACTAATCTGTTAATCAAATAATAAAACAGTATCTGAAATACTATGTCCGACGATAACCCACTGTTAGCAACCGACTTCACGCCCATGGATGGCAGTGGTGCCAAGCGCCGCCTGCCCATATCACTCGGTATGCTCAGCCTCGCCCTTCTTGCAGGCATCAGCGTTATCATCATGACGTACCTCTTTATTGCACGTGCGGTTATCTTCCAAACAGAGCCTCCCGCTGCAGACATAGAAATAAGTGGCCTGTCATTTAACATCGGAGACAACTACTTGCTACTCAAAGGTGAGTACGACATCACCGCCACCACCCCAGGCTACTATCCATTACTCGACACCATCACCGTAGGCGATGCTGCCACTCAGGATATAAAGCTACAGCTCCAACCACTGCCCGGTAATCTCGCCATAACCTCAGAACTGCAAGACATCCAAGTCAGTGTCGACAAGCAACAAACAGGGACAGTTCCGGGTACGCTCGAGGGACTTAGTCGAGGTTCCCACCAGCTTGAATTTAGCAAGTATCGCTACTTTCCATTGCAACAAGAGATTGATATCGAAGGCCTAGGTAAAACTCAGTCTCTCAACATCGCATTGCTGCCAGCCTGGGGGCAGATGCAATTCACCACCGAACCAGCGGGAGCCGATCTGTATATTGATGAGCGACTAATCGGCCAAACTCCCCTAAGTACAGAGGTACTGGAAACAGGCAGTCAGCTCAAAATAGCGCTTACAGGTTATAAGCCTCACCTCCAGCAGGTCTCTATTAAAGCGGGCACCGACGCTCAGCATCCTCCTATTAAATTGATTGTTGCCGACGGCACATTGCAGATAAGCAGCTCTCCAACCGGCGCTAATGTCACCATTAACAACAAATTTCGTGGCACCACCCCAGTGGATGTCGCCTTAGCCCCCTTTACAAAACATTCTATTGAGCTATTTTTGGAAGGCTATTTAAAGGCGACTAAATCAGCCAAGGTACAGCCTGAAGAAAACTCAGGTCTAGCCATTAACCTAGTCCCTAATATAGGCAACATTGCCTTTACTGTTAGCCCAGAGGATGCACAGATTCTGGTGGATAACCGCAACCAGGGTAGCGGTAGTAGAACCCTATCACTCACAGCAAAACCCCATAGCGTCAGCATTCAAAAACCCGGTTACGAAACCAAGTCATTAACTGTCACACCAAGACCCGGCCACGAACAGGCACTTAAGGTAACGCTGCTTACCCTGCAACAGGCTTACTGGGCCTCGCGCCCGCCAATGGTAAAATCCTCAATTGGCTCGCCCTTAAAATTATTTCGCCCCAACCATAGCTTCACGATGGGAGCACCCCGCCGTCAACCGGGACGCAGGGCCAATGAAGCCGAACGCAACGTAAGCTTGCAAAGACCCTTTTATCTAGGCACCAAAGAAATTAGCAATGCCGAGTTACGTCGCTGGAAAGCCAGCCACAGCTCCTCCGCACTCAAGGGCCGGTCATTGGATATGGATCAACAGCCCGCCGCCAAAGTTAGCTGGGAAGATGCCGCCCTCTACTGCAACTGGCTGAGCAAGCGGGACGGTCTGCCCCAGTTTTATCAAATGGAAGCCGGCATAGTCAGCGGTTTTAACTGGGACGCCCATGGCTACCGCCTGCCCACCGAAGCCGAATGGGCCTGGGCAGCAAGAGTCGACACTAATGGCAAAAACAAAGTATTTCCCTGGAACAATGACCTCTATCCTCCTGCCGCAGTGATTGAAAACTATGCCGATCAAAGCGCCTCAAGATTCCTGACCTTTACCATTGCCAATTACAACGATAAATCTCCGGTTTCAGCCAATACCGGTAGCTTCAGCCCCAACCATAACGGCCTCTATAATATGAGCGGCAATGTTGCGGAATGGGTTAATGACTATTACGACGTGCGTCCCAGTCGAGGAGAAGTCGCGATAGATCCGAAAGGACCAAAAACAGGCACCAGACATGTTATTCGCGGAGCCAGCTGGGCACTGGGGTCTCGCACAGAACTGCGTCTAAGTTATCGCGATGCTGGCGCCGATGGCCGCCTAGATGTAGGCTTTAGAATTGCCCGTTATGTGGACAGCGCCGGAGTTCGACCATGAGACTGCCAATAAGAATATTGCTAATCACA